>NZ_JAKVPY010000159.1:0-511 GCF_022487945.1 Halomonas flagellata
ATGAGAGTTAATTAAATGAAGTCAGTAACTATAGAAGCAAAAACATTTGCTGAAATGTTAGGAATAACAGAAGGTGAGTTAATCTTTGCCATTAAGAAAACTGGCACATTCAAAAACAAGACCATCCCACAACCTCATGAGCCACATAAATCAAATAATAGATTTTTATATTCAGACGTAATGAGGTTTATAGAATCACTAAAAGACAAAGAGAACCGGTAATGACTCCAACTTACTGATAGTGTTTTATGTTCAGATAATGCCCGATGACTTTGTCATGCAGCTCCACCGATTTTGAGAACGACAGTGACTTCCGTCCCAGCCTTGCCAGATGTTGTCTCAGATTCAGGTTATGTCGCTCAATGCGCTGAGTGTAACGCTTGCTGATAACGTGCAGCTTTCCCTTCAGGCGGGGTTCATACAGCGGCCAGCCATCCGTCATCCATACCACCACGTCAAAAACTGACAGCAGGCTCAGAAGACGCTCCAGTGTGGCCATAGTGCGTTCACC
>NZ_JAKVPY010000160.1:0-509 GCF_022487945.1 Halomonas flagellata
GCTGGCACTGGTTTAAACGGCAGGCGGTTGCCGAGCAGCCTGAGGAACAGCGGGCCGCCGACCAGCGAGGCGATCAGACCGACCAGCAGGCCATAGACGATAACCGTCCCGATATCAGCCCCCAGTTTATTCGCCACGAACAGCGCGGCCGGATGCGGCGGTACCACGCAGTGCACCACCATCAGCGCGGAACACAGCGGAATAGCCAGCTTCAGCAGCGAAGTATTGGTTTTTTTGGCGATGGAGAATGCCAGCGGGATCAGCAGCACCACCCCGCCTTCGACAAACAGGGTAATGCCGCAGACCAGGCCGACCAGCACCATAATCACGTCCGCCGACAGCCAGCGGCAGCGCTGGAGCGTCAGGCCGATGCGCTCCGCCGCGCCGGAGACCTCCATCATCTTGCCGAGAATGGTGCCGAGACCGATCACCGCCGCCAGGAAGCCCAGCGTACCGCCGATCCCGCTCTCAATGGCGTTGACCATCTCCAGCGGGCCCATTCCCATCAT
>NZ_JAKVPY010000161.1:0-507 GCF_022487945.1 Halomonas flagellata
GCGAAACCATTTTCGTCGGCCAGTATCTGTATAAGGGACTGCTGAAAACGCTCGACTGGCCGGCGATGCACCGCAGAGCCAACGAGATCCTCACCCGGCTGGAAGTCCAGATCGACCCGCGAGCCACGCTGAAAACCCTCAGCATCGCCCAGCGTCACATGGTGGCAATTGCCCGGGCGCTGGCTTTCGACGCCCAGGTGGTGATCCTCGATGAGTTTCACGAGCGCAGCCTGCAGGCGGATCTGGCCCTGGCCCTGCTGCTGGACGTCCAGCAGGGGTTACGTGACGATCTCAAGCTGCTGATCATGTCGGCGACCCTCGATAACGATCGCCTGCAGCGTCTGCTGCCGGAGGCGCCGGTGGTGGTCTCGGAGGGGCGCGCTTATCCGGTGGAGCGTCGCTTCAGCCCGCTCTCCGCGCAGCAGCGTTTTGATGAGGCTGTGGCGGTAGCGGCGGCGAAAACCTCATCGGTCAGGCCGAAGGCCCAGAGGGCGGTTTTCTTTTTAT
>NZ_JAKVPY010000162.1:0-500 GCF_022487945.1 Halomonas flagellata
TGCAGCAGCCTATCAGCACGCTTTGATATGGAAAATCACCGGAAAGAGTGCTCATGGCGACAAGGCTGTGGAAATACTGAACGATTGGTCTGCAACACATACTAAGCTTACGGGGAATGCGGACAGGTATCTGGCTTCCGGACTTTTTGGTTACCAGTTTGCCAATGCAGCTGAAATGATGCGGGACTATCCCGGATTTGAATTTGAAAGGTTTAAAGATTACTTGCTTAATGTCTTTTATTACCCCTTGGTAGAACGTTTTCTTTACGGAAATAGTTTTGGATTGGATCACAATGACGCATGTATTACCAATTACCTCGCGAATTGGGACCTTTGCAATATGGCAGCGATGATCGCTATTGGGATTTTATGTGACAATCGCGAGATTTACAATAAAGCTATTGCATATTTTAAGACGGGTGGGGGAAATGGATGTATTACACATGCGGCTAATCGTGTACATTCGCCCACTCTGGCACAATGGGAAGAAAGCGGCAGGG
>NZ_JAKVPY010000163.1:0-500 GCF_022487945.1 Halomonas flagellata
GCCTGAAGCGCAAAGAGTTTATCGAAGCCGCGCAGGTCGGCGGGGTCTCGACGGCGAGCATCGTGCTGCGCCATATCGTCCCCAACGTGCTGGGGGTGGTGGTGGTGTATGCCTCGCTGCTGGTCCCCAGCATGATCCTCTTCGAATCCTTCCTCAGTTTCCTGGGACTGGGGACGCAGGAGCCGCTCAGCAGCTGGGGGGCATTGCTCAGCGATGGCGCCAACTCAATGGAAGTTTCGCCCTGGCTACTGTTGTTCCCGGCGGGTTTCCTGGTGGTGACCCTGTTCTGTTTCAACTTTATCGGCGATGGTCTGCGTGATGCCCTCGACCCGAAAGACCGCTAAGGAGCGCTGCCATGACCATGATTGAAACGGCAAAAGCGCCGCAAGCGCAGAGCCACAGCGGGCTACTGCTGGACGTGAAAGATCTTCGCGTCACCTTTAAAACGCCGGATGGCGACGTCACCGCCGTCAATGATCTGAACTTCACCCTGCAGGCGG
>NZ_JAKVPY010000017.1:0-105959 GCF_022487945.1 Halomonas flagellata
CGTTGCCGTCGAGCGCCATGTCGAGGATGAAGGGCTGGCCCTCCTCGAGGTCCACGGCGCCGTCGCGGAAGCGGGCGATGCGGATCTTGGGCCCCTGCAGGTCGCCCAGCGCCGCGACGCTGCGGCCCAGGCGGGAGGCGGCTTCGCGCACCTGCACGAGGCGGCGACGGTGGTCGTCGGGCGCGCCGTGGGAGAAATTGAGGCGTACCACATCGACGCCGGCGGCGATCATCGCCTCCAGCACGCCGTCGCGGTCGCTGGCCGGGCCCAGGGTGGCGACGATCTTGGTGCGGCGGATGGGATCGTGCAGCGGTGTGCTCGACATGTCGGGCTCCTCCGGTGGGGCTGTGTTGTTGTCGGGGTACGATAGCGCCTTTCTGGTAAGTTTACTACATAAAGACGCGTCATGATGCGGCGATGTCTCTGCCTGATCACGCAGATGAATCGATGCATCTAGTCGAACTATCTCCGTATGGTGCGGCATTCCGGTGAAATTCGCGTCTTGGCCATGGCAGAACCATATGTTGTAAAGTTACTAAAAAATACTTGAGTCTTTTTGTCGACTGGTCCACATTAAGGGGCAGATGAGCCGCAGGCCGTTACGCAGGGACGAGATCGACGCCGGTCGCCAAGCCTGGATGCCTCCGCCAATCGGCTCAGCCACGACCCACCAGACGCCACTGGAGCGAGAGGAAAGACGCCATGACGCTCAAGATCGCCATCAACGGCTTCGGCCGCATCGGCCGCAACGTGCTTCGCGCCCTTTACGAGAACGGCTACCGCAATCGTGTGCAAGTGGTCGCCATCAACGACCTGGGCGATCCCGCCCTCAATGCCCATTTGCTGCGTCACGACACCGTGCACGGCCACTTTCCCTTCAAGGTAGAACATGACGAGGAGAGCCTGAGCGTGGATGGCGACCGCATCACCATCCTCTCCGAGCGCGACCCGGCCGCCCTGCCCTGGAAGTTGCTGGACATCGACCTGGTGATGGAATGCACCGGCCTGTTCACCAAGCGTGCCGCCGCGGCCAAGCACATCGAGGCCGGCGCCCAGCGGGTGCTGATCTCCGCGCCCAGCCCCGACGCCGACGCCACCGTGGTCTACGGCGTCAACGAGGACGTGCTGACCGCCGAGCACAAGGTGGTCTCCAACGCTTCCTGCACCACCAACTGCCTGGCCCCGGTGGCCCAGGCCCTCAACGAGGCGGTGGGCATCGAGAACGGCCTGATGACCACGGTGCACGCCTACACCAACGACCAGAACCTCTCCGATGTCTACCACAGCGACCCCTACCGGGCGCGCAGCGCCACCCACTCGATGATCCCGACCAAGACCGGGGCCGCGGCGGCGGTGGGGCTGGTCCTGCCCGAACTCGCCGGCAAGTTCGACGGCCTGGCGGTGCGGGTGCCGGTGATCAACGTCTCGCTGGTGGACCTGGTGTTCACCGCCAGCCGCGACACCACCAAGGAAGAGATCAACGCCATCGTCGCCAAGGCCGCCGAGGGCTCGCCGGTGCTGGCGGTCAACGCCCAGCCGCTGGTCTCCATCGACTTCAACCACGACGCCAACTCCTCGACCTTCGACGCCAACCACACCCGGGTGAACGGTCGCCTGGTCAAGGTGATGGCCTGGTACGACAACGAGTGGGGCTTCTCCAACCGCATGCTCGATACCGCCCTGTCCATGCAGGCCGCGAGTGACGCCAAGCGCGACGCCGCCTGATGCGGTGACTTGACCACGCAGGTTGGTATGATCGAACGCCGGGGCGGCACACCGCCCCGGCATTTTCGTGTCTGTCATGCCCGTTTCGCCGCAAGGATGCCCGATGCTGCCCGACTACTCCTGGCTCGCCTGGACCCTGATCGTGACCTCCACCTACCTCACCGGCGTCTCCAAGGGCGGCTTCGCCGGCGGTTTCGGGACCCTCTCGGTACCGCTGATGGCGCTGGCCATCGGGCCCATCGAGGCGGCCGGCCTGCTGCTGCCGCTGTTGCTGGTGATGGACGCCTTCACGGTCAAGGCCTGGTGGGGCCGGCACGATGGTGCCGAGGTGCGCCGCCTGGTGCCGGGGCTGGCGGTCGGCGTGGTCATCGGCACCCTGCTGGCCGGCACTCTCGACGAGAACGGGGTGCGCCTGCTGCTCGGCGTGCTCTCGCTGCTGTTCGCCGCCTATATGCTGCTCAGGCCGGCGGCCGGGCGGCCCATCTCGCCGCGCTGGGCGCTGCCGGCCGGTACCGGCTGCGGCTTCACCAGCTTCCTGGCCCATGCCGGGGCGCCGCCGCTCAACCTCTACCTGATCCCCCGGCGTTTGCCCAAGGAGACCTTCATCGCCACCAGCGCGCTGGCCTTCGCCGCGGTGAACCTGATGAAACTCGGGCCCTACCTGTGGCTCGGCGAGATCAATATCACCAGCGCCTGGGCCTCTCTGCTGCTGGTGCCGGTGGCCTGGTTCGGGGTGCGCAGCGGCCTGTGGCTGCAGCAGCGGGTCAGCGAGGCGCTCTTCTATCGCCTGGTGATCCTGGCCATGGCCATCGTCGGCGTGCAACTGGTGGCCAAGGCGCTGGGGTGAAAAAGAACGCTGCCACACCGGGTGGTGTGGCAGCGAAAGGGAGCGCGACGATGATCGGTATCAGGCGGTCTTGTTGCGCTTGCGCTGACGGTACTGGTCGATGATGACCGCGGCGACGATGATCGCGCCCTTGACGATGTCCTGATAGTAGGCATCGACGCCCAGGAAGGTGAAGCCGCTGAGCATCACGCCCAGGATCAACGCCCCGATCACGGTGCCGGCGATACGTCCCACGCCGCCGGCCAGGCTGGTGCCGCCGATGACGGCTGCCGCGATGGCATCGAGCTCGTACATGATGCCCATGCCCGCCTGACCGGTGCCTGCGCGGGCCGAAGCCACGACCCCGGCGAGGCCGGCGAGCAGGCCGGCGATGGAATAGACCATTATCAGGTGGCGGCGCACATTGATGCCGGAGACGCGAGCGGCCTGGGGGTTGGCGCCGATGGCATAGGTATACTTGCCGTAGCGGGTGTACTTGAGCGCGATATGGAAGATCACGGCCACGGCGAGGAAGATGATCACCGGGTTGGCACCGGAGCCGATCCAGGTGAACTCGTCGGTCAGCATGCTCACCGGCTGACCCTCGGTGTAGGCGCGGGCAAGGCCGCGGGCGCTGACCATCATGCCCAGGGTGGCGATGAAGGGGGGGATCATGGCGAAGGCGATCAAGGCGCCATTGATCAATCCCGCCAAGGCCCCGACCACTAGCCCGGCGAGCAAGGGGATGAACCATGGCAGGTCGGTGAGCGCGGGGTAGACGGCGCGCAGGTAATCGGACTGCTGTGCCAGGCTGGCGGTGACCATGGCGGTCAGGGCGAGTACCGAGCCCGACGACAGGTCGATGCCGCCGGTGATGATCACCTGGGTCACCCCGATGGCGATGACACCGATGATTGACACTTGCAGGATCATGATCAGCAGGCGCTGGGGGTTCATCAGGAAGGAGTCGCCACGCACGACCCAGCCGAGGATCTCGAAGAGCACCGCGATGCCGATCAGCACCAGCAGGATGCTCACCTCGGTGGGAATGCGTTTCTTGCGTTTCTTGACCACCTCCAGGTGCTGGGTGGTCTCGGGGGTGTCGGTTGCATTAGCCATGTTGATTCACCTGTAGTTGTCTGTCGCGGCAGGAGTCATTCCTCGACGACCGGCGGCTCCACCGGCGATGAGGCGAGTTCCATGATGTTGACCTGGTTGGCCTCGGCCCGGTCGAGGAAGCCGGTGACCTTGCCTTCGTGCATGACCATGATGCGGTCGCTCATGCCGAGCACTTCCGGCAACTCCGACGAGATCATGATCACCGCCACGCCCTCGCCGGCGAGCTTGCTGATCAGCTTGTGGATCTCGGCCTTGGCACCCACGTCGATGCCGCGTGTGGGTTCGTCGAGGATCAGGATGCGTGGCTTGGTCATCAGCCAGCGGCCGATCAGCACCTTCTGCTGGTTGCCGCCGGAGAGGTTGCCGATGCGCTCGTCGAGGCTGGGGGTCTTGACGCGCAGGAGCTCATTCATGGTGTCGCACTCGTGGTCGAGGCGACCCTGCTGGACGAAGGTGCCCCGGGTGTAGCCGTCGCGCAGTACGGCCATCTCCATGTTCTCGATGACCGACAGGTTCAGGAACAGGCCAGTCTCCTTGCGGTCCTCGGTGAGCAGCGCCAGGCCGCGCAGCATGGCCTGGTGGGGCGAGCTGATCACGGTTTCCTGGCCGTCGATGGCGATGGTGCCCGCGGTGGGTGGGGTCACGCCGAACAGCGTCTCGGCCACATTGGTGCGCCCGGAGCCCATCAGGCCGGCTATGCCGAGGATCTCGCCGGCGCGGACCTCGAAGCTGATGTCCTCGAAGACACCCTCGAGGCCGAGGTTGTCCACCGAGAGCACCACCTCGCCGATGGGCACCTCCTCCTTGGGGAACATCTGGGAGACTTCCCTGCCGACCATCAACTGGATGATCGCGTCGGAATCGAGTTCACTGGCCGGCGCGGAGTGGATGAACTGGCCGTCGCGGAACACCGAGATGTCGTCGGCGATCTCGAACACCTCGTCCATCTTGTGGGTGATATAGATGATGCCCTTACCCTGGGCGCGCAGGTCGTTGATGATCCGGAACAGGTGTTCGACCTCCCGGTCCGTGAGCGCGGAGGTGGGCTCGTCCATGATCAGCACGTCGGACTCATAGGAGACCGCCTTGGCGATCTCGATCATCTGGCGCCCGGCCACCGTGAGGTGGCGCACCTCGGTTTCCGGGTTCATGTCGATACCCAGGCGCTCGAACAGCGCCTCGGTCATCTGGTGCATGCGGTGGTGGTCGACCAGGCCGATAGCATTCAGCGGCTCACGGCGGATCCAGATGTTCTCGGCGATGGTCATGAACGGCATCAGGTTGAGCTCCTGATGGATCATGGCGATGCCGGCCTCCAGGGCATCGAGTGGGCCATTGAGGGTAAGCGTCTTGCCGTGGAGGCGCACCTCACCCTGGTCGGGAATGTAGATGCCGGCGATGATCTTCATCAGGGTGGACTTGCCGGCGCCGTTTTCGCCCATCAGGGCATGCACGGTGCCCGGGCGGACCTTGAACTGGACGTTGTCCAGCGCCACCACGCCGGGAAAGGTCTTGCGGGCGTCCACGACCTCGAGCAGGAGCTCGGCGGTGTCGGGGGTCAGGTCTTCGGCGGTCATTGTCGCCATGCTGTGTCCTCCGGAGGCTTCGAGGCCGGCCCGCCGCTCGACGGCGGGCCGAACACCTCATTTATCGGCAAGGAATTCTTCAAGGGTCTCGGGGGTGACCAGCTCGAAGGGCACCAGGGTGATGTTGTCGACCTCCTTGCCCTCGGCCAGCGCAATCGCGGCCTTCACGGCACCGCCGCCCTGGCCGACCGGGTCCTGGAAGACGGTGACGGCCAGTTCGCCGCGCTGCATCGAATCCAGGGCATCGCGAGTGGCATCGATGCCGCCTACCAGGATGTCCTGCGGTGAAATGCCCAGCTGGCGCATGGCGTTGAGGGCGCCGATGGCCATCTCGTCGTTGTTGGCGGCGACGGCATCGATCTGCTGGCCGCCGACGATCCAGTTGGTCATCAGGTCGATGGCTTCGGTGCGCTGGTAGTCGGCCGGTTGTTCCTCGACGATCTCGATACCGGGATACTCGGCGGCGACTTCCTTGACCCCGTCGGTGCGTTGGTGCGTCGCCCCCGAGGAAAGCTCTCCCAGCATGATGGCGACCTTGCCCTCGCCGCCGAGCTTCTCGGCCAGGGCCTTCATCTGCATCTCGCCGGAGATCTTCTGGTCCGAGCCGACGAAGACCACGCCGTCATGGTCGAGATCGTTGCCCTCGGGCTGACGGTTGACGTAGACCAGCGGGATGCCGTTCTCCACGGCGACCTCGGTCATGCTGCCGGTGGCGGCGGTGTCGACCGGGTTGATGATGATGGCATCGACGTCCTTGGCGGCAAGACTCTGGGTCTGACTGATCTGGCGACCGATGTCGCCCTGGGCGTCCAGGAACTGAATATCGTAGCCCTGGGCCTGGGCCTCGGCTTCCATGGCGTTGCGCATGGTGGTGAGGAAGTTGTCGTCGAACCAGGCAACAGAGACGCCGATGGACTGGGCCATGGCGGAGGAGGTGCAGGTGGCAAAGATGGCGGCACCGAGCAGTAGGCGTTTCATCATTGAGTCTCCTGAAGTGAACCGTTGTTGTGGTTGTCACCGGCCGGGGGTTTCGGACCGCGGCCGGCAGGGTGGAGCGTGAGGTCTCGTCTACCCACGTAATGGAATATAGATTCCATTGCGTGGCTTTGCAAAAAATACGTTCTATACTTTGGTATAAATGGAACCCCTGTTCCTCCCCCGTTGGGGTTGAGGTTCAAAAAAATACCCCGCCGAAGCGGGGCGAAGAGACGTCAGGACGGAGAGTCCGACGGTGCAGGCGGAGAGCCCGCTCACTGCTTGACGATCCACTCATGGGCCGGGTCGTTCTGGAACTTCCACTTGCGCTTGGGGCCGGCCATCACGTTCAGGTAGTAGAGCTCGTAGCCGTGGGGCGTGCCGGCGGGGTGATAGCCGCGGGGCACCATCACGCAGCAGCCGTCCTCCACCGCCATGGTCTCGTCCAGGGAGCGGTCGTCGGTGTAGACCCGCTGGAAGGCGAAGCCCTGGGAGGGGTTCAGGCGGTGGTAGTAGGTCTCCTCGAGGATCGACTCCTCGGGCAGGTTGTCCACGTCGTGCTTGTGCGGCGGGTAGCTGGACCAGTTGCCGGCCGGCGTGTAGACCTCCACCACCAGCAGGCTGTCGGCCGGTTCGGTCTCCGGCAGGATGTCCTGGATATGGCGGGTATTGGTGCCGGTTCCCCGAGTGCTGCGCTTGACCTGGTCCGGGGTGATCAGGCGCGGGGCGTGATTGCCCTTGCCCGGGGCGCTGCACACGGCCAGTTCGAGGTCGGTGGTGGCTTCCACGCTGAAGCTCACGCCATCCGGCAGGTAGACGGCATAGGGCGGTATCTTCTCGAAGATATCCATGCGCTCGCCGATGTCCTCCCAGCGGTGCTCGCCGCTGGTCACGGTGGCGTGACCCGACAGCAGCACCAGGCAGTGCTCGCGGTCACCGGTGTTGGCCTCAAGCCCCTGGCCCTTCGCCAGTTTGTGCACGCGAAAGCCCACATGGTCCCAGCCGGCGGATTCGGGGGTGACTTCCAGCACCTTGCCTTGGGCATCGGGCGCGTGGGGGCGTACCAGTAGGGATGTCATCGTGTGCCCTCCTCTTTGGGGAAACGGTATGGAATAGGTTGTCGGCTCTTCAGCGAGTCGCCGGGGTGTCCTCCCGCTCGGCCTCGTCACGGGCCTTGTCCTGGCGCACCCCAAGGGAGATGGCCAGGGTCTGGCTGAGGCATAGCGAGGCGGTCAGGCCGCGAAAGCTCTTGACCTCGGCCTCATGCACCACCAGCGAAACATCGGCCAGGAGCGCCAAGGGGCTCAGGCTGGAGTCGGTGATCACCACCAGCGGGATGCCACGACGCACGGCTTCCTCGGCGGCGTCGCGGGATTCCTGGGCGTAGGGTGAGAAGCTCACCACCAGCAGGGCATCGCGGGGGCCGATCGACTTCAGCTGCTCGGCATGCATGCCGCCCAGGGCGTTGACCAGGTGAGTGCGCTTGTCGATGTGGTGCAGCGCATAGGTGAAATAGTTGGCCACCACGAAGCTGCGCCGTGCGCCCATCACATGCACGATCTCGGCCTGCTCGAAGATGTCCAGCGCCTGTTCCAGGCTGCGTGGATCGATGCGGCTCGGCAACTGGTCGAGCACCTCGCGGTTGGCTTCGGCGAACTCCCACAACAGCTGAGTGCTGCCGGGTGTCTCGCCGGTGGCGGTGCGCACGGCATGGATGCGCTCGGTGTAGTTTGGCAGTTCGTCCACCAGGCGCGCCCGGAACAGCTGCTGCATCTCCGAGAAGCCCTTGAAGCCGAAGCTGTTGGCGAAGCGGATCAGGGTGGAGGGCGTGACGCCGGCCTGCTCGGCCAGCTTGGCCACCGTGGCGAAGGCGACCTGCTGCGGATGGTCGAGCAGGAAGCGCGCCGTCTGCTGCAGCCGTCGGCTCAGCGAGGGGTAGTCCTCGGTGATGCGCGCTTCCAGTTCGGTGAAGTCCCGTGGGGTCTGGGTCATGGTGTCCGCCTCTATGATCTACCGGCCAGCGACGTCTCGACGCCGACTTCGCATCTTGAAACCACTCTAGCCTTTCTGGAATAAAAATTCTATTGATACGTTAGTATAGAACGGTGAGTCCCTTCCTGGCCAACGGCCGCCATGACCGAGGCGCTGACCCGTCGAAATCTGCTGCTTTGGTCGTAGAGCGCAGGGCAGGCCACGGCTCGCCACCCACTGATATGACTATCAAGGTGTTGATTGTTCGATAAAAAAACCTGCCTCTCGGGACGTCGAAACGAATCTCAAACGAAATATTCTGTTTATTGCCTTATCGGAATGATTGTTCTAGCCTTCATGTCATCCAGCACGCCGCCCGGTGTTGCGCCAACGCTGGTTCACGCACGACCACGAACAAACCGTCACTGAGCGGCCACCCGCTTCTCGCGGGATACCAAGCCGCCTCGACCATCAACAACCCATGACCAAGGGTGGATATATCGATGTCCAAGCCATCACTCATGTTTTCCCTGAATCACATGGTCTGTCCGCGCTGGACGCCACAGCAGCTGATCGAGACCGCCGCCGAGATGGGCCTGGGCGCAGTGGAGCTGCGCAATGATGTCGGCACCAACAGCATCATCGAACTCGAACAGGCCCGCGCCGCCGGAGAGCGCGCCCGGGAGCTGGGCATCGAGGTGCTGAGCATCAATGCCCTGTACCCCTTCAATATCTGGAACGAGGAGCGCGCCGCCCAGGCCGAGAAACTGGCGCAGCTGGTCGATGCCGCCGGCGGCCGGGGGCTGGTGCTCTGCCCGCTGGTGGATGGCGACTACAGCGCCTCCGCGGAAGAACGACGCGCCGGCCTCGAGCAGGCGCTGACCGCCCTGGACGACATCCTCGGTCGCTACGACCTGCAGGGCTTCGTCGAGCCGCTGGGCTTTCCCATCTCCTCGCTGCGCACCAAGGCCGAGGCGGTGGAGGCGATCCGCTCACTGGGCCTGGCATCGCGCTTCGGCCTGGTCCACGACACCTTCCATCACCAGGGGGCCGGGGAGACCGCCTTCTTCGCCGAGCGCACCGGGCTGGTGCATATCTCCGGCGTCGAGGACCCCGAGCTGAGCTTCGATGACATGCTCGACGAGCACCGCCTGCTGGTCGGCGAGCGCGACCGGCTGGACAACGTCGGCCAGCTCCGGCAACTGCTGGCGGATGGCTATGACGGCTACGTCTCCTTCGAACCCTTCGCCGAGTCGGTGCATGCCCTGACGGATCCGGTTACCGCCCTGCGCGACAGCATGGACTTTGTCCAGGCCGGCCTCCAGCGCTGATCCATCAACCTACCGGAGGATCCTGATCATGAAGATCGCCCTCGACCCCTTCATGCACCGTCATGTGCCCCTCGATGACCTGCCCCGGCTCGCCGCCGACCTGGGCTACGAGTATATCGAGCTCTCCCCGCGTGCCGACTTCCTCGACTGGTTCGTGCATCCGCGGGTCTATCCCCAGCGCCTGCAGTCCTTCAAGAAGTCGCTCCGCGACCACGGCGTCCAGCTCTCCTCCCTGCTACCCATGTATCGCTGGGCGAGTCCCCACGAGGACGAGCGCCAGGCGGCGGTGAAGTACTGGAAGCAGGCCATCGAGATCGCCGTGGAGCTGGGCGTCGACACCATGAACTCCGAGTTCGGCCGTGGCCCGCACCCCGAGCGGGGCAGTTGTTCCAGCTGCTGCCAGGGCGGGGCGACCACCGAGTCCAGCGAGGCCTCCTGGTGGCGCTCCATGGAGGAGCTGGTGCCGATCTTCGAGCGCGAGGGGATCCAGCTCAACGTCGAGCCACATCCGGATGACTTCGTCGAGACACTGCACCCCGCGGTGGACATGATTCGCACCATCAATTCCGACAACGTCAAGTTTCTCTACTGTGCGCCGCACACCTTCCACTTCGGCGACGACATGGAACAGATGATCCGGGACTGCGCGCCGGTGCTGGCCCATGTCCACGTGGCCGACACCTTCAACCACAAGGCCTCCTCCGGGCTGCGCTACATCATCAACCCGCCTGGCTCCACCGCCCGGGTCCACCAGCACCTCAACATCGGTGAAGGCGAGGTGAACTGGGACCTCTTCTTCAAGACCCTGGCCGACGTGGGCTTCGACGGCATCATGACCGCCTGCGTCTTCGCCTGGGAAGAGAAGGCCGAGGAGTCATCACGCTTCATGCGCAACGAGATCCAGCGCTACGTTGACAAATACTGGAAATAATTCGGAGAGAGCAACATGACAATCAGAATCGGAGTCATCGGCACGGGGATGATCGGCGAGGAGCACTCCCGTCGTATCACCCAGAATCTCACCGGCGGCGAGATCGTCGCCGTCACCGACGTCAACCAGGACCAGGCCCGGGCCGTGGTCGAGCGCCTGGGGCTCGCTGCGAAGGTATATGAGGACGGCCAGTCGCTGATCCAGGCCGACGACGTGGATGCCGTGCTGGTTACCTCCTGGGGCCCCACCCACGAGGAGTACGTGCTGGCGGCCATCGCGGCAGGAAAGTACGTGTTCTGCGAGAAGCCGCTGGCGACCACCGCCGAGGGCTGCCGCAACATCATCGATGCCGAGATCGAGGCGGGCCGCCGCCTGGTCCAGGTCGGCTTCATGCGTCGTTACGACAGTGGCTACAACCTGATGAAGGAGGCCATCGATGCCGACCGGTTGGGCGAGCCGCTGATGATCCACGCGGCCCACCGCAACCCGGAGGTGCCGGAGCGCTATGTCACGCCCATGGCCATCCACGACACCCTGATCCACGAGCTGGACACCTTCCGCTGGTTGCTCGACGACGACTACAAGAGTGCCCAGGTGATCTTCCCGCGCAAGACGCGCCACGCCCACAGCAAGGTGGAGGATCCGCAGATCGTGCTGCTGGAGACCGTCAAGGGCGTGCGTATCGACGTCGAGGTGTTCGTCAACTGCCGCTACGGCTACGACATCCAGTGCGACGTGGTGGGCGAGGAGGGCATCGCCCGCCTGCCCGAACCCCAGAGCCTGACCTTCCGCCAGGCCGGGCAACTGTCCTGCGAGATCCTCCAGGACTGGAAGAAACGTTTCAACGACGCCTTCGACGTGGAGCTCCAGGGCTTCATCGACGGTGTCGCCGCGGGCGAGGTAACCGGCCCGTCGTCTTGGGACGGCTATGCCGCGGCCATTGCCGGTGACGTCTGCGTCAGGGCCCAGGAGAGCGGCGCCATCGAGGCCATCGAGATGCCCGAGCGCCCGGCCTTCTACGCCTGACGAGGTCGTCTTCCGTTGGCGTGACAGCGAGCCCCGGGTCCGACGGTCCGGGGCTCTGTCGTTGGTCGGTAACCTACGACCAAAGATGGATGAATCATCTTTTCCATTTGTTGAATAATTGGAATCTTCGTTCTATTATGGGCTCAGTTGGAACACAAGAACTGACGAAACGGTAAACCAGCCGGCGGTGCCCGCAGCGTGATCCAGGATCGACCGGGCATGCCCGCACAGGCCAACAGTAGGATGCGATCCCATGAAAGACACCAAGACACTGGACCTGATCTGCCTGGGGCGCGCTGCCGTCGACCTCTATGGTGAGCAGATCGGCAGCCGCCTGGAGGACATGAGCGGCTTCGCCAAGTACCTGGGCGGTTCCTCGGGTAACATCGCCTACGGCACCGCCCGCCTGGGCCTCAAGTCCGCCATGCTGACCCGGGTGGGCGACGAGCACATGGGGCGCTTCGTGCGCGAAGAACTGGCCCGCGCCGGCGTCGACACCAGTCATGTGGTGACCGACAAGGAGCGCCTCACCGGCCTGGTGATCCTGGGGATCAAGGACCGGGACACCTTCCCGCTGATCTTCTATCGCCAGGACTGCGCCGACATGGCCGTCGACAGTGGCGATTTCAGTGCCGAGTTCATCGCCTCCAGCCGGGCGCTGCTGATCACCGGCACCCACTTCTCCACCGAGCAGACCTACCAGACCAGCAAGACCGCCATCGAGTACGCCAAGGCGGCGGGCACCAAGGTGATCCTGGACATCGACTACCGGCCGGTGCTGTGGGGGCTGACCACCCTGGGCGACGGCGAGACCCGCTTCGTCTCCGACGAGGGCGTCAGCCGCCACCTGCAGACCATCCTGCCGGACCTGGACCTGGTGGTCGGCACCGAGGAGGAGGTGCATATCGCCGGTGGCAGTACCGACACCATCACGGCGCTCAAGGCGATGCGAGAGCTGACCGATGCCACCATCGTGCTCAAGCTCGGCGCCCAGGGGTGCACGGTGCTCGACGGGGCGATTCCCGACAGCGAGGACGATTTCGAGGTGCACACCGGCGTGCGGGTGGACGTGCTCAACGTGCTGGGCGCCGGCGACGCCTTCATGAGTGGCTTCCTGCGGGGCTGGCTGCAAGGTGAGTCCCATGCGCAAAGCTGTGCCTATGCCAACGCCTGCGGTGCCCTGGTGGTGTCGCGCCATGGCTGCGCGCCGGCCATTCCCAGCGCCGAGGAGCTCGACGACTACCTGGTGCGTGCCGAGTCGATCCCGCGGCCGGACCTCGATACGCGCTTGAACTACCTGCATCGGGTGACCACCCAGCGCACGCCCATCGAGTGGAAGGACCTGTGCATCCTGGCCTTCGACCATCGCAAGCAGCTCTTCGACATGGCTCGCGAGGAGGGCGCCGACCCCTCCCGCATCAAGACCCTCAAGCGATTGCTGGTTCAGGCCGCCGAGCGCGGCAGCGAACACCTGGGCGACAGCCAGGTCGGGGTGCTGATCGATGATACCTATGGCCTGGATGCCCTCAACGACGTCACCGGTCGCGGCTGGTGGATCGGCCGCCCCGTGGAACTGCCCAGTTCGCGCCCCCTCGAGCTGGAAGGCGGCCGCAGCATCGGTTCGCGGCTCAAGACCTGGCCGCGCGAGCATATCGTCAAGTGCCTGGTGTTCTACCATCCCGAGGACCAGGTCCAACTGCGTCGCGACCAGGAGCGCCAGGTGATCGAGCTCTATCGCGCCTGCTGCGAGTCGGGCCACGAGCTGCTGCTGGAGATCATTCCGCCCCGCGACCTGGCCAGCGACGACGACACCTTCCTCAACGCCATGCAGCGCTTCTACAACCTGGGCGTGCAGCCCGACTGGTGGAAGCTGCCGCCACAGACGCCGGCCGCCTGGCAGCGCATCACCGACCTGCTCGCCGCGCGGGCTCCCCACTGTCGCGGGGTGGTGATGCTGGGCCTGGATGCGCCGGTCGAGGAGCTGAAGAAGGGCTTCATGGACAGTGCCGGCTTCGGTGTCTGCAAGGGGTTCGCGGTGGGCCGCACCATCTTCGGGGAGCCCAGCCGGAAATGGCTGCGCGGCGACTATGATGATCGGCAGCTGATCGAGGCCGTGGTGGTCAACTACCGCGAGCTGGTGGACACCTGGAAGGCGCGGCAGCGCGCCGCCTGAACGCACGGGCCCCGGGTGCCCGGGGCAGGGCAACGACTCCTGATCAAGGGCGAAAGACCATGACAACCATTCGACTCACCATGGCCCAGGCCGTCATCCGCTACATGATGGCCCAGAAGGTCGACATCGAGGGCGAGATCAAGCCGCTGTTTCCCGGGGTCTGGGCGATCTTCGGCCACGGCAACGTGGCCGGCCTCGGCGAGGCGCTCTACCAGGTACGGAACGAGCTTCCCACCTATCGCGCCCACAACGAGCAGGGCATGGCCCATGCGGCCATCGCCTACACCAAGACGCTGAACCGGCGCCAGGTGATGGCCTGCACCGCCTCGGCGGGGCCGGGGTCCACCAACATGGTCACCGCCGCCGCGGTGGCCCACGTCAACCGCTTGCCGGTGCTCTTCCTGCCGGGCGATACCTTTGCCACCCGCATGCCCGACCCGGTGCTGCAGCAGGTGGAGAGCTTCCACGACCACACCCTGACCACCAACGACTGCTTCAAGCCGGTGAGCCGCTTCTTCGACCGCATCACCCGCCCCGAGCAGCTGCTCACCTCGCTGCCCCAGGCGGTGCGCGTGCTCACCGACCCGGTGGAGTGCGGCCCGGTCACCCTGGCGCTGCCCCAGGACATCCAGACCTTCGCCTTCGACTATCCGGCGCACTTCTTCGACGAGCAGGTGCACCGGCCGCGTCGCCAGGCCGCCGACCGCCGGGAACTCGAGGATGCCATCGCGCTGATCCGCCAGGCGAAGAAGCCGCTGGTCATCGCCGGGGGCGGGGTGCACTACTCGGGTGCCCTTGACGAACTGGACGCCCTGGTCTCCCGTTACCACCTGCCGGTGGGCGAGACCCAGGCCGGCAAGGGTGCACTGCCCTGGGATCACGAGCAGAACCTGGGCACGATGGGCGTCACCGGCGCGGCCTCCGCCAACGCCCTGGCCGCCGAGGCCGACCTGATCATCGCCGTGGGCACCCGCCTGGGCGACTTCGCCTCCGGGTCGCGCGCCATGATCAACCCCGAGGCCAGACTCTTGTGTCTCAACGTCGCCTCCTTCGATGCGGTCAAGCACAAGGGGCAGGCACTGGTGGGCGATGCCCGCCTGACCCTGCCGGAGCTGACCGCAGGCCTGGAAGACTGGCAACCCGAAGGCAGCTGGATCGAGCAGGCCGCCGAGCTGCGCGCCGACTGGAACCAGACCGTGGAGCGCGTTACCGCCGATCGCGGCAGCGACCTGCCCTGTGACGCCGAGGTGGTGGGGGCGGTGAACCGCGCCGCCGGCGAACGCGACATCGTGGTGTGTGCCGCCGGCGGCCTGCCCGGCGAGCTGCAGAAGCTGTGGCGCACCCGCTTCCACCGCGGCTACCACATGGAGTACGGCTACTCCTGCATGGGCTACGAGCTGGCCGGCGGCCTGGGCGCCAAGATGGCCATGCCCGACTCCGAGGTCTTCGTCATGGTCGGCGACGGCTCCTACCTGATGCTCAACTCCGAGATTGCCACCTCGGTGATGCTGGGGCACAAGATCATCGCCGTGGTCCTCGACAACCGTGGCTACGGCTGCATCCACCGCCTGCAGCAGTTCTGCGGCGGCCCCGGCTTCAACAACCTGCTCGACGACTGCCTGACCGTGGAGGGCGGCGCCCCCAAGACCGACTTCGCCGCCCATGCCGCGGCGCTGGGGGCCCGCAGCGAGCAGGTGGGCAACATCAAGGAGCTCGAGGCGGCACTGGAACGCGCCAAGGCCTCCGCGACCAGCTACGTGATCGCCATCGACACCGATGCACTGGCCGATACCCAGGACGGCGGCGCCTGGTGGGACGTGGCGGTGCCCGAGGTCTCCGAGCGCAGCGAGGTCAAGGAGGCCCGAAAGCGCTACGAGGCCTACAAGGCTCGCCAGTTCCAGAATCTTTAATCGATACACACCGACTTAGGAAACGCTGAATAAATCGGCGAGCGGGATGAAGCACAAGGCGCCCGCAGCGCAGAACCGAGCGAAGCGACAAACAGCCGTAGGCTGGCCCCGAAGGGGCGAGAAGCCGAAGGCTTCGAGTCCACCGGAGCCTATGCGGTACTAGGTGAGGATGTCGAGGCTAGGCCCGTTCCCTACGGGCCAACGCACTTCCCACATCCGTGTGGGTCGCAGCGCGCAACGCAGTGATTCGCCCGCGCAGACATTTATGCAGTGTTTCCCTACAGGAGTTCGCCATGAGCGTAAGACTGGGCATCAACCCGCTGACCTGGACCAACGACGACATGCCCTCGCTGGGCGGTGATACGCCCCTCGAGGTTTGCCTGTCCGAAGGCCGCGAGGCCGGCTTCTCCGGCTTCGAGCTGGGCCACAAGTTCCCTCGCGACCCCGAGGTGCTGGGGCCGATCCTCGACAAGCACGGCCTCTCCCTGGTCTCCGGCTGGTACAGCAGCGAGCTGCTGACCCGCAGCGCCGAGGAGGAGATCGAGGCGCTCAAGCCGCACCTGCACCTGCTCAAGTCGCTGGGCGCCACGGCGATGGTGTTCTGCGAGGTCACCCACTGCGTGCACGGCCAGCGCGACGTGCCGCTGTCCCATAGCCCGAGCATGAGCGAGGCGGAGTGGCAGACCTTCATCCCGCGCCTCAACCGGGTGGCCGACTACTGCCTGGAGCAGGGCGTGCAGATCGCCTATCACCACCACCTGGGCACGGTGATCGAGACGCCCGAGGAGATCGACCGTCTGATGGCCGAGACCCGCCCGTCGGTGGGGCTGCTGCTCGACTCCGGGCACCTGGTCGGCGCCGGCGGCGATCCGGTCGCGGTACAGAAGCAGTACGCCGAGCGCATCGTTCACGTGCACTGCAAGGACATCCGCAAGGAGGTGCTGGCGGATGCCCGCAATCGCGACCTCAGCTTCCTGGACGGCGTACTCAACGGCATGTTCACCGTGCCGGGCGACGGCTACATCGACTACGTGACCCTCTTCCAGGGGCTGCGCGAGAGCGGCTACGAGGGCTGGGTGGTGGTCGAGGCCGAGCAGGACCCCGCCGTGGCCCACCCGCTGACCTACGCCCGCCTGGGTTGCGACAGCCTCAAGCGCTTCTGCGCCGAGGCCGGGCTGAGCATCACCGAATAAGCCGATACACGATAAAAGAGGAGCTCCCTACATGAGCATTCTGGGTAACTACATCAATGGCCAGGCCGCGGCCAGCCAGAGCGGCCGCACCGCGCCGGTCTACAATCCCGCCACCGGCGAGCAGAGCCTGCAGGTGGCGCTCTCCAGCGCCGCCGAGACCCGCGAGGCGGTGCGCGTCGCCCATGAGGCCTTCGCCGGCTGGGCCAAGGTCACGCCGCTCAAGCGTTCGCGGATCCTGTTCAAGTTCAAGGAGCTGGTGGAAACGCACGCCGACGAGCTGGCGCGGCTGATCTCCAGCGAGCACGGCAAGGTGTTCTCCGACGCCAAGGGCGAGGTGACCCGCGGCCTGGAAGTCGTCGAGTTCGCCTGCGGCATCCCGCACCTGCAGAAGGGCGAGCACTCCATGAATGTGGGCACCGGGGTGGACAGCTACTCCATGATGCAGCCGCTGGGCGTGTGTGCCGGCATCTCGCCGTTCAACTTCCCGGCGATGGTGCCGATGTGGATGTTCCCCATCGCCCTGGCCTGCGGCAACACCTTCGTGATGAAGCCCTCCGAGAAGGATCCCTCCACCTCCATCCGCCTGGCCGAGCTGCTCAAGGAGGCCGGCCTCCCCGATGGCGTGTTCAATGTGGTCAACGGCGACAAGGAGGCCGTCGACGTGCTGCTCACCGACGAGCGCGTCCAGGCGGTGAGCTTCGTCGGCTCCACCCCCATCGCCGAGTACATCTACGCCACCGGCTCTGCCCATGGCAAGCGCGTCCAGGCCCTGGGCGGCGCCAAGAACCATATGGTGATCATGCCCGACGCCGACCTGGACCAGGCCGTCGGTGCGCTGATGGGGGCCGCCTACGGCTCCGCCGGCGAGCGCTGCATGGCGATTTCCGTGGCCGTGCCGGTGGGCGAGGAGACCGCGAGCCGACTGCGCGAGAAGCTCGTCGAGCAGCTCCAGAAGCTGAGCGTCGGCCCGGGCATCGTCGACGGCCCGGACCACGACATGGGCCCGCTGGTCACCCGTGAGCACCTGGAGAAGGTCAAGGGTTATATCCAGGTCGGGGTGGACGAGGGCGCCGAGCTGGTGGTCGACGGCCGCGAGGCGGTGATCGAGGGCGCCGGCGACGGCTTCTTCCTCGGCGGCTCGCTGTTCGATCACGTCAAGCCGGGCATGCGCATCCACCGCGAGGAGATCTTCGGCCCGGTACTGGCCATCGCTCGAGCGGAGAGCTTCGACGACGCCGTGGCGATGATCAACGACCACGAGTTCGGCAACGGCACCGCCATCTTCACCCGCGATGGCGACGCCGCCCGCCAGTACTGCGAGCAGATCCAGGTGGGCATGGTTGGCGTCAACGTGCCGATCCCGGTGCCCATGGCCTTCCACAGCTTCGGCGGCTGGAAGCGCTCGCTGTTCGGTCCGCTGCACATGCACGGCCCCGACGGCGTGCGCTTCAACACCCGCATGAAGACCATCACCCAGCGCTGGCCCAGCGGTATCCGTGAGGAGACCAACCACTTCACCATGCCGACGCACTGATCATCGATCGGATATTGGTGTGACCGCGAACGCCGGGGCTCAAGGCCCCGGCGTTTTTATTAGAAACGTTCCATCCCGCTTGATGGCTCCGAGCCTTTCGATGCTGTGTTCCGCCCCCTTGCCGGTGGGGGCGGGATCACCCCGACAGAACCGGTGAGCCTATTCGGCCGTCGCCAGCAGGCTGGCGTTGCCGCCCGCGGCGGTGGTGTCGATGCACAGGTGGCGTTCCACCACGTAGCGCTCCGGCGCGATGGTCTGGGTCTCGAGCGACACGATGGGGCCGTCGCGCGCGGCGAGCGCGAGGCGCAGGTCGCGGGTCCAGTCGCTGGCGCCAGAAGCGGCCACCGCCGCGATGCCCTGGACCGCGCTCAGCGTCTCGGCCGTGACGCGGCCGTCGCGCGCGGCGACGGGCGCCCCGGCATCGACCAGCGGCCGCACGGCCGGTACCGCACCCGGTGCTGCGAGCACCGCCGCACAGCCCGCGCCGAGCGCCTGCACCGCCTGGGCGATGGCGATGTCGAGCGTCGGCCCGAGGCAGAGGACCGGGCCCTTGGGATAGAACGACAGCCGGTTGCTTTCCCCCGTCGGCCCCGGCAGCGTCTGCGGCGTCATGTCCAGGGCCGCGGTCTCGGCGAGCGCCTTGCGGATCACGCCGCGTTTACCGGAGAGCGCCTTGCGCAGCACCTCGACCCGGTCGGGGCGCGCCGCCCAGTTGCGCGGGTCCAGGCCGTCGAGGGCCGACTGGAGATCCCCGAGCGCCACGGCGGCGTCCTGGGGCGCCTCGTGGCGCTCGGCGGTGGCGGTGCGGCGAAAGCGGTTGACGTAGAGCGGGCCGCCGGCCTTGGGCCCGGTCCCCGACAGGCCCTCGCCCCCGAAGGGCTGGGAGCCGACGATGGCGCCGATCTGGTTGCGGTTGACGTAGATATTGCCGACATGGAGGCGTTCGACGATCTGCTGCACGCGGTCGTCGATCCGGGTATGCAGGCCGAAGGTCAGCCCATACCCCTTGGCATTGATCGCGTCGACCACCTTGTCGATGTCCCGCGCCTTGAAGGTCGCCACGTGCAGGACCGGGCCGAAGATCTCGCGCTCGAGATCCTCGATGCCCCCGACCTCGACTACGGCCGGGGTGACGAAGGTGCCGACGTCCGGCGCGGGCAGCGTCTTCAGCACCTTGCCGGCCTTCTGCTGCGCCGCCACGTAGGCGGCGATGTCGGCCTGGGCGTCGGCGTCGATCACCGGCGAGACGTCGGTGTCGGTGTTCCAGGGGTCGCCGATGGTGAGCGCGTCCATGGCGCCGTCGAGCATCGTCAGCAGCCGCTCGCGCGCCTCTTCCTGGACATACAGCATGCGCAGCGCCGAGCAGCGCTGGCCGGCCGACTGGAAGGACGAGATCAGGATATCGCGCACCGCCTGCTCGGTCAGCGCCGTGGAGTCCACGATCATGGCGTTCAGCCCGCCGGTCTCGGCGATCAGCACCGCATCCGGCCCGGCATTCTGCGCCAGGGCCTGGTGGATGATCTGCGCCACCTCGATCGAGCCGGTGAAGCAGACGCCGGCGATCCGCGGGTCGCAGGTCAGCGGCCCGCCCACCGTCGGCCCGTCGCCGGGCAGCAACTGCAGCGCCGCCTCCGGCAGCCCGGCCTCGCGCATCAGCTCGACGGCCCGGGCGGCGATCAGCGGTGTCTGCTCGGCGGGCTTGGCGAGCACCGCGTTGCCGGCCGCCAATGCCGCGGCGATCTGGCCGGTGAAGATGGCCAGCGGAAAGTTCCACGGGCTGATGCAGACGAAGATGCCGCGGGCGCCGCCGGGCGCTTCCGCCTCCAGCCGCTCGCCCTCGTTGGCGTAGTAGCGCAGGAAATCCACCGCCTCGCGCACCTCGGCGATGCCATCGAGAATCATCTTGCCGGCCTCGCGGGTGGCGATCGCGGTCAGCTCGGCGATGTGCTGCTCGTAGAGGTCGGCGATTCGGCGCAGCACCTCGGCCCGCTCGGCCACCGGCCGCGCCGACCAGTCGCGGTAGCCGTCCTCGGCGGCGTCGAGCGCGGCCGCGACCTCGGCCGGCGTCGCCTCATGCACCCTGCCGACCAGGCGCGAGCCGTCGGTGGGGGACAGGGCATCGCGGGCCGGTCCCTGCGGTGCCGGGCTTCCCGCCAGCATGGGCCCGGCGGTCCAGGTCGTGTCGGCGAATTCCTCGCGCGCCGCCAGCAGCGGCAGGATCGAGGCGGGTTCGTTGATCCGGTAGCCGCGGGAGTTCTTGCGCTCGGGGGCGAAGAGCTCGCCGGGCTGGCGGATCAACGGGCTGGCGATGGCGTCGCCGAGGCGCTGCATCCCGGCCACCGGATCCTTCGAGACCTCGCTGGGGGGAATCGAGTCGTCCACCACCTGGTTCACGAACGAAGAGTTCGCCCCGTTCTCCAGCAGGCGGCGTACCAGGTAGGCCAGCAGGTCACGGTGCGCACCGACCGGGGCATAGATCCGGCAATGCGTGCCCTCCGCCTGCTTGACGATATGGTGCAGCGATTCGCCCATGCCGTGCAGGCGCTGGAACTCGTAGCTGTCCTTGTCGTCGCCCGCCATGGCGACGACGGCGGCGCAGGTATGGGCGTTGTGGGTGGCGAACTGCGGATAGATGCGGTCGCGCCGGTCGAGCAGCAGCTGCGCGCAGGCCATGTAGCTCACATCGGTGTTGACCTTGCGGGTGAAGACCGGGAAGGTCTCGACCCCCATCTCCTGCGACAACTTGATCTCGGTGTCCCAGTAGGCGCCCTTCACCAGCCGCACCATGATCCGGCGGTCGAGCCGCTCGGCCAGCTCGTAGAGCGCCTCGATCACCGGCGCGGCGCGGCGCCCGTAGGCCTGCACCACCACCCCGAAACCGTCCCAGCCGGCGAGACCGGGGTCGGAGAGCAGCGCCTCGATCACGTCGAGCGACAGGTCCAGGCGGTCCTGTTCCTCGGCGTCGATGTTGAAACCGATATTGGCCTTGGCCGCCTGCTGCACCAGCTCCAGGGCGCGCGGCAGGAGCTCGGCCATCACCGTATCGCGGTGGGTGGTTTCATAGCGCGGGTGCAGCGCCGAGAGCTTCACCGAGATCCCGGGACTTCCGCGCACGTCGCCCTTGGCCTGCTTGGCGATGGCGGCGATCGCCGTGGCATAGGCCTGGTGATAGCGCCGTGCGTCGGCGTCGGTGCGCGCCGCCTCGCCCAGCATGTCGTAGGAGTAGGTGTAGCCCTGCTTCTCGAGCTCGCGGGCATTCTTCATGCCCTCCTCGATGGTCTGGCCGAGCACGAACTGGCGGCCGAGGACCTTCATCGACTGACCGACGGCGGTGCGTACCACCGGCTCGCCCATGCGGCGCACCAGGCCGCGCAGCGCCCGCACCGGGCCCTTGGGATCCTCTTCCAGCACCTTGCCGGTCAGCATCAGCGCCCAGGTCGAGGCGTTGACCATCGACGACGAGGACTTGCCCAGGTGCGCGCCCCAGTCGGACGGCTCGATCTTGTCATGGATCAGATCGTCGATGGTCTCCGCATCGGGCACGCGCAGCAGCGCCTCGGCCAGGCACATCAGGCCGACGCCCTCCTCGGTCGAGAGCCCGTATTCGGCCAGGAACGCCTCCATCATCGAGGGCGAGGTTTCCTGGCGCACGCGCTCCACATAGTGGGCGCCGACCTCGGCTACCCGGCGGCGGTCGTCCTCCGACAGCGTGATGCGTTCGACGAGCCCACGCAGCACCTCGGCCTCGTCGGCTGCATAGTGGGCACGGATGCGCGCCCGCGGTTCGCTCACAGTGCCATGGTGGCGCATTGTTACTTCGCTCATGGTCGATCTCCCCTTGTCACCTGGAACACAGCGTCGATGCGCCAACTCGGATTTGTCGTTCTTGTCGAAAGGTCATTATGTAGCTTAGGTGTCCCGGCTCAGGTTGCGCCCACCGTCTCCAGCGCCGGGATGGCGACACCGAGATCCTCGGTGGCGATGCCCACGCCCTTGAACAGGGTGATCCCGACCTTGGCTTCGCGTCCGGAGACGTCAGCCAGGGCCTCCCAAGGTAGCGCCTCGGTCGCTTGCTCGGACTCGAGCTTCATGTCAACCTCGTTTCAACGATGTTGTCATGCCAGTCTAGGCAGAGCATCGACCGGACTCTTGATCCAGACTCCTGAGCCGTTGCTCGAGACTCCGCACTCTTGCTGCCCGAGGAAGGCCCATGTCCCAGACCCTGGCTCGCTGCAACCGCATTGCACGCCACTCGGGAGAGCATTGCCATTCCTATCCGCAACTGCTGCTGGGGTGGCGTGGCGTCCTGGACATTGAATTCAGCCCCGGCGGAGAGCACCTCGAACTGGGCCGGGCGGCGATCCTGCCGCCCAGCGAGCACCATCTTTTCCGGGGAGGCGACGACAGCTGCGAGATCCTGGTCATCGATCTCGACACCGATGACCCCTGCCTGGCGTCACTGGAGCAGAGCTGCGCCCTGCAACTGCGCGAGTCCCTGTTCGCGACGCCCAAGACCCTCAGCCTGCCGCCCACCTTGATCCCCATGGTGGAGCTGGCCACACGCCAGTTGAAGGCGGACAAGTCCACGGCGCAGTCCGCCCTCCTCAACCACCAACTGGCCATCCTGTTCGTCAGCCAGCTCAGTGAGCTACTGGCGTTGGGTCATACGGAGACCCGAGGCCAAGGGCGACTCTCCGCGACACTTCTCGATAGCTTGATCGACGAGCGCCTGACGACGCCTCCCGATAACCAGCTGCTGGCCGATGCCTGCCATCTCAGCCAGAGCCAACTCCACCTGCTCTGCCTGCGCGATTTCGGCGTCACTCCGCAGCAGTATGTCATGAACCGGCGTTTACGCTGGGCGCGTTTCTGGTTACGCGAGACGCCGCGCCGGGTAAGTGAAATCGCCTTCGACCTGGGCTTTTCCGGGGTGTCGAGCTTTTCACGAGCCTATCGGCGCAGGATGGGCTATTCACCGAGTGAGGAGCGCAGAAGCGCAATGCATCCAGATAGATGCAACGCGGACACCTTACCTGGCCGGATGCCATCGGCGTGATGGGCCCGGAGGCCGGAAGAGGTCTCGACATCCAACCGTTTTCGCGGCGGTCTTGTCACGCCGAGCCACTACGGAACCGGCCGGCTTGGTGTGCCCTCCTTCACCGCTGAAAGCGCGTCACACGATAAGGCTCGAGGTCCAGGGCGGGGGGCTCCCCCATCACCAGGGCGCCGACGAGTTCTGCCGTGATCGCCGCCTGGGTGAGGCCGAGGTGCTGGTGGCCGAAGGCGAAGTGCACCGCCGGGTAGTCCGGGTGGGTATCGATCACCGGCAGGGAGTCGGGCAGCGTCGGCCGGAAGCCCATCCACTCCTCGGCACCGTCATCGAGGCCGGTGGGGTCGCGCAGCAGCGCCTCGGCATGATGGCGCAGGGAGGTGTAGCGGCGCTTGACCGGGGGCAGCGCCAGGCCACCGAGCTCGGTGAAGCCGACCACCCGCAGGCCGCAACGCATCGGCGTCATCACGAAGCGGCGTTCCGCCGAGCCCACCGGCTGGCGCAGCGCTTCCCCCCGCTGGGGCAGCGTGAGGTGATAGCCGCGCTCGGTCTCCAGCGGGATCGACAGGCCGAGCCCGGCGGCCAGCCGATGGCTCCAGGCCCCCGCGGCGACCACCGCCTGGTCCGCCTCCCACTCCCCCGCATCGGTGTGAAGGCGTACGCCTTCGCCACGCGGCTCGAGGCGCTCCACCTTCGTCTGGCGGATAACCCCGCCGCGGGCCTCGAACGCTGCGGCCAGGCGCCGCACCAGGGCATAGGGGTCGCGCACCTGGTGGGCGCCGGGGAAGTAGAGCCCGTGGCTCAGCTCGCCCGTCAGTCCCGGCTCGCGCTTGCGTAGCGCCGCCGCCTCGAGCCATTCCACCTCATACCCCCAATGGCGCAGGTGTGCCATCTGCGCCTTGGCCGCCGCCCGGCCTCGGTCAGACTCCCAAACCAGGAGATACCCCGAGGCCACCAACTCCTCCTCGGCCCCGATATCAGCCAGGCAGCGCTGCCAGGCGGCCACCGCCGCCCCGTTCAGGGCCGCCAGTGCCTGGCGCCCCTTGGCGACCTGGACGGGGCGGGCGGCGGCGATAAAACGCATCAGCCAGGGCGCCAGCCGTGGCAGGTAGCGAAGGGGCAGGGCCAGGGCCCCGTGGGGGTCGAACCACAACCGTGGCGCCTTGCGCAGGGTGGCCGGCGTCGACAAGGGGTCGATCAACTCGGTGGCCAGGAAGCCGGCGTTGCCGTAGGAGGCGCCTTCTCCCGGCCCCTGGGGATCCAGCACGCTGACCGTATGCCCCTGGCGCTGCAGGGCCAGCGCGGTGGTCATGCCCACCACGCCGGCGCCGACCACCGCAATCCGGCAAGGGAAGGCGGCCTGGCTCATGCCTGGTCCTCCACCATGGCCGCGCCAGCCGGTGCCTCGGGCTCGGCCCGCCGGGAGAACCAGCCGAGCAGCGCGATGGGGATCAAGGCCAGCGGCAGACGCGGTACGGGGATGTCGGGGACTGCGTCGTCTTTCATCTTGCGGAACACTCCTGGGCGAGGGTTACCGACCCGCCGCTCAGGACGGCGTGGAGCAGCGCTCGTAGGCCAGGATGGCCGCCGCCAGGTCTTCCACCGAGGCCCCCACCGACTTGAACACCGTGATGGCCTGCTGGGGATCCTCGAGCGCGCTGCGGCCGGCATGGCGCTTGCCGCACAGGTCGGGGAAGTCGGCCAGGATGTCGGATTCCTGGATGACACCCGCCTTCAGCGGCTCGATCAGGTCGCCGGTCTCGCTCAGGGCACCCTCACGGGTATCGACGAAGACCGCGCCACGACGCATCACCTCGTCGTCGGCCTCGCGCATGAAGGGCGTGAAGCTGCCGACCAGGTCCAGGTGCGTGCCGGGCGACAGCCACTCGCCCTGGATCAGCGGATCGCGACTCAGGGTGGCGCAGCTGATGATGTCGGCCCGGCCGGCGGCCTCGGCCAAGCCGTCCTCCGCTACCGCCTCGGCATCGATCCCCTCGGCACGGAACTCTTCCGCCAGGGCACGGGCCGAGGCCTCGCGGATATCCCAGATGCGCACCCGCTGGATCGGCCGAATCGCCTGGTGCGCCGGAATCAGACGGCGGGCCATGCGCCCGGCGCCGACCATCAGCAGCTCGCTGGCGTCCTCGCGGGCCAGGTAGCGCGCGGCCAGGGCCGAGGCCGCCGCGGTGCGGCGGGCAGTCAGCTCGTTCGCCTCGAATTGGGCCAGGTGGTGGCCGGTACGTGCGCAGCTCAGCAGGTAGTGGCCGGTGAGGCCGGGCAGGCCACGGGCACTATTGCCGGGGAAGACGTTGACCTGCTTGACGCCCAGATACTTGCCCTCGATCCAGGCCGGCATCAGCAGCAGGGTCGCCTCCGGGTCACCGGGCACCTGCAGGTGATGGTGGTGACGTACCGGTGAGTGCACCCTTTGGGTGAAGACGTCATCCAGGGCCTCCACGAGGGCAGGCCAGGGCAGGGCCTGGATCACTTGATCGGCATCGAGATACATGACCGTCTCCGATTGGTTGGGCGATAGGATCAGTCTACGGCGGCGCCCCCCTATCCCCTTGACCGAGGCTCCGCAATAGTTACCCCAGGCTCCACAGTTCGCTCCTTCCCTGCCGGTTCGAGCCAGGAGCCGTCCCCGTGCCCAGCCCCAAAGCTGGATCACCGCGTCAAAGAGTTCGGCGTTTCTCGTATGCGCTTGCCTCCACATTACCATGGCGGCCCGGGCGCACCCCGGGCCGCCATGCTTTTCCGGGACTCGCTGTCCCGGTGCCGCCTATCACAAGAAAATTAAATCGGTTGTACCCGGCGGGGACGGCCGTCGCCGCCAGCCCTCTAGCTGACGGATTTGCTGCAGGTCGTCGGTTGAGTGGAGGGGCAAAGAAATCGCAAGAATATGAAACTGGGGCTGATGGAGGCCTGTTGTAATGGGGGTCGCTCGGGCGTAGCCCCAGCCCCCATGACAAGAGCAATAGGAGCCATCCACATGAGCATGCGAATCGCCAGCGCGCCCTGCTGCTGGGGCGTCGACGACGTCAACAACCCCCATCTGCCGCCCTGGCAGAAGGTCCTGGACGAGGCCGCCCAGGCGGGCTACCAGGGCCTGGAGCTGGGCCCCTACGGCTACCTGCCCCTCGACAAGGAGCTGCTGGGCAAGGCCCTGGACGAGCGCAGCCTGAAGGTAGTCGCCGGCACCATCTTCGACGACCTGGTCGATCCGGAGAACCTGGGCAGCCTGGTCAAGCAGACCCACGAGATCTGCGCCTTCCTCAAGCAGCTGCCGGAACTGCCGCGCGAACCGGGCCAGTACTACCCGGCTCCCTACCTGGTGGTGATCGACCACGTGCATGCCGAGCGCAGCCGCTATGCCGGCCATCCCGACAAGGCAGCGCGTCTCGATGATGACCCGTGGACCACAATGATGGGGCATATCCGCACCATCGCCGAGCTGGCCAGCCGCGAGTATGGCATCCGCGTCGTCATCCACCCCCATGCCGGCGGCTACATCGAGTTCGAGGACGAGATCCTGCGCCTGATGGAGGATATCCCCTACGAGACCGCCGGCCTGTGCCTGGATACCGGCCACCTCCACTACTCGGGCATGGATCCCGTGACCTGGCTCCGCGAGCACGCCGACCGGATGGACTACCTGCACTTCAAGGACATCGAGCCGAAGATATTCGACGAGGTCATGGCCCGGCAGGTGGACTTCTTCGATGCCTGCGCCCAGGGGGTGATGTGCCCCATCGGCAAGGGCATCGTGGACTACGATGGCATCTACCGGCTGCTCAACGAGATCGACTACCGGGGCTACATCACCATCGAACAGGAGCGCGATCCGCGCGATGCCGACGGCAGCCTCGCCGATGTGACGGCGAGTCTCGAATACCTGAAGGGCCAGGGCTTCCAGGCCAGCCTCTAACACAGGAGACATGACCATGATCCAGGGTGACCTGAAAGTCACAGCCCCGATCCGCTGGGCGATGGTGGGGGGCGGCCGCGGCAGCCAGATCGGCTATAGCCACCGCTGCGCGGCGTTGCGCGACAACAGCTTCCAACTGGTGGCCGGCGCCTTCGACATCGACCCCGAGCGCGGCCGGGAATTCGGCGAGTCGCTGCGAGTGGCGCCCGAGCGCTGCTATCCGGACTACCAGACGCTGTTCGCCGAGGAGGCCCGGCGCGAGGACGGTATCCAGGCGGTCTCCATCGCCACGCCCAACAGCACCCACTTCGCCATCTGCAAGGCGGCGCTGGAGGCCGGGCTGCACGTGGTCTGCGAGAAGCCGCTGTGCTTCAGCGTGGATGAGGCCGAGGAACTCCGTGCCCTGGCCCAGGAGCGGCGACGCATCGTCGGCGTGACCTATGGCTACGCCGGGCATCAGCTGATCCGCCAGGCGCGGGAGATGATCGCCAACGGCGACCTCGGCGAGATCCGCATGATCCACATGCAGTTCGCCCATGGCTTCCACAGCGAGGCCGTCGAGCAGGCCAACCCCGGCACCCGATGGCGGGTCGATCCGCGCTACGCCGGGCCCAGCTACGTGCTCGGGGACCTGGCGACTCACCCCTACTACATCGCCGAGATGATGCTGCCGGAACTCCGGATCAAGCGGCTGCTGTGCTCGCGCCAGAGCTTCGTGGCGAGCCGGGCGCCGCTGGAGGACAACGCCTACGTGCTGATGGAGTACGAGGGCGGCGCCATGGGCCACCTCTGGACCTCGGCGGTCAATGCCGGCTCCATGCACGGCCAGAAGGTGCGGGTCATCGGCTCCCGGGCCAGTGTCGAGTGGTGGGACGAGCACCCCAACCAGCTGCGCTACGAGGTGCAGGGCGAGCCGGTGCGGATCCTGGAGCGTGGCATGGACTACCTCTATCCACAGGCGCGGGAGGACGATCGCATCGGCGCCGGCCACCCCGAGGGGCTGTTCGAGGCGTGGTCCAATCTCTACTACCGCTTCGCGCTGGCCATGGAGGCGATGGATCGCGGCGACACCACGGCCGTCGAGGCGCTGGGGATCCCCGACATCGATGCCGGGGTCGAGGGCGTGCGCTGGGTGGAGAACTGCGTGCGTTCCGCCGATGCCGGGGCGGTCTGGGTCGACTATGCCTGATGGTCCATGCCGGCCCGCCCCGGGAGGAAGCCAGCGGGCTGGCAGGCGACGCCGGGGATGCGCGAAGATGACCGGTGAACGTCGCCATTGTGGAGGGGCACCGGTGATCCAGCGGTTCATGAGGCCTGGCGCCAGCAGCTCGCTGATCGTCGAGCATCCCGCCGAGTTGCTCTATATGTGCAGGGCCGAGGGCACCCAGAGCGCCATGCCCCGGGCCATGCATCGCCATGACGACCGTGCCGAGATCGTCTTCATCCGCGAGGGGCAGGGTACCCATATCATCGGCGGGCACGAGTACCGGACCCGCCGGGGCGACGTGCTGATCTACAACAGCGGTATCCTCCACGACGAGTCCGCTCGGCCCGAGGTTGGCATCGTCGCCTACTGCTGCGGCTTCCGGGGGCTCAAGCTCAGGGGGTTGCCGGTCAATCACCTGGTGCCCGAGCAGGGCAGCCCGGTGCTGGCCAGTGGCGAGCACCATGCCGCCTTCGAGGGCCTCATGCAGCTGCTCTACGATCAGGTGGGGCAGGGCGGCAGCGCCGAGGTCTGCCATCATCTGCTGCAGGCGCTGATCCAGTTGGTGGGGCGCCTGCTCGAACGCCCGGAACTGCGGCTCGAGTCTCCCGGCTACGACCTCGGCCAGGAGGTCAGGCGCTATATCGACGAGCGCTACGCCGAGGCGATCGACCTGCAGGTCATGGCCCAGCGCTTCAAGGTCAGTCCCTATCATCTCGCCCACCGCTTCAAGGCCGCGGTCGGCTGCTCGCCCATCCATTACCTGATCCGGCGTCGGGTCGGCGAAGCCCAGTCCCTGCTGATCAACACGCCGCTGAGCGTTGCCGAGATCGCCGAGCAGGTGGGCTATCGCCATCCCAGCTACTTCAACACCGCCTTCAAGCGGGTCGTGGGTGTGACGCCCGGCGGCTACCGGAAGCGCTACCTGAGCGGTTGAGCGCCATTGACAGGTGAGTCCGGCTCATACGCTCTCCGGCGTAAAGATATCGATCGGCAGGATGATCTGCCGCGAGCCGACGTCGGGCAGGGGCGCCTGCAGTGCCTCGACCATGGCCGATACCGTGCGCTCTGCCAGCTCGCGGCGGGGTATCGACAGCAGCATATCCAGGGTGCCGTCCACCAGGGCGGCGCGGGTGGTGGCGGTGAGGTCGTGGCCGACGATGAACAGGTCCTGGCGAGCGCGCTCGCGGACCGCCTGGACCACCCCCTCGATGCCGCCCCCGGCCACGTAGAGGCCGCGCAGCTCGGGTTCGGCATCCAGTAGCTCGCGGGTCGCCCGGGCGGCCAGCACGGGATCCTCCTGGCTGAAGATTGGCTCCACCACGCGAAACGCTGGGGCCTTCTCGCGGAAGTAGCCGCGAAAGCCGATCTCGTAGAGCTCCTGGCAGACATAGCGATGGCTGCCGGTGATGATGCCTACCGGCCCGGGCTGAGTCATGCGGCTCATGGCCCAGGCCGCGGTGCGTCCCATCTTGCGGCCGTCCTGGCCGATGAAGCCCGCGCTGTGGCCGCCGGCGGGCAGCTCGGAGAGCAGCGCGAAGGCCGGCACGCCCGACTGGCGCAGGCGTGCGATGGTCTGGGACACCTCGGGATGGTCGGTGGCCACCACGCCGATCGCCTCGACCTGCTTTCCCAGCCGCCTCAGGGCGGCGGAGACCTGCTCCGGATCCAGGGTATCGCAGTACTCGATCACCGGCATCACCCGTGCCCCGTGATGGCTTCTTGATGCCTCTATCAAGGAGTCGGCGATGATCCGGTAGACCGGCGAGGTGCGTTTCTGCAGCAGGAAACCCAGGCGTCGGGCGGGTGCCATAGCGGCGGCACTCGCTTCGCCGGCCTCCTCTTTTGGCCTTTCATAATCCAATGACCTGGCAGCCTTCATGACCCTGTCGGCGGTTTCACGGCGGACCTTGGCGCGCCCGCTGAAGACCCGGTCGACGGTGGCTACGCCGACGCCGGCGGCCTTGGCAATATCGACCATCGTAGGGGTCGACGACGGCTTGTCACTCATGGATATTCGCCTGCATATGATGTTTGCTATCAATCTATCATAGATCTATCAAAGCGCAATAGGCGAGGAGATGGGCATGGCGGAGAAGGTCATGGCAAAACGTGCAGCCGAGTTGCTGGCTCCCCACGATCTGCGGCTCGGCATCAATCCGCTGAGCTGGACCAACGACGTCATCGAGGAGTTCGGTGACGACACCCCGGTGGAGACCTTCCTGCGCGAGGCCGCGGAGTGCGGCTACCAGGGCGTGGAGATGGGGCGCAAGTTTCCCCGCGAGGCGGCGGTGCTGGGGCCGCTGCTGGCGGAGTATGACCTGGCCCTGGCCAGCGGCTGGTACTCCGGCTTCCTGGCCGAGCGTGATCCGGAGGCCGAGCTCGAGGCGGTGGCCGACCACGCCGACCTGCTGGCGGCCTGCGGTGCACGGGTGATGGTCTACGGCGAGTGCGGGCTGATGCCCGGCGAGTCACCCCTGGACGAGCCGCTGTCGCGGACCCCGGTGGTGGCCCGGGGCGACTGGCAGGCCTATGGCGAACGCCTGACCCGCTTCGCCGAGGCGCTCAAGGCGCGCCATGGTGTCGAGCTGGTCTATCACGCCCACCTGATGATGGTGGTCGAGAGTGAGGCCGAGATCGATGCGCTGATGGCCCACACCGGCGAGGCCGTGGGGCTGCTGTTCGATGCCGGCCATGTGGTGGCCGGCGGCGGTGACCTCGCCGGCCTGCTGGCGCGCCACGGCCAGCGTATCAACCACCTGCACCTCAAGGACATTCGCCGCGATGTCATGGCCCGGGTGCGCCGCGAGGACATCAGCTTCAACCAGGGGGTGCGCGACGGCATGTTCACCGTGCCCGGCGACGGCTACCTGGACTTCACCCCGCTGCTGGACTTCGCGACCTCCCCGGACTATCGCGGCTGGCTGATCGTCGAGGCCGAGCAGGATCCGACCAAGGCGCCACCCCGCGAGATGGCCAGTACGGCCTATCGCCATATCACTCAGCTGCTGGCGCAGCGCTGAATACGCCAGCCCCCGATTCCCGTTTTGCAGGAGAGACTGCCATGACCCGCCCCCTGAATATCGGCCTGATCGGCAGCGGCTTCATGGGCCAGGCCCATGCCGATGCCTACCATCGTGCCAGGATGCTCTATCGCGACCTGCCGCTGACCCCGCGGCTCTACGCCATCGCCGACCAGGGCGAGGAGGCGGCCGAGGCCGCCCGGGCGCGCCTCGGCTTCGAGAGGGGCTACGGCGACTGGCGAGCGCTGGTGGCCGACCCCGAGGTGGACGTGGTGGACATCACCTCGCCCAACGCCCTGCACCACGAGATGGCGCTGGCGGCCATCGCCGCGGGCAAGCACGTCTACTGCGAGAAGCCGCTGGCCATGAACGACGACCAGGCCCGGGAGATGCAGGAGGCGGCCGAGCGCGCCGGGGTGAAGACCATGGTGGCCTTCAACAACATCAAGACCCCGGCGGCCCTGCTGGCCAAGCAGCTGATCGAGGCCGGCGAGATCGGCCAGCCGATCCGCTTCCGCGGCACCTTCGATCAGGGCTTCTTCAACGACCCGAACCTGCCCTGGTCCTGGCGCTGCTCCCGCGAGGGGGCCGGCACCGGTGCCCTGGGCGACCTGGGGGCGCACGTGATCAGCGTGGCCCAGTTCCTGATGGGCGACTTCACGCAGGTGAACTGTCAGGCCCAGACCCAGATCACCGAGCGCCCCGTGCCCGCCAGCGACGCCGGCTACGCCAGCCGCGTGCAGGAGGGTGCCGAGATGCGCCGCGTCGAGAACGACGACCAGACCCAGGCGCTGGTCCAGTTCGCCTCCGGCGCCGCCGGGGTGATCGAGAGCTCGCGCGTCGCCGCCGGTCGGGTGTTCGGCGTCTACTGGGAGGTCTCGGGTACCGAGGGCACCCTCTACATGGACGGCGAGCGTTTCAACGAGCTGCAGGTCTTCCGCGTGGGCGACGACAAGCGCGACCGCGGCTTCAAGACCCTGCTGGCCGGCTCCCAGGTGCCCCAGTACGGCGCCTTCTTCGGTTTCGACTTCGCCGGCGGCGGCCTGGGCTTCTTCGACATCAAGGTGATCGAGGTCCACGACCTGATCCAGGGCATCGCCGGGGACGAGGACTGCTACCCGAACTTCGCCTTCGGCCGCACCAACCAGCGCATCATCACCGCCATGGACGAGTCCGCTCATTCGAGCCAGTGGGTCCGCGTCTAGCACCCACGACGAGCCATCGTCACGCCATCGAAAACAACGCACAGGAGCTGATTATGAGCGCTGACAGGATCCGTATCGGCATGGTGGGAGGCGGGCCCGGGGCCGGGATCGCCAAGGCGCACCGCATGGGCATGCGCCTGGACGATCGCTACGCGCTGGTCGCCGGTGTCTTCTCCCGCTCCCTGGAGAAGTCGCGCCAGGCCGCGGCCAAGCTCGGCGTCGACGAGACACGGGTGTACGCCGACTTCGAGCAGATGGCGCGCGAGGAGGCCGCCCGGGAGGACGGTATCGAGGTGGTGGCCATCGTCACGCCCAACGACAGCCACTACCCGGTGGCCCGCGCCTTCCTGGAGGCGGGCATCCACGTGATCTGCGACAAGCCGATGACCGGCGACCTGGAGGAGGCCGAGCGCCTGAATGCGCTGGCCGCGGAGAAAGGGCGGGTCTTCGTCCTGACCCATAACTACAGCGCCTATGCCATGGTGCGCGAGGCGGCGCGCCGGGTCCGCGACGGGGCCCTGGGGGAGCTGCGCATCGCCATGGTGGAGCACGCCTCGGGCTGGGCCGCCAGCCTGGTGGAGGCCGACGCGAGCAACAAGCAGGCCGCCTGGCGCCTCGACCCGGCGCAATCCGGCGAGGAGAGCCTGATCTTCGACCTGGGCACCCATGCCCATCAGCTGCTGCGCTTCGTCAGCGGCCTCGAGGTGACCGAGGTCTCGGCCGAGCTGCACACCTGCGTGCCGGGCCGCCGGGTCTACGACGATGCCCAGGTGCAGGTGCGCCTCGCCAATGGCGCGCGGGGCACCCTCTGGGCCAGCATGGCCGCCACCGGCCACGAGCATGGGCTGCGCATCCGCCTGTTCGGCGACAAGGCCTCCCTGGAGTGGCGCCAGATGGACCCGCACTACCTCACCCTGAACTATCCCGGTGGTCGCCGCGAGACGCTGGTCCAGGGGCATGACGGCCAGAGCCCCGACCAGGCCCGGCTGACCCGGGTGGGGCTGGGGCACCCGGAGGGTTTCATCGAGTCCTTCGCCAACCTCTACGGCGATGTCGCCGAGGCCATCCACCGCTACCGCGAGACCGGCCAGGCCGCCCACGATGACCTGCCGCTGCCCGGCAGCCGCGACGGCCTGCTGGGGGTGCGCTTCGTCAAGGCGGTCGGCGAGTCCCATGCCGCCCAGGGCCGCTGGGTCCACATCCCCCTCTGAGCACAAGGAACCCTGACCATGAAACGCTTTGCCCTGATCGGCGCGGGCTTCATCGGCACCCTGCATGCCCGCAACCTGTTCCGCCACCCCGAGGTGGACTTCGCCCTGGTGGCCGATGTCGACCCGGCACGGGCCCAGGCATTGGCGTCGCAGTACGGGGCGCGGGCCATTTCCGTCGAAAAGGTCTTCGCTTCCGACGTGGACGCCGTGCTGATTGCTTCCTCCACGCCTACCCATGCCGACTATGTGGAGCGGGCCGCCCGGGCCGGCCAGGCGATCTACTGCGAGAAGCCCATCGACCTCGATACCCGGCGCGCCAAGCGGGCCGTGGCCGCGGTACGCGAGGCCGGGGTGGCGATGATGATCGGTTTCAATCGCCGCTTCGACGCCAGCCATGCCGCCCTCAAGGACGTCGTGGCCCGCGGCGAGCTGGGCCGGGTGGAGCTCGTGCAGATGAGCTGCCGTTCCCAGGACGCGCCGCCCCTCTCCTACATCGAGGTCTCGGGTGGCCAGATGCGCGATCAGACCATCCACTTCTTCGACCTGCTCTGCTGGCTGACCGAGGACGTGCCGGTGGAGGTGCATGTCTTCGGCGAGGCGCTGGTCGACCCGCGCATCGGCGAGGCCGGTGACGTGGATACCTCCATCGCCACCCTGCGCATGGCCTCCGGCGCCCTGGTGCAGATCGACAGCACGCGGCGCACCCGCTACGGCTACGACGAGCGCGTGGAGGTCTTCGGCGCGCAGGGCATGGCGGAGTCGCGACGCCAGCCCCATCGCCACCTGTCGGTCTACAAGGGGCGCGAGCAAGTCAGTGATGGCCTCCACGCCGACTGGCTGGAGCGCATCGAACCCACCTTCGCCGCGGCCCTGGACGCCTTCGTGGCCGGGCTCCACGGAAAGGATGTCGACTATCCGGGTGCCGAGGCCGCCCTGCGCGCCCAGCGCATCGCCGACGCCGCCACGCGGTCGCTGCAGACCCGGGCGCCGGTGGCGATCGATGTCGATTGATTCGTTCTCGACGATGTCCAGCACCGTGCCGCGCACCTTTGACGAAGGCGTCGGCCTCAGGACGGAATCTGCCAGGTCGCCGGGCACTCGCTGCCTAGGAAGAGCCGCTGGGCGGTGGTGGCATTGCACCGTTCGGCGAGGATCGTGCGCGTGCCGCTGAGCGCGGACAGCAGGGCGTCGGTCGGATGGCGGACGGTGAGCAGCGTCAGGGCGTCGTAGCGCTCGAGCGAGTAGTCGCACGCCAGCGAGGCGACCAGGGGGTCGAGCCGCGCCGGGTGGGCGTCGAGGCAGAGCGACAGGCGTGCGGCGCCGCTGTCGACCAGGCCGGCGTGCAGTCCGGCCTTGGCGAGACGACCGAAGATGTCGTGCAGCCGCGGCTCGTCCATGAACGAGAAGTCCCTGGGGTGAAGCTCCACCAGCGCCTGCTCTTCGGCAAGGATGAAGGCCGGGATGGCGGCGTCGGGGCCTTCGGCGGCGATGATGCTGGGCGGGGCGTCGGGCTTCTCGAAGGAGCGCACCACCAGGGGAATTGCCTTTTGCCGCAGCGGCGCCAGGGTCTTGGGGTGGATCACCTTGGCACCGTGCCAGGCCAGCTCGATGGCCTCGTCGTAGGTGATCCGCTCGAGCTGAACGGCGTTGGTGAAGCGTCGCGGGTCGGCGTTGAACAGCCCCGGCACGTCCTTCCAGATCACCACCTCCTCGGCATCCAGGCAGTGGGCGAAGATCGCCGCGCTGTAGTCCGAGCCCTCCCGACCCAGGGTCGTCGAGATTCCCTCGGGGGTGCCGCCGATAAAGCCCTGGGTCAGCACCACGGCGTCGCCGGCGATGCCGAGCCCGCGGATCCGTTCGGTGGTGGCCCGCCAGTCGACATTGGCCGCCTGGTGGCAATCGTCGGTGATCACCAGCTCCCGGGCATCGTGCCAGTCGCTGGCCACGCCGATCTCGTTGAGCCAGGCGTTCACGATGGTGCTGGAAAGCAGTTCCCCGAAACCGATCGTCTGGTCGTAGTGGAAGGGGCGCGCCTCGCCGCGGTAGCACTGGTGTCGGCGATCGAGCTCCTCGAAGAGGGCGGCGGCCCGTTTGGTGACGGGGGCGGCACGGTCGCCGAACAGGGCCTCGACGGTGGCAAGGTGGTCGTGCCTGAGCCTCTCGAGCCGGGTGCGGTAGTCCGCGTTATCGCCGCGGCGCGCGGCGGCGAGCAGCGCCTCCAGGGCGTTGGTGGTCTTGCCCATGGCCGAGACCACGACCACCAGCGGGCGCGTCCGGACGCCCGCCAGCAGTTCGCCCAGGTGGCGGATGGCCGCGGCGTCCCTGATCGAGGCGCCGCCGAACTTGAAGACCGTCGTCATTGCCGATTCTCCCTGGCCGTTGATGTCACAGCCGCCACCATGCGGGAAACGCGAGCCGGGCGGAAGAGGCGGTGGCGCGGGGAGCGAAGCACCGGGGGCAGAGATGAAAAAGGCACCCGGGGGTGCCTTGGGTGTCCGGCCGGCCTTGCCATGGGGCATGGCGGCAGCCGTCCGGACAGCAGCGAGGGCCGTATCAGCTAAGCCGCTGCATATAGTCCACATACCCGAAGGTCTTCACCGTGCGCACCTGGCGGCTCGCCTCGTCGATCCGGCAGATCGACGGCAGGCGGATGCCGTTGAAGGTGGTGGTCTTGACCATGGTGTAGTGGGCCATGTCGGTGAACACCAGCCGGTCGCCGATCTGCAGGGGGGCATCGAAGGAGTACTCGCCCACCACGTCGCCGGCGAGGCAGGTCAGGCCGCCCAGCCGATAGGTGTGGGCCTTCTCGCCGGGCTCGCCGGCGCCGATGATCTCCGGTCGGTAGGGCATCTCCAGCACGTCCGGCATATGGGCCGTGGCCGAGGTGTCGAGGATGGCGATGGGGCCGCCGTTCTCGACGATGTCCAGCACCGTGCACACCAGGTAGCCGGTGTTCAGGGCGATGGCCTCGCCGGGCTCCAGGTAAACCGTGAGGTGCGGGTAGCGAGCACGGAAGTCGCGAACCACCCGCACCAGCCGCTCCACGTCATAGTCCGAGCGGGTGATATGGTGCCCGCCGCCGAAGTTCATCCACTTCATGGCGGGCAGATAGCGGCCGAACTGGGCCTCGAACGCCGCGAGGGTCTCCTCGAAGGCGTCGCTGTTCTGCTCGCACAGGGTGTGGAAGTGCAGCCCCTCGAGGCCCTCGAGGTCATCCGGCCTGAGGTCCACGGCCCGGGTGCCGAGTCGCGAGCCCGGGGCGCAGGGGTCGTAGAGCGGTACCGCGCCGGTGGAGTGCTCCGGATTGACTCGCAGCCCGCAGGAGACCCGGCGCGGCGCCCCCGCGATCCGGCTGCGGAAGCGCCGCCACTGCCCCGGCGAGTTGAAGCTCAGGTGGTCCGCGTAGCGCAGCACCACCTCCATCTCCGGCTCGGTGAAGGCCGGCGAGTAGACATGCACCTCGCCGCCGAAGGTCTCCGCCCCCAGGCGCGCCTCGTCCTGGCCACTGGAGGTGGTGCCCATCAGGTACTCGCGGATCATGGGGAAGCAGTCCCACATGGCGAAGCCCTTCAGGGCCAGCAGGATGCGGGCACCGCTGCGCTCCTGGACCTCGCCGAGCAGGTCCAGGTTGCGGCGCAGCAGGGCGTCATCCACCACGTAGGCCGGCGAGGGGCAGGCGTGGATGTCGAACGGATAGGTCGGTTCTGCCATCGTGGATCAGGCCAGCGGGTCGGCGTCGGGGTCGAGTTCTACCATCTGCCACGGCAGGCCCATGTCGCCGATACGCTCCATGAAGGGGTCCGGGTCGAGCTGCTCGACGTTGAACACGCCCTCGCCCTTCCAGATGCCCTGGAGCATCAGCATGGCGCCGGTCACCGCCGGCACGCCGGTGGTGTAGGAGATCGCCTGGGACTTGACCTCCTCATAGCACTTCTGGTGGTCGCAGATGTTGTAGATGTGCACCTTGCGCCGCTTGCCGTCCTTGATGCCGTCGAGGATCACGCCGATGTTGGTCTTGCCCTTGGTGCGCGGCCCGAGCGACGCCGGGTCGGGCAGCACCGCCTTGAGGAACTGCAGCGGGGCGATCTTGCACCCTTCCACCTCGATCGGCTCGATGCGCGTCATGCCGACGTTCTCCAGCACCTTGAGGTGGGTGATGTACTTCTCGGAGAAGGTCATCCAGAAGCGGATGCGCTCCAGGCCCTTGATGTTCTGGCTGAGAGACTCGAGCTCCTCGTGGTAGAGCAGGTAGAGGTCCTTCTCGCCGATGCCGTCGAAGTCGAAGGTGCGCTTCTCCGCCAGGGGCGCGGTCTCCTTCCACTCGCCCTTCTCCCAGTAGCGGCCATTCGCGGTGATCTCGCGAATGTTGATCTCGGGGTTGAAGTTGGTGGCGAAGGGGTAGCCGTGGTCGCCGCCGTTGGCATCCAGGATGTCGATCCGGTGGATCTCGTCGAACAGGTTCTTCTGGCCATAGGCGCAGTAGATGTTGGTCATGCCCGGGTCGAAACCGCAGCCCAGGGTGGCCATGTTGCCGGCGCGGGCGTAGCGCTCCTGGAAGGCCCACTGCTCCTTGTACTCGAACTTGGCCTCGTCGGGGTGCTCGTAGTTGGCGGTGTCGAGATAGGGCACGCCGGTGCGCAGGCACGCCTCCATGATGGTCAGGTCCTGATAGGGCAGGGCCACGTGGATCAGCACGTCCGGCTGGAACGACTCGATCAGTGCGACCAGCGCCTCGACGTCATCGGCATCCACCCGGGCCGTCTGGATGGGACGGTCCAGCTGGGCCGCGATCGCCTTGCACTTCGCTTCGTTGCGGCTGGCCAGCATGATCTCGCTGAAGACCTCGGGATGCTGGGCACACTTGTGGGTGACGACGCCACCGACGCCGCCGGCGCCGACAATCAGGACTTTGCTCATGGGGTATCGAATCCAGATCGGGAAAATATCAACAATGGTAGGGTCTTATCGGTAATTGGAGCGCCTCGGCGCGTCCGGACCCGATGCCACCCCGGTCTCACTCTCGCCTGGGCCGGCGAGTGGGCGCTGATAATGGCTTCCCCTGAGGCTGGCCGCAAGGGGTTTTTACGTCAAGGGTGAGACGAAAGTCGGTTACTCTGATGCGTCCTGCCAGTCCTCGTGTCCGTGGCGAACGCGAATGACAAAGATGCCGCCATCGTCCTCGATTCGGTAGATTACGAGGTGCGCTCCCACTGGGTGGATTCGAACCGGAGGCATGATTTCATGGCGCTCATGTGCGGCCAGGGGGTTGTCGGCCAGGAAGCGGAAGCACTTCTCCAGTTGACCGTGATAGCGCTCGGCTTGTGCCATACCGAACCGCTCCACTCCAATGAGGAAGATGCCGATGATGTCCTCTTCGGCCTTGCGGCTGAGCCTGTAGCGCATCGAGTTCAGTTGGCCGAGGCCCGATCGCGGGCTGCTTCGCGCAACTCGTCCATGGAGCGGCTGCCAGTGCCGCTTTCGGTGCCTTCGTCGACGAGGGCCTGCATGTGGGCGATCTTCTGTGCCCTGTCCTGATCGCGCCGGATCAGGTCGCGCACATAGTCGCTGGTGTTGCTGTAGCGGCCGGATCGGGCTTGTTCTTCTACCCACTGCTTCATGGCGTCGGGTAGGGAAACGTTCATGGTGGCCATGGCGAGTACCTCCTACGGCAAGAGTGGCAGACTTTGGCAAGCTTTGCCAATTCAGGCCTGTCGGTGACGACGAGGGGCGCACAGGTGGCGGTCAGTCTCCCTGGTCGGCACGTAGCGCGGCGAGAACCTCGAGGACCGAAGACTAGATCAGGCACAGGACAGAAACGAAAAAAGCACCCGTAGGTGCTTGATTCGCTTGCTTGATTGGTGGAGGCGGCGGGGATCGAACCCGCGTCCGCCGGCACTCGCCCATTGGCTCTACATGCTTAGGTCCGTCTTTTGCTTTAACGCTACTGGCTCCGACGGGCAGGATCCAGCAACGCGATTCCTCGTCAAGTTTAGCGATTGGCGAGAGGACACCACCAACCGCGATCCCATCAGTCTTGGCTCATATCCCGTCGGCGATGAATGGGCACATCGCGTTCGGGCCGGGCTAGAAGCTAACAGCGTTTAAGCTGCCAGCGCGCCCTGAGCGTAGTTGTCGTCGTTTGCGACTATTTAGTCGTGATGTTGGATTTACGAGATACATCACGCTCTCGGCATGCACCGCAGGGGTTGTCACCAGCGTCGAAACCATGTCGCCCCCGTAACGTCCATCCTATCAGGATGTGCCGTATTGTGATACCTCAGGCCTTGTTTTGTTCCCGCATGATGCGTCCCTTCTGCCGCTGCCAGTCGCGGTCCTTCTCGGTGGCCCGCTTGTCGTGCAGCTTCTTGCCGGTCACCAGCGCCAGCTCGCACTTCACCCGGTTGCCCTTCCAGTAGAGCTTGAGCGGCACGCAGGTGTGCCCCTTGTCCTGGGTCCGCGAGAAGACCCGGGCGATCTCCTTGCGGTGCAGCAGCAGCTTGCGGGTGCGGGTGGGGTCGGCCACCTCGTGGGTGCTGGCGGTGTTGAGCGGCATGATATGGCTGCCCAGCAGCCAGGCCTCGCCATCCTTGATCAGGATGTAGGTGTCCGTCAGCTGCGCCTTGCCGGCGCGCAGGCTCTTCACTTCCCAGCCGGCCAGCACCAGGCCGGCCTCGAAGGTCTCGTCGATGTGGTACTCGAAGCGCGCCTTCTTGTTCAAGGCGATGACGTTGCTGCCGGGCCCCTTGCCCTTGCCTTTCTTGTTGGCCATGAAACCTCGTGTCGTGTTCTGCCGATGGCGGCTCCCCTCCGACATGGGGGGAAGCGTGATACCATTCAAGGCCCGAAATAACGCCTCATGATACGCCCTGGGCACTGTGAAGTCAGCGGAGAGCTCAATGCCAACGGTCAATCGGTCCGCCATGGTGCGGCACACCCCTCAGGAGATGTTCGACCTGGTCAACGACTTCGAGCGTTATCCGGAGTTCCTGCCCGGGTGCCGGCGCGCGCGGCTGATCGAGCGCGACGACTCCCACCTGATCGGCGAGATGACCCTGGGACGGGCCGGCATCGAGCAGAGCATCGCCACCCGTAACGACCTGATCGAGCCCGACCGCATCGAGATGTCGCTGGTCAGCGGCCCCTTCAAGCGGCTGCGCGGTCGCTGGCTGTTCACCCCCATGGGCGAGAATGCCTGCAAGGTGAGCCTGGAGATGGAGTTCGAGTTCGCCAGCCGCCTGCTGGGCATGGCCTTCGGCAGGCTCTTCCAGCAGGTGGCCGGGCAACTCGTCGACTCCTTCACCCGCCGTGCCGATGACATCTATGGCCGCTACTGAGATCGAGATCGAGGTGGCCTTCGCCCTGCCGGAGCGGCAGCGCATCGTCACCCTCGCCGTCCCGGAGGGCACCACGGCCCGCCAGGCCGTCCGGCTCGCCGGGCTGGAGACGCTGTTCCCCGAGCTGCCGCCTTCGACCTTCGGCGAGGCGGACCTGGGGATCTTCGGCAAGCCGCTGCGCGACCCCGACCACCAGGTGCTGCGGGCCGGTGATCGCGTCGAGGTCTATCGGCCGCTGGTGATCGACCCCAAGGCGGCGCGTGCCGAACGTGCCCGCACCAAGCGCTGACGCCCCGGGCCGAGGAGGCTCGGCGCCGGGGCGTCAGGTGTCGACTGCGGATCAGGGGGCGAGGGGCGCGCCGCCCTGGGGCAGGGGGGCACCGGCATCCTGCTGGGGTTGCGGCTGCGGCGCCGGCATGGCCTCCAGCGGGGCGGCGCCCTCGGCGGGGCGTAGCTCGATATCGCCACTGAGGTCACCCTCGCGCTCGACATTGGCCAGGCGGTCGCCGGCAAAGGTCAGGGTGACCCGGCGGCTGTCCACGCCCCCATAGGCCTCGTCGAGGCGGAAGACGTAGTCCCACTGGTTGGCATCGAAGGGCGCCTCCAGCAGCGGGCGACCCATCACGCGGACCACCTGCTCGCGGCTCATGCCGGGCTGGAGCTGCTCGACCATCTCGGCCGTCACCAGGTTGCCCTGGGGGATGTCGCGCTTGTAGACGCCGAGGTAGCTGCAGCCGCTGCTCAGCAGCAGGATGGCCGAAAGGGTGACGATTCCAGTCAACTTTTGCATTTGCGCCTGTTCTTCACTATCGTGGATTCGGTCGATCATACCCGACCCTACCCGATACTGCGAAGAGCGACCATGGCCGACCAGAACCATGAACTACGCAAGGCCGGTCTGAAGGTGACCCTGCCGCGCGTGAAGATACTGCAGATCCTGGAGAATGCCCCGGGACAGCATCACCTGAGTGCCGAGGACGTCTACAAGGCGTTGCTGGAGGCCGGTGAGGACGTGGGCCTGGCCACCGTCTACCGCGTGCTCACCCAGTTCGAATCGGCCGGCCTGGTGATTCGCCACAACTTCGATGGCGGCCACGCGCTGTTCGAGCTCTCCCAGGAAGAGCATCACGACCACATGGTCTGCCTCGAGAGCGGCGAGATCATCGAATTCTTCGACGAGACCATCGAGCGTCGCCAGCAGGAGATCGCCGAGGAGCATGGCTTCGAGCTCGTCGACCATGCGCTGGTGCTCTATGTGCGCCCCAAGGGCTCCAAGGCGACCCGCCAGGAAGGCATCCATCCGAAGAAGTGATCGCACGCTGCGTTGAGTGCAGCACCCCGAACACGAACACGGCCCCGGTCATCGATCGGGGCCGTGTTCGTTCCGGCGCCGGGAGGGAGCGCCGGGGCGGCGTGGTCAGTGATGGGCACGCTGGCTGGCGTCGAGCATCTCCCGGGCGTGGGCCAGGGTATGGTCGGAGAGGTTGACGCCACCCAGCATGCGCGCCAGCTCGCCGACCCGGCCGGCCTCGTCGAGCAGCGCCATGCGGGTCAGGGTGGTGTCGCGCTTCGCCCGTTTCTCGATATGCAGGTGGTGGTGTGCCTGGGCGGCCACCTGGGGCAGGTGGGTGACGGTCAGGACCTGGCCCTGCTCGCCCAGCCGGCGCAGCAGCTGGCCAACGATCTCGGCGGTGGCGCCCGAGACCCCCACGTCCACCTCGTCGAACACCAGGCAGGGAATGGTCGAGTGGCGTGCCGCCACCACCTGGATCGCCAGGCTGATGCGCGACAGCTCGCCGCCCGAGGCGACCTTGGCCAGCGGCCGCGGCGGCTGGCCGGGGTTGGCGCTGATCAGGAAGCGTACCCCCTCGAGCCCTTCCGCGGCCGGGGTGTCGCGGGCTTCCACCTCCACCGCGAAGCGCGCCTTGTCCATGGCCAGGAAGGCCAGCTGCTCCTGCACCGCCTTGCCGAAGCGCTCGGCCGCCCGGCGCCGCGCCTCGCCCACGCGGCGGGCCTGCTCGCGCCAGGCATCGCGCAGGGCGTCGACCTCGGCGGAGAGCGTCTCCAGGTCCTGTTCGCCGCCCTCCAGCCCCTCGAGCTCCGCCTGCAGTCGGCGGTGCAGCGCGACGACCTCCTCGGGCATCACGTGGTGCTTGCGGGCGATGCGGTGCACCTCGCCGAGGCGCTCCTCGACCCAGGCCAGGCGTTCCGGGTCGAGCTCGGTGGTGCCGGCGAAGTGGTTGAGCTCGCGGGCCGCCTCCTCGACCTGGATGCGGGCGTCACCCAGCATGGCCAGCGCCTCGGCCAGGGAGCCGCGGTCACTGCCGGGCAGCGCCGAGAGCCGGTTGATCGCCCGGGTCAGCAGGGTCGTGGCACCGCCCTCGTCGTTGTCGCAGCACTCGGCGGCAAACTGCGCCTCGCGCAGGCGCTCCTCGGCATGGGCGAGCTCCTCCTGCTCCGCTTCCAGGCCCTTGAGCTCGTCCTCCGCCAGGGCCAGCTGATCGAGTTCCTCGACCTGGTAGCGCAGCAGCTGGCGGCGTGCCTGGAGCTCGTCGCCGTCCTCGGCCAGCCGCTTGAGCCGGCGCCGGGCCGCCTGCCAGCGGCGGAAGGTCTCGCCCAGGGCCGCCACGGCCTCGCGCTGGCCGGCGAAGTCGTCGAGCAGGCGCAGGTGGGTCTCCTCGCGCAGCAGCGCCTGGTGGGCGTGCTGGCCATGGATCTCGATCAACCGCTCGCCAAGTGCTCGGAGGTCGGCCACCGTGGCCGGCTGGCCGTTGATCCAGGCCTTCGAGCGGCCCGCGGCGGTGACCACCCGGCGCAGCAGGCAGTCGTCCGCCGGCAGCTCGCGCTCCTCGAGCCAGGCTCGCGCCGCGGGCAACTGGCGGATGTCGAAGCGGGCCGAGAGGTCGGCGCGCTCGCGGCCGTGTCGCACGCTGGCGGCATCGGCGCGCTCGCCCAGGCAGAGCCCCAGGGCGCCGAGCAGGATCGACTTGCCGGCGCCGGTCTCGCCGGTGATGGCGGTCATGCCGGTGGCCAGCTCCAGCTCGAGGTGATCGACGATGGCGAAGTCGCGAATGGCAAGCTCTGTCAGCATGACGCCTCCCCGGGGCCCGTCCGAAACCACTGTCTATCCGTACACGTCTTGTGCGTTTATACAGTAGTCCAGGGGGGCCGACAATGCACGTCGGCGCCCTCGATGAGTGCCTTGTCGTTGTCACGACTTGAGTTCGGCGCACCCAGCCCCATATATCCCCGCAGACTGCGAAGATGTTTCGACACTCCCCGCGGGCGGCGCGCGCGTCGCCCCTCAGCATTCAAGAGCGGCATTTCAGGAGACACACATGGCCAAAGACCCCCAGACCCCGCTTGACGAGGAACTCGCCCGCCAGGAAGAGGAGGCCGAGCCCCAGCCGCGGGAGGGCGAGCTGGAGGACGCCATCGAAGGGGCCGAAGAGGCCGAGCAGGTCGCACGGGAGGCCGAGTCCTCCGACAATCCGGAGGCCGAGGTGCTGGCGGCCCGCGTCGAGGAGCTCGAGCAGAGCGTGGCCGAGGCCAAGGACCAGGCGTTGCGCGCCGCCGCCGAGGCGCAGAACGTGCGCCGTCGTGCCGAGCAGGAGGCCGAGAAGGCGCGCAAGTTCGCCCTGGAGAAGTTCGTCAGGGAGCTGCTGCCGGTGGTCGACAGCCTGGAGAAGGCGCTCGAGGCCATGGGCGAGGACGCCACCGAGGCCCACCGCGAGGGCGTCTCGATGACGCTGAAGATGCAGCACGACGTGCTCGGCAAGTTCGGCGTCGAGGTGGTGGAGCCCCATGGCGAACCCTTCGATCCGCAGTACCACGAGGCCATGGCCATGGTGCCCAACCCCGAGCTCGAGCCCAACACCGTGATGGAGGTGATGCAGAAGGGCTACCTGCTCAATGGTCGCCTGGTGCGCCCCGCCATGGTGGTGGTCAGCCAGGCCGCCGACTGACGGCGAGCAACAAATGGGGGCGGCGGGTCTTGAAAAGCGACGAGCGGCCCCCAGATAGACGACAACTCCGCGGCGAAGGCCGCAGAACGCGACTTTCAGAAACTCTGCAACGACTTTCGAGGATTTCCTATGGGACGCATCATCGGTATTGACCTGGGGACCACCAACTCCTGCGTGGCCCTGCTCGAAGGCGACAGCGCCAAGGTGATCGAGAACGCCGAGGGCGCGCGTACCACGCCGTCCATCATCGCCTACACCGACGACGGCGAGATCCTGGTGGGTCAGGCGGCCAAGCGCCAGGCGGTCACCAACCCCGAGAACACCCTGTACGCCATCAAGCGCCTGATCGGCCGTCGCTTCAAGGACGATGTCGTGCAGAAGGACATCAAGATGGTGCCCTACAAGATCACCGAGGCCGACAACGGCGACGCCTGGGTGGAGGTGAAGGGCAAGAAGCTGGCCCCGCCGCAGGTCAGCGCCGAAGTGCTGAAGAAGATGAAGAAGACCGCCGAGGACTACCTGGGTGAGGAAGTCACCGAGGCGGTGATCACCGTGCCGGCCTACTTCAACGACTCCCAGCGCCAGGCCACCAAGGATGCCGGCCGCATCGCCGGCCTCGAGGTCAAGCGCATCATCAACGAGCCCACCGCGGCGGCGCTGGCCTACGGCATGGACAAGGCGCGCGGCGACAAGACCATCGCGGTCTACGACCTGGGCGGCGGTACCTTCGACATCTCGATCATCGAGGTGGCCGACGTCGACGGCGAGACCCAGTTCGAGGTGCTGGCCACCAACGGCGACACCTTCCTGGGCGGTGAGGACTTCGACCTCAAGCTGATCAACTACCTGGTCGACCAGTTCAAGGCCGACAGCGGCATCGACCTGTCCGGCGACAACCTGGCCATGCAGCGCCTCAAGGAAGCCGCCGAGAAGGCCAAGATCGAGCTCTCCAGCGCCCAGCAGACCGACGTCAACCTGCCCTACATCACCGCCGACAACACCGGGCCCAAGCACCTCAACGTCAAGGTGACCCGGGCCAAGCTGGAGTCGCTGGTGGAGGAGCTGGTGCAGCGCTCCATGGAGCCGTGCAAGGCCGTGCTCAAGGATGCCGGGCTGTCCGCGTCCGAGATCGACGACGTCATCCTGGTCGGCGGCCAGACCCGCATGCCCATGGTGCAGGCCAAGGTCGCCGACTTCTTCGGCAAGGAAGCGCGCAAGGACGTCAACCCGGACGAGGCCGTGGCCGTGGGCGCGGCGATCCAGGGCGGCGTGCTGGGCGGCGACGTCAAGGACGTGCTGCTGCTCGACGTCACCCCGCTGACCCTGGGCATCGAGACCCTGGGCGGCGTGATGACCCCGCTGATCGAGAAGAACACCACCATCCCGACCAAGAAGACCCAGACCTTCTCGACCGCGGACGACAACCAGACTGCCGTGACCATTCACGTGCTGCAGGGCGAGCGCAAGCAGGCCGGCCAGAACAAGTCGCTGGGCCGCTTCGACCTGGCCGACATCCCGCCGGCGCCGCGTGGCGTGCCGCAGATCGAGGTCGCCTTCGACCTGGACGCCAACGGCATCCTGCACGTCTCCGCCAAGGACAAGGCCACCGGCAAGGAGCAGTCGATTGTCATCAAGGCCTCCAGCGGCCTGACCGAAGAGGAGATCGAACAGATGGTCCGCGACGCCGAGGCCCACGCCGACGAGGACAAGAAGTTCGAGGAGCTGGTGGCGCTGCGCAACCAGGCCGACGGCATGGTCCACGCCTCGCGCAAGACCCTCGAGGAGGCCGGCGACAAGGCCAGCGCCGAGGAGAAGCAGGCCATCGAGACCGCCATCTCCGAGCTGGAGGAGGCGCTCAAGGGTGACGACAAGGACGCCATCCAGGCCAAGCTGGACAAGCTCACCGAGGCTTCCGGCAACCTGGCCCAGAAGATGTATGCCGCCCAGGCCGAGGCCGCGCAGCAGGCCGAGGGCGAGGCCGGTGAAGCCGGCGCCAAGCAGGAAGATGACGTGGTCGACGCCGAGTACGAGGAAGTCAACGACGACCAGAAGAAGCAGTAAACCACGACATCTGAGCCACGGATGACGCCAGCGCGGGGGCCCGACTCCCGCGTTGGTGTTTCCGCGGTGTCGCTACGGAGGCGGACAGACCCATGTCCAAACGAGACTATTACGAGGTGCTGGGCGTAGAGCGCGGGGCCGACCAGAAGGACATCAAGAAGGCCTATCGGCGCCTGGCCCAGAAGTTTCACCCGGACCGCAACCCGGACGACGACACGGCGGCGGCCAAGTTCCGCGAGGTCTCGGAGGCCTACGAGGTCCTGACCGACAGCGAGAAGCGCGCCGCCTACGACCAGTTCGGCCATGCCGGTGTCGACGGCCAGGCCGGCGGCTTCGGTGCGGGCGGCTTCGGTGGCGCCGGGGCCGGGGCCGGGGCCGGAGGCTTCAGCGACATCTTCGGCGATGTCTTCGGCGACATCTTCGGTGGCGGCGGCGGGCGCCGCAATCCCCACGCGCCGGCCCGCGGCAGCGACCTGCGCTACAACCTCGAGCTCGATCTCGAGAGCGCGGTGACCGGTACTACCGTGGACATCCGCGTGCCGCGCCACGTCGAGTGCGAGCGCTGCGATGGCCATGGTGCCGAGCCCGGCTCCTCCAAGGAGACCTGCCCCACCTGCAACGGCCATGGCCAGGTGCGCATGCAGCAGGGCTTCTTCGCCGTGCAGCAGACCTGCCCCACCTGCCACGGCAGCGGCCAGCACATCAAGGTGCCGTGCCACAAGTGCAACGGCGAGGGCCGGGTACGCGAGACCCGCACCCTGTCGGTGAAGATCCCCGCCGGCGTGGATACCGGTGACCGCATTCGCCTGAACGGCGAGGGCGAGGCCGGCATCAACGGCGGCCCGCCGGGCGATCTCTACGTCCAGGTGCACATCAAGCCGCACCACATCTTCCAGCGCGACGGCCGCAACCTGCAGTGCGAGGTGCCGATCAACTTCATCGACGCGGCGCTCGGCGGCGAGCTCGAGGTGCCGACCCTCGACGGCCGGGTCAAGCTGAAGATTCCGCCCGAGACCCAGACCGGCAAGCTGTTCCGGCTGCGCGGCAAGGGCGTCAAGCCGGTGCGCGGCGGCCCCCCGGGCGACCTGCTCTGCCGGGTGGTGGTCGAGACCCCGGTCAACCTCAAGGAAGATCAGAAGGAGCTGCTGCGCCAGCTCCAGGAGAGCCTCGGCGAAGGCAACAGCCACTCGCCGCGCAAGACCAGCTTCTTCGACGGCGTGAAGAAGTTCTTCGAGGACATGAAGCCGTAACCTCCCGGCTTCCGCCCCGAAGCGAATGGCCCCCGGTATCGTCGGATGCCGGGGGCCTTCTGTGTTCGGACTTCAGCGCTGGAGATGATCCATGCGCCACGTCAGCGCCTCCCTGTCGGGTTGCCACTTGGGATCACGAGGCAATACCAGTGGCTTGCCATTCAACTCGCAGAGCCACTGATTATCCGCCACCAGCGAGTCCACCGTGGGGCTGACGTGCCAGAGCTGGTCGGGGCCGGGGGCGATCAGGTGGTTGTCCATGGCCCAGTGCGGGTTGGGGGTAAGGGCCAGGCCATTCACTGGACGGTCATCCTGGCTCTCGGCGAAGGGAATAAGGTGTGCAGCCTCCACCAGGTAACGGTAGTCGGGCGTGATATAGCGCAGCCGGCTCGCCGCACATCGATAGTCGTAGGCCTCGAGCCCGGGATAGGCAGCCGAAGGCGAAAGTCAGGCGGTCTCCCTGTATCGGCATGACGTGATGTAGAGGGCACTCGGGAAGGCATGCCACAGCGGCATTTTGCTCTGTTGAAATAGCCGGGGCTACCAGCTGGGTCCCGTCGATGGCTTTCGATGCATGATGGGGCGAGAATGCCCCTTTTCGCTCAGCTCTGTAGGCAATGGTGTTCATGGACGACCTCACCGATAGGCCGCTGGCCGGCATCACGCTCAGGCTGCTGTCGGGCATCCTCTTCACGGCGATGATGGTGTGCGTGAAGGCGACCAGCACGGTGTCCCCGCTGGGGCAGACCGTGTTCTTTCGTTCGGCCTTCGCGCTGCTGCCCATTGTGGTGTTCCTGGCATGGCGGCGGGAGTTTCCCGCCGGGCTGGCCACCCGTCGCCCGGCGGGGCACCTGCTGCGCTCGGGTCTCGGGGCGGCGGCGATGTTCGCCTCCTTCGCGGCGGTGGCCTTGTTACCGGTGGCCGAGGCGACGCTGCTGGCGCAGTTGACCCCGATACTGATGGCGCTGGGTGGCGTCATCTTGCTGGGTGAACGGTTCACGCCCTATCGTGCCGGGGCGCTGTTGCTGGCGCTGGCCGGCGTGGCCGTGCTGGTGCTGCCCAGGCTCGGTGCCGGTGGTGCGCCGGTGATGGGGTACGCCCTGGGGGTGCTCGCGGCGCTGCTATCGGCGGGGGCGCTGCTGACGGTGAGGCGCATCTCGCGTACGGAGACGGCGGGGGCGATCGCCTTCTACTTCATCCTGGTCTCGGCGCTGGCGGGGCTGGCCACCCTGCCCCTGGGCTGGGCCGCGCTCACGGGGCCGGAGCTGGGGCTGCTGGTGCTCTCGGGGCTGTTCGGTGGGGCGGCGCATATCTGCATGACCCTGGCACTGCGCTATGCGGAGGCCTCGCGGCTGGCGCCCTTCGAATACCTGGCCCTGATCTGGCCGGTGCTGGCCGATCTGGCGATCTTCGGGCTGCCGCCCTCCTCTGGCTTCCTGCTGGCCCTGCCCCTGGTGCTGGCCGGGGCAGGGCTGGCGGCATTGGAGGGGCGGGGCCTCAGACGGCCTGCTCGACAATAAGCTGGGGGCGGCCCTTCGAGCAGGGCTCGATGCGGGCCTCCACCCGGTAGACCCGGCGCAGCAGCTCGGGAGTGACCACCTGCTCCGTCGGCCCGCAGGCGATCAGGCGACCCTGCTCGAGCACCATGGCCTGATCGGTGAAGCGCAGGGCATGGCCCAGGTCGTGCAGCGCCACCAGGATCAGCATCTTGCGCTCCCGGGCCAAGCGCCGCAGCACCGTCAGCAGGCCGATCTGGCGGTTGAGGTCGAGGGCCGAGGTGGGCTCGTCGAGCATCAGGATCTCGGGTTCCTGCACCAGGGCCTGGGCCGCGCTCACCAGTTGGCGCTGGCCGCCACTGAGGTCGCCGATATCGCGCTCGCCCAGTGCCGCGATCCCCAATTCCTCCAGGGCGCGGTCGACCTGCGCCAGGTCCTCGGCCTGGACCTTCAGTCCGCGCCCCTGCATCCGCGCCAGCAACACCGATTCGTAGACCGTCAGCACCGCCTTGGCGCCGGTGTCCTGGGGCATGTAGGCCACGGGGCGCTCGGCGCGGGTGCCGGTGATCCGCACCTCTCCCTCACCCTTGAGCAGGCCGAGAATGCGCCGGAAGAGCGTGGACTTGCCCGCGGCATTGGGGCCGAGCAGGGCGACGACCTGGCCGCCCTCGAGGGGCGGGGTGGTGATTTCCGCCAGGATCTGGCGGCGGCCGTAGCCGGCCGACAGGTGGTCGAGTTGCAGGGTTACCATGAGGCCTTCTTGTGGCTGAGGACGAGGAACAGGAAGAAGGGAATGCCCACCAGGGAGGTGATGATCCCGATGGGGATGATGGTGCCGGGGATGATGATCTTCGACAGCACCGAGCCGATGGAGAGGATCAGGGCACCGCAGAGTGCCGCGCCCGGCAGGAAGAAGCGCTGATCCTCGCCCAGCAGCAGGCGCGCGATATGCGGCCCGACCAGGCCGATGAAGCCGATGGTACCGACGAAGGCCACGGCGATGGCCGCCAGCAGCGACACCAGTACCAGCACCTCCAGGCGCAAGGCGCGTGGCTTCACGCCCATGCTCTCGGCCTTGGCGTCGCCCAGGCGCATGGCGGTGAGCGCCCAGCCATGGCGCGCCAGCAGCGGCAGCACCGCCGCCAGGACACCCAGGGCAACCCACAGCTTGGGCCAGGTCGCCTTGGTCAGGCTGCCCATGGTCCAGAACACCACCGCGGCCACGGCCTGCTGGCTGGCGAAGAACTGGATCAGCGCCATCAGCGAGTTGAAGATGAACACCATGGCGATGCCCAGCAGCACGATGGTCTCGATCGTCACCCCACGCTTCAGGCTCAGCGCATGGATGGCAAAGGCGGTCAGCATGGCCATGATGAAGGCGTTGATCGGCACCACGTACTCGATGGCGGCGGGGATCAGCGCCACGCCGAAGGCCAGCGCCAGGGCCGCGCCGAAACTCGCCCCGGCGGAGATGCCGAGGGTGAAGGGGCTGGCCAGCGGGTTGCTGAGGATGGTCTGCATCTGGGCGCCGGCGACCGACAGGCTGGCGCCGACCGCCAGGGCCATCAGCGCCACCGGCATGCGAATCTCCCAGAGGATCACCCGCGCCTGCTGGCTGACGGCATCCGGGGTGAAGAGGGCGGCGATCACCTCGCCCAGGCCGAAGCGAGCGGGTCCCAGGGCGAGGTCGACACACAGGCTGAGGAACAGCGCCAACACCAGGGCGCCGAGGATCAGCTGGCGTCGCCACACCAGGGCGTGGTAGAAGCCGCGGCCCTGGGAAACGTCGGTGGGTGAGGTCGCTTCAGTGGTCATGGAGGGAGATCCAGTAGCCCGGCTCTGGGTCCACGGGCAGGAACCGCTCGTGGAGTTCCGTCATCGTGGCCTCGGGGTCGAGGTCGGCGAACAGCTCCGGGTGGAACCACTTGGCCAACTGCTGCACGGCCACGAAGTAGTAGGGACTGTTGTAGAACTGGTGCCAGATGGCATGGAAATCGCCGCTCTCGACGGCCGCGATGCCGGTCATGGCGGTGCGCTCGGTGAGTGCCTCGAGCTTGGCCCGCGCGGCTTCCAGATCGGCCCCGGGGCCCACGCCGACCCAGTCGCCGCCGGGCACATAGGCATCCCAGTTGCCGCCGGTGACCACCACTTGCTCGGGGTCGGCGGCGAGGATCTGCTCCGGGTTCAGCGAGCCAAAGGTGTTGGGGATGATGCCGTCGGCGATGTTGCTGCCGCCCGCCAGCTCCACGTACTCGCCGAAGTTGCCGGGACCGAAGCTCATGCAGCAATCCTCGGAATAGCCGCCGGCGCGGTCGACAAAGACCCTGGGGCGCTCGGGATTCGCTTCGGCGATGACCTCCGTGACGCGAGCCATCTGGGCCTCGGCGAAGGCGATAAAGGCCTCGGCGTCCTCCTCCTCACCCAGCAACCGGCCCATCAGGCGCATGGAAGGCAGGGTGTGCTCGAGCGGGTCCTCGCGGAGGTCCACATAGACGATGGGGATGCCCAGCTCGGCGAGCTTGTCGTCGTAGCCGGCGTCCTCGGTAGCCGTCCTGGCCTCGAGGTTCATCAGCACCACGTCCGGCCCCAGCGCGGCGGCCTGTTCCACGTCGAAGGTGCCGTCCTTGAAGCCGCCGAAGGTGGGGATCTCCTCCAGCTCTGGGAAGCGCTCGGCGTAGACGGCGTAGTTGTCCGGATCGGCCTGGGAGAAATCCTCCCGCCAGCCCACCACGCCGGCGAAGGGATCCTCGGGCTGCAGCGCGCCGAGCAGATAGATCTGGCGCCCCTCGCCGAGGATCATGCGCTCCACGGGGGCGTCGAGGGTGACCTGGCGGCCGGCGATGTCGGTAACGGTGATCTCCTCGGCCTGGGCGGTCGTGCCGGCGAGGGCGATGGCGGTGCCAAAGGCGGCGTTCAGCAGCGGCTTGTGCATGTTCGGGGCTTCGTCACTCGTTGAGGGCTGTCGTGGGGCTCGATCGTGCAGCGGGGCGTCATGGCGAACGCCGTGTTCCCTGCCTGGGCGGGATCCAGCTTCGCTGGTCTTGGTACATAATTCTCATTCGCGGAGGCTGGCTAGTATGATCGAGTCCAGAACCGTCGTCGAGACGGCTTCCGGGCCGCGCCTGATCCGGCGGCTTTGCAAGCACTGGGCGCACCGGCTCGAGATCGATGCCGACCAGGGGCGGGTGGTGTTCGATGGCGGCGTGTGCCACATGCGGGCCACGGAGGAGCGCCTCGAGGTGCGTCTCGAGGCCAGCGACGCCGAACGGCTGGCGCGCCTGCAGGGCGTGGTGGCCAGTCATCTGGAGCGCCTGGCCGGCAAGGAGCGCCTGAGCATCGTCTGGCCGTGAGGCTGGCCTGGGCGGGCGGGGCTGGCGCCGAGCGCCCGGCTCGTCATAGGCTGGGCCTTCCAGCGACAGACAAGGGAGAGGGCCATGCCGATTTCGCGTGCGGAGATCGCCACCGAGTCCGGGGCGAAGCTGATCAACCGCCTGTGCAAGCACTGGGCGCACAAGCTGGAGGTGGAGCAGAAGGAGGGCGAGGGTCGGGTGGCCTTCGAGGACGGCTCCTGCCTGATGCAGGCCGATGCGGACAAGCTGGTGGTGGCCATCGAGGCCCTGGACGAGGAGGGCCTGGACCGCCTGGAGGGCGTGGTGGCGAGCCACCTCGAGCGCATGGCGGGCGAGGAGGAACTGGTCATCGTCTGGGAAAATTGACCACCACCGCGTCACCGACCCGCGTCGCCCACCTGGGCATGCTGCTGTGGGCGGTGCTGGTGGGGCTGTCGTTTCCCGCCGTGGGGCTGATGAGCGAGCTGCCGCCGCTGTCGCTCACCGCCCTGCGCTTCGCCATCGCCTGTGCCGGGCTCTGGTGGCTGGCGCGCCGCTCCCCGGCCTTTCTCCCCGGCTGGCGGGCGCTGCCGCTCTACGGCCTGATGGGGCTCTGCCTGGCGGGCTTCTTCGGCGCCATGTTCTGGGCGGCGCACCATGCCACGGCGCTCTCCATGGCCACCCTCTATGTCACCGTGCCGTTGCTGGCCTTCCTGCTGGGGCTGGGGTTCGGGGTCGAGCGCCTGGCCTGGCGGCTGCCGGCGATCCTGGCCCTGGGCGCGGCGGGGGCGCTGGGGCTGGCCTTCGCCGAGTCGCTGGGGGAGCCGGAGGGGGTTAGCCTCGGCGTCGGCGAGGCGGTGTTCTTCCTCGGCTGCGTCTCCTCGGCGCTCTACCCGGTGCTCAGCAAGTGGGGGCTGGCCAGCGGGCGCCTGGCCGAGTCGGCGGCGGTGCGCACCTTCTGGAGCCTGGGCCTGGGCGGGGGGCTGATCGGCCTGCTGGGCCTGGCGATCGAGCCCGTGGGGCGGCTCGCCGCGATGAGCCGGCACGACCTCCTGCTGCTGATCTACCTGGGGCTCTTCTCCAGCGCCCTGACCTTCTGGCTGATGCAGCGGGCCACTGCGGTGCTGACCCCGGGGGCGGTCACCGCCTACGGCTACCTGGTGCCCTTCGTCTCCATGCTGCTGCTGTTCATCGAGTCGCCGGAGCGGATCGGCTGGGTCTGGCTGCCGGGCAGCCTGCTGGTGTTGACGGCCATTGCCCTGCTGTTGCGCAACGGCCGCCCGCCGACGCCGGCGGGGTGAGCCGTCGGGCGGCGTGGGTCGCTCACTCCTCCCCGTCATCGGCCGCGGGCAGCAGGCGAGCGAAGCTGCCGCGGATCTCGTCGGGAATCGCCCGGGCGTTGCCCGCATGACGGCGCGAGAAGTGGAAGGGGACCAGCTGGTCGACGCCGGCCGCGGCGGCGATCTCGCCGCAGGCGCGGGCGGTGAGGTGGCCGGTGAGTCGCGCCTGGTCGGCCTCGCGTGCCAGGAAGGGGGCCTCGCAGAACAGCACCTGGGCCCCCCGGGCCAGGGCGATCAGTCGCCGGCGGTTCTCCGCGGTATCGCCCAGGTCGGTGGCGTAGACCAGCCGCTGGCCGGGCTCGGTGAGCAGCAGAACCTCCGCCAGTCGTGCCGCCTGCCAGCGCTCGCCGTTCGGCAGGGTGAGCCGGGCGGCACCCTCGCCGGCCAGCACATGGTGCTTGAGCTCGCCCAGCCAGGGGCCCGGCGGCCAGCCGAGGGCCTCCAGTCGCTCCTTGCGCACCTTCACCTGAAGGTCGGGCTCGAAGGCGAAGGCGAGCACCGGGGTGCCGTGATCCAGCGTCGCCGCGCGCACGCGAAAGCCGAGCTCCTCGTGCAGCACGCCGTCGGCCGCCCGTCGTGGCGGCAGGGCCGTCGGCTGCGTCTCGCCGGCGGTGAGGCGGTAGCGCTCGAGCCGTTCGCCGTGCAGCTCGGTGACCTCGAAACGGGGCGCCTTGTCGCCCACCCGGTCCCAGAGCACGCCGCGGATCTGCCCGGCCAGATGGTCGGCCAGGCCCGGCGGGCCGTAGAGCCGGCAGGCGGGAAAGTCGCCGATCCGCGAACGCAGCAGCCAGGGGAAGCCGCCGATATGGTCGAAGTGGGCGTGGCTGATGAAGACGTCGGTCACCTGGTGGGCGAGGCGCGCCGGCAGGCGGCCCGGGTCGCCCAGGTCGAACAGCAGGCTGCGCTTCTGGTGCCTCAGGCGCAGGTGCAGCAGGGGGTCGCCGAAGACGCCATTGACCAGGGTCGCGGTCAGGGTGGTGAGCCGGACCTGGGGGCGTGGCCCCGGCCTGGCCGCCAGGGGGACGGGCATTTCGGTCGGCTCGGCGGTGCGCCTGGCCGGCGCGCGGTGGGGGCGGGCGGTGCCCAGTTGCCCGTCGCCGCGTCGCTGGGCGTCGCGAATCACCAGGGTGGCGGTCGGTTCGCTCAGCGGTGGTGCCCGCAGTCGCAGGCTCGCTCCGTCCAGTGCGAGTACCTCGCCCAGGGCCTGGGTGTGGCCCCGGGCGTCGAGCAGCCCGACCTGCCGGCCGCGCCAGGCGGCGGGGGCGGAGCGTGGCGGCGGCGTGCCGACCACCGCCAGGTGTGCAAGGTCGAGCGTCTGCTCGGTGGCGTCGGCCAGGTAGGCGTCCCAGGCGTCCGTGCGGCGCCGGGTGCGCAGCTGCCGCCCCGGGTGGCGGGCCCGCGGGTCCGGGGGCAGCGGCAGCCGTTCGAGGCCCAGGGCGCGGCACTCATGGCTCAGGGGCCCGGGGTTGGCGTCGGCTGCCAGCATGACCAGGGCGGTCACCCGTCCGGCCGCGGCCAGTGCCGGTAGCAGTTCGGCCCCGGCGGCGCCGCGCACCACGCCGGGCGCATCCAGCAGGAGCGGGCCGTCCGGCACGAGGTCGGCCAGGCGGCGTACCGCCTCGGCCAGCGGCAGGCGAAAGCGCGCCGAGTCCAGGGTGGCGAGCGCCGCCACCGCCTCGATCTGCCAGGCGTCGCCACGCCAGGCGCCCAGGCAGACGGCGCCGGGCGGGCCGACGCCGGGCAGCCCCGGGTCGGCGCTCAGGCAGTGGCAGGCCAGGCCTTCGTCGGCCAGGCTGGCGGCCGCGGCCCGGGCCAGGCTGGTCTTGCCGCTGCCCGGGGCGCCGGTCAGCAGCACGCGTTCGTGCCGCAGAAGCAGTGCCAGCAGCGGGTGGTCCCGCGGCAGGCGGTCGGGGGGCGAGTGCATGGCGGTGACCCTCGCATCGATACGCCCAGTGTGGGCGATTCCTCCGCGGCTGCCCAAGCGGATTCCCGCCCCACCAGGCGGAGAGTTCTGTTTGACGTATAACGCGAGGCGTAATATCATGGTGACATGATCGAGTCCTTTGCCTGCAAGCGAGCGCAGCGACTTTTCGAGGGAGCGGGGTGCGCCAACGCATTTCGTGCCTTCCGGCGCCAGGCCGAGCGCAAGCTGCAACTGCTGGATTCTGCAACCACGCTGGATTTCTTGCGCTCGCCACCCGGCAACCGTCTCGAGGCGCTACGCGGTGACAGGCAGGGGCAGTACAGCATTCGTATCAACGATCAGTGGAGAATCTGCTTTCGCTTCGAGAGCGGCGCCGCCTTCGATGTCGAAATCGTGGATTATCACTGACCTCTGTCGAGCAGGAGTTGCCATCATGATCAAGAACGGCATGCGGCCTATCCATCCAGGCGAGGTGCTGCGTGAGGACTATCTCGAGCCGCTGGGGATGAGCGTCAACGCCCTGGCGCGTGAGCTGCGCGTGCCCGCGACCCGGTTGCACGAGATCGTCAAGGAGCGCCGCGCGATCTCGGCGGATACGGCCCTGCGTCTGGCGCGTTATTTCGGTGGTGATGCCCAGTCGTGGCTGAACCTCCAGGCAGCGTATGACCTCAAGAGGGTCGAGCTCGACCATGGCGAGGAGATCGAGCGCAGCGTATCGCCGCGAGATGCGGCCTGAGCCTCTGGTATACTCCACGGCATTCTCAATGCCATCGAATTCGCAGGAGTCCGCATGACCCGTATCGCCATCGTCGGTGTCGCCGGCCGCATGGGCCGCACCCTGGTCAACGCCGTGCAGCAGGATGCCGGGGCCACCCTGGCCGGCGGCATCGTCGAGCCGGGCAGCTCGCTCGCCGGCGCCGATATCGGCGAGCTGGCGGGCGTCGGCAGACTGGGGGTGAGCGCGGTGGATTCGCTGGAGGCCATCGTCGACGACTTCGACGTGCTGATCGACTTCACCGCCCCGCGGGTGACGCTCGCCAACCTGGCGTTCTGTGCCGCGCACGGCAAGCGCATCGTGATCGGCACCACCGGGCTGTCCGACGACGAGCTCGCCGAGCTCGACGGCTACCGCGACAAGCTGCCGATGGTGTTCGCGCCCAATATGAGCGTGGGGGTGAACCTCACGCTGAAACTGCTGGAAACGGCGGCGAAGGCGCTGGGCGACGAGGGCTACGATATCGAGGTGATCGAGGCGCACCACCGCCACAAGGTCGATGCCCCCTCCGGCACCGCCCTGAAGATGGGCGAGGTGGTCGCCGAGAGCCTGGGCCGCACCCTCAAGGAGCACGGTGTGTTCGAGCGGGTCGGCCAGTGCGGCCCGCGCTCGGACCGCGAGATCGGCTTCGCGACCGTCAGGGCGGGCGATATCGTCGGCGAGCATACGGTGATGTTCGCCACCGAGGGCGAGCGCATCGAGATCACCCACAAGGCGTCGAGTCGCATGACCTTCGCCAGGGGGGCGGTACGCGCGGCGCGCTGGGTGGCCGGCCAGGGCAACGGCCGCTACGCTATGCAGGACGTGCTGGGGCTATGAAGTCCAGCGGTATCGCTCGGTGCTGGCCCCGAGAGGGGGCCGGGAACACCTTTTGAATATCAATGTGTTGGCGGAAGGTGGGCGGTAGGGCTCCGGCGCTTCCGCTCCCTATGGCAATCGCAGCCGCAGTTGGCGAGGGGCGCCGGGGACAGGTTGAAGATGGAGAGAAAGACCTGTCGACGGATCAGCCTCGAGGGACATGGCTAACCGCAATTGCCATGCACTGAGCCCAGTGGGGGTAGCCGCTGGGCGCCATTTCCTGTAACATCTCCAAAATTTTGGCCGGGCGTATCGGGTGAAAGCCCCGTGAGCGCTTGTTGCTTCGGCCCTGCATTCCGAGCGAATGACAACAAGCGGGATGAAACCGGTCTTCATCGGGTTTCGTCCCGCTTTTTTACGGCCGCGCCCCGGCGAGCAGTATTCCTTGACGAGCATGGGAGGACGTTGCGTTGAACAGACCCGCGATACTGGCCCTGGAAGATGGCAGTGTATTCCACGGCACGGCCATCGGTGCCGATGGACAAACCAGCGGTGAGGTGGTGTTCAATACGGCCATGACCGGCTATCAGGAAATCCTGACCGATCCTTCCTATACCCGACAGATCGTCACCCTCACCTACCCGCATATCGGCAACACCGGCATCAACCGCGAGGACGTGGAGTCCGGCGCCATCGCCGCCGCCGGCCTGGTGATCCGCGACCTGCCATTGCTGGCCAGCAGCTTCCGCTCCGAGCAGTCGCTTTCCGACTATCTCAAGGGCCAGAACGTGCTGGGCATCGCCGATATCGACACCCGCCGCCTGACCCGCATCCTGCGCGACAAGGGCGCCCAGAACGGCGCCATCCTCGCCGGGCCCGAAGCCTCCGGCGACGGCGCCGTCGAGCGCGCCCTGGAGGCCGCCCGCGCCTTCCCCGGCCTCAAGGGCATGGACCTGGCCAAGGTGGTCTCCTGCCAGACGCCCTACGAGTGGAGCGAGGGCGAGTGGACGCTGGGCGAGGGCTACGCCGACACCGGCCTGGGAGAGCGGCCCTACCATGTGGTGGCCTATGACTACGGCGTGAAGCGCAACATCCTGCGCATGCTCGCCTCCCGCGGCTGCCGTCTCACCGTGGTGCCGGCCCAGACGCCGGCCTCCGAGGTGATGGCCATGAACCCCGACGGCGTCTTCCTGGCCAACGGCCCGGGTGACCCCGAGCCCTGCGACTACGCCATCAAGGCGATCGGCGAGATCCTCGAGACCGAGCTGCCGGTGTTCGGCATCTGCCTGGGCCACCAGCTGCTGGCGCTGGCCAGCGGGGCGAAGACGGTGAAGATGAAGTTCGGCCACCACGGCGCCAATCACCCGGTGCAGGACCTCGACAGCGGCCAGGTGATGATCACCAGCCAGAACCACGGCTTCGCCGCCGACGAGGCGACCCTGCCGGCCAATGTGCGCGCCACGCACCGTTCGCTGTTCGACGGGTCGCTGCAGGGCATCGAACGCACCGACCGCCCGGCCTTCAGCTTCCAGGGTCATCCCGAGGCGAGTCCGGGGCCGCGTGACGTGGCACCGCTGTTCGACCGCTTTATCGAGATGATGAAGGCCCGTCGCCAGGCCTGAGCCAGAGAATCGTCGTCATTCGTCACCCTTATTTGCGGGAAGCACCATGCCCAAGCGTACCGACATCCAGAGCATCCTGATCATCGGCGCCGGCCCGATCGTCATCGGCCAGGCGTGCGAATTCGACTACTCCGGCGCCCAGGCCTGCAAGGCGCTGCGCGAGGAGGGCTTCCGGGTCATCCTGGTCAACTCCAACCCGGCCACCATCATGACCGACCCGGTGATGGCCGACGCCACCTATATCGAGCCGATCACCTGGCAGGCGGTGGCGAAGATCATCGAGGCCGAGCGTCCCGACGCCATCCTGCCCACCATGGGTGGCCAGACGGCGCTCAACTGTGCCCTCGACCTCGACGAGCACGGCGTGCTCGAGAAGTACGGCGTGGAGATGATCGGCGCCAATGCCGATGCCATCAACAAGGCCGAGGACCGCGACCTCTTCGACCAGGCGATGAAGCGTATCGGCCTGGAGTGCCCCCGGGCCAAGGTCGCCCACTCCATGGCGGAGGCCTGGGAGATCCAGGCCGAGCTCGGCTTCCCGGCGATCATCCGCCCCTCCTATACCATGGGCGGTTCCGGCGGCGGCGTGGCCTACAACAAGGAGGAGTTCGAGGAGATCTGCACCCGCGGCTTCGAGCTGTCGAACAACCATGAGCTGTTGATCGACGAGTCGCTGCTGGGCTGGAAGGAGTACGAGATGGAGGTCGTTCGCGACCGCAACGACAACTGCATCATCGTCTGCTCCATCGAGAACTTCGACCCCATGGGCGTGCACACCGGCGATTCCATCACCGTGGCCCCGGCCCAGACGCTGACCGACAAGGAATACCAGATCATGCGCGACGCCTCCCTGGCGGTGCTGCGCGAGATCGGCGTCGAGACCGGCGGCTCGAACGTACAGTTCGGGATGGATCCGGAGACCGGGCGCATGGTGGTCATCGAGATGAACCCGCGGGTGTCGCGCTCCTCGGCCCTGGCTTCCAAGGCCACCGGCTTCCCGATCGCCAAGATCGCCGCCAAGCTGGCGGTGGGCTACACCCTGGACGAGCTCTCGAACGACATCACCGGCGGCCGCACCCCGGCGTCGTTCGAGCCGGCGATCGACTATGTGGTCACCAAGATCCCGCGCTTCACCTTCGAGAAGTTCCCCCAGGCCAACGACCGCCTGACCACCCAGATGAAGTCGGTGGGCGAGGTGATGGCCATCGGCCGCACCTTCCAGGAGTCGCTGCAGAAGGCGCTGCGCGGCCTGGAGACCGGCAACGACGGCCTCGACCCCATCGTCACCGAGTTCACCGCCGATGCCATGGCGCATATCAAGGGCGAGCTGCAGGCCGCCGGCGCCGAGCGCATCTTCTACGTGGCCGATGCCATGCGCGCCGGCCTGGGCGTGGACGAGGTCTTCGCGCTGACCCGCATCGACCCCTGGTACCTGGTCCAGCTCGAGGACCTGGTCAAGACCGAACAGGCCGTGGCGAAGCGCTCGCTCTCCGACTTCTCGGCCCGGGAGCTGTTCGCGCTGAAGCGCAAGGGCTTCAGTGATGCCCGCCTGGCCGGACTGCTCGGCGTCGCCGAGAAGGAGTTCCGCAAGACCCGCCAGAAGGCCGGCATCCGCCCGGTCTACAAGCGGGTCGATACCTGTGCCGCCGAGTTCGCCTCGGATACCGCCTACATGTACTCCACCTACGAGGAGGAGTGCGAGGCCGAGGTCTCCGACCGCCAGAAGATCATGGTGCTGGGCGGGGGGCCGAACCGCATCGGCCAGGGCATCGAGTTCGACTACTGCTGCGTGCATGCCGCCTTCGCCATGCACGACGACGGCTTCGAGACCATCATGGTCAACTGCAACCCGGAGACCGTCTCCACCGACTACGACACCAGCGACCGCCTCTACTTCGAGCCGGTGACCCTGGAGGACGTGCTGGAGGTCGCCGACAAGGAGCGGCCGGTCGGGGTGATCGTGCAGTTCGGCGGCCAGACCCCGCTCAAGCTCGCCCGCGAGCTCGAGGCCGCCGGCGTGCCGATCATCGGCACCACCCCCGACGCCATCGACCGCGCCGAGGACCGCGAGCGCTTCCAGCAGATGATCGACAAGCTGGGCCTCAGGCAGCCGCCCAATGCCACCGCACGCAGCTTCGAGGAGGCCTTCGCCAAGGCCGAGGCGATCGGTTATCCGCTGGTGGTGCGGCCGAGCTATGTGCTCGGTGGCCGCGCCATGGAGATCGTCTATGACGCCTCCGAGCTCGAGAACTACATGACCCATGCGGTCAAGGTCTCCAACGATTCGCCGGTGCTGCTCGACCACTTCCTCAACGCGGCCATCGAGATCGACATCGACGCGGTCTCCGACGGCCAGCAGGTGGTGATCGGCGGCATCATGCAGCACATCGAGCAGGCGGGCGTGCACTCCGGCGATTCCGCCTGCGCGCTGCCGCCCTATTCGCTGCCCGCCGATGTCCAGGACAAAATGCGCGACCAGGTCAAGCGCATGGCGGTGGAACTCGGCGTCAAGGGCCTGATGAACGTGCAGCTGGCCTGGCAGGACGGCGAGATCTACGTCATCGAGGTCAACCCGCGCGCCTCGCGCACCGTGCCCTTCGTCTCCAAGTGCATCGGCACCTCGCTGGCCCAGGTCGCCGCCCGCTGCATGGCCGGCAAGACCCTGGCCGAACAGGGCTTCGAGGCCGAGATCGTGCCGCACTTCTACAGCGTCAAGGAGGCGGTCTTCCCGTTCAACAAGTTCCCCGGCGTCGACCCGATCCTGTCGCCGGAGATGAAGTCCACCGGCGAGGTGATGGGCAGCGGCGACACCTTCGCCGAGGCCTTCTACAAGGCGCAGCTGGGGGCCGGCGAGGCGATTCCCCCCATCGAGGGCGACCGCAAGGCCTTCCTCTCGGTGCGCGAACCCGACAAGGCGGGTGTTATCGAGGTGGCCCGTTCTCTGCTAGCATTGGGTTTCACACTGTGCGCGACCCGTGGCACCGCCGCCGCCCTCGAGGCCGCCGGGCTCGACGTCGAGGTCGTGAACAAGGTGTTCGAAGGTCGCCCGCATATCGTCGATCTGCTCAAGAACGACGAGATTGCCTATATCGTCAATACCACCGAGGGCCGTCAGGCGATCAGTGACTCCTCGGTGATCCGTCGTACCGCGCTCGCCCGCAAGGTTCCCTACGCCACCACCCTGGCGGGGGCCAGTGCCGTTTGCATGGCGCTCGAATACGGTAACGAGATCACGGTGCGTCGGCTTCAGGAACTGCATGCAGGAGCTGCACAATGAACAAGGTCCCGATGACCGTTGCCGGTGAGGCGCGCCTGCGCAAGGAGCTCGAGGAGCTCAAGAGCGAGGCGCGGCCAAGGGTGATCGCCTCCATCGCCGAGGCCCGCGAGCACGGCGATCTCAAGGAGAACGCCGAATACCATGCCGCCCGGGAGCAGCAGGGCTTCATCGAGGGGCGCATCCAGGAGATCGAGGGCAAGCTCTCCAATGCCCAGGTGATCGACGTCACCAAGCTGCCGCGCACCGGCAAGGTGATCTTCGGCGTCACCGTCGAGTTGCTCAACCTCGATACCGACGAGGAGGTGACCTACCGCATCGTCGGCGAGGACGAGGCCGACATCAGGTCCGGCCGCATCTCGGTCACCTCGCCCATCGCCCGCGCCCTGATCGGCAAGGAGGAGGGCGACGTGGTGGCGGTCAGGACCCCCGGCGGCGATGTCGAGTACGAGATCTCCGGGGTCGAGCATCTCTAACCCAAGCTGGAAGAGCGGCGCTTCGCGCCTGGAAGCTTGAAGCCGGAAGAAAAACACCCCGCAGCCATGGCTGCGGGGTGTTTTGTATCTACGACTGTCGCATCATGCTGGCTTCCAGCTTCCAGCTTCCAGCTTCCAGCTTCCAGCTTCCAGCTTCCAGCTTCCAGCTTCCAGCTTCCAGCTTCCAGCTCGCGCGAAGCGCGTCAGTGCCGCCCGTGGTGACCCTCGAAGCGCTTGACGTTGGAGAGCTTCGGGTTGGCCTGGGGGTTCCGGCGGTAGAGCAGCGCCATCTTGCCGATGGTCTGCACCCGCTCGGCACCGCTGGCGGTGACGAGCTCCTCCAGCATGGCGGCGCGGTCGTCGCGCTCCGGCAGGGCCAGCTTGACCTTGACCAGCTCATGGTCGCTGAGCGCCCGGTCGAGTTCGCCCAGCACCCCCTCCGAGATGCCGTTCTCGGAGACCGTGACCACCGGGTTCAGGTGGTGGCCGATGCTGCGAAATGCTTTCTTTTGTGCCTGTGACAAGCTCATGGTATCGTGCGTCTTCCCGGTTGCGCGCTGCGCACATGGTACGGTGAATCGCCGCGCGGCGAAAGCGCGGACTCGCGCCGATGCCGTCCCGGGACCGCAGGTCAGGACCCCGTCGCATCTCCCGGGTCTTTCCGGAATCCGCTCGACCGCCTGTCTGTCATTCCCGTTTCATCACAGGTGACGCCGTGGCAAGTTCTCCCTCTTCCCGCAAGGGCGCCGGCCAGGGCGCCAGAAAGCATGGCGCCAGCAAGAGCAGCGCCGGCTGGCTGAAGGAGCATTTCGACGACCGCTACGTGCAACGCAGCTGGCAGGACGGCTATCGTTCCCGGGCGAGCTACAAGCTGATGGAGCTCGACGAGAAGGATCGGCTGCTGCGCCCCGGCATGACGGTGATCGACCTGGGCGCCGCCCCCGGTGGCTGGAGCCAGGTGGCGGCGGAGCGGGTCGGGCCGAAGGGCGTGGTGATCGCCTCCGACATTCTCGAGATGGATGCCCTGGCCGGTGTCGAGTTCATCCAGGGCGACTTCACCGAGGAGCCGGTGCTCGAGGCGATCCTCGCGGCCCTGGGGGATCGCCCGGTGGACCTTGTGATGTCCGACATGGCCCCCAATATGAGTGGTATGGCGGCGATCGACCAGCCACAGGCGATGTACCTGGTGGAGCTGGCGCTGGACCTGGCGCGCCAGACCCTGTCGCCCGGCGGCCGCTTCCTGGCCAAGGTGTTCCAGGGCGAGGGGTTCGACGCCTACCTCAAGGAGCTGCGCGGCAGCTTCGGGCGTGTGGTGACGCGCAAGCCGGAGGCCTCGCGGGCGCGTTCCCGTGAAGTCTACCTGCTGGCAGAGAATTTTCGTGGTTGAGGCAGTGCCTCGACCGCCCAGAGACATACGTAGCGCCTCGATAGGCAGGGACTACTGGCGCCATTGCCGGACATGGCGTCTCGACTGTGTCACAGTAGAGCATGAAGCAGACTGCGTGGGCCGATTCGCCCGCCACGGGCTGAACACGGCCCGCTCATGTAGTGTCCAAGATGCCAGGCGCATTCCGGCTGACCGATTTTTGCAATTGAGGGTGGTCCCTTGAACGACATGGCGAAGAACCTGATCCTGTGGTTGGTCATCGCGGCAGTGCTGCTGACGGTGTTCAACAACTTCAGCGTCGACACCGCACCGCAGACGACGAACTACTCGCAGTTCGTCCAGCAAGTGCAGAACCAACAGGTCCGCAGCGTGACCATCGATGGCTACAAGATCACCGGTGAACGCACGGACGGCTCCCAGTTCCAGACCATCCGCCCGGCGGCGGAGGATCCCAAGTTGATGGACGACCTGCTGGCCAACAACGTCACCGTGGTCGGCAAGGAGCCCGAACAGCAGAGCCTGTGGACGCGCCTGCTGATCGCCAGCTTCCCGATCCTGCTGATCCTCGGCATCTTCATGTTCTTCATGCGCCAGATGCAGGGCGGCGCCGGGGGCAAGGGCGGCCCGATGAGCTTCGGCAAGTCCAAGGCCAAGCTGCTCTCCCAGGACCAGATCAAGACCACCTTCTCCGACGTGGCCGGCTGTGACGAGGCCAAGGAGGAGGTCGAGGAACTGGTCGACTTCCTGCGTGACCCGACCAAGTTCCAGCGCCTGGGCGGCACCATCCCGCGCGGCGTGCTGATGGTCGGCCCGCCGGGGACCGGCAAGACCCTGCTGGCCAAGTCCATCGCCGGCGAGGCCAAGGTGCCGTTCTTCTCGATCTCCGGCTCCGACTTCGTCGAGATGTTCGTCGGCGTGGGTGCCTCCCGCGTACGCGACATGTTCGAGCAGGCCAAGAAGCAGGCCCCCTGCATCATCTTCATCGACGAGATCGATGCCGTGGGCCGTTCCCGTGGCGCCGGCATGGGCGGCGGCAACGACGAGCGCGAGCAGACCCTCAACCAGCTGCTGGTCGAGATGGACGGCTTCGAGGCCAATGAGGGCATCATCGTCATCGCCGCCACCAACCGCCCCGACGTGCTCGACCCGGCGCTGCTGCGCCCGGGTCGCTTCGATCGCCAGGTGGTGGTGCCGCTGCCCGACATCCGCGGGCGCGAGCACATCCTCAACGTGCACCTGCGCAAGGTGCCGCTGGCCGACGACGTCAAGCCGTCGCTGATCGCCCGCGGCACCCCGGGCTTCTCCGGTGCCGACCTGGCCAACCTGGTCAACGAGGCCGCCCTGTTCGCCGCGCGGCGCAACAAGCGCCTGGTGGGCATGGAAGAACTCGACATGGCCAAGGACAAGATCATGATGGGCGCCGAGCGCCGCTCCATGGTCATGACCGAGAAGGAGAAGCTCAACACCGCCTACCACGAGTCGGGCCACGCCATCATCGGTCTGGTGATGCCGGAGCACGACCCGGTCTACAAGGTCACCATCATCCCGCGTGGCCGGGCGCTCGGCGTGACCATGTTCCTGCCGGAGGAGGATCGCTACAGCCTCTCCCGCCAGCAGATCATCAGCCAGATCTGCTCGCTGTTCGGTGGTCGTATCGCCGAGGAGATGACGCTCGGCCCCAATGGGGTGACGACGGGCGCGTCCAACGATATCAAGCGTGCCACCGAGCTGGCCCACAACATGGTCGCCAAGTGGGGGCTCTCCGAGGAGATGGGCCCGATCATGTACGACGAGGACGAGTCCCACCAGTTCCTCGGCGGCCCTGGTCCGGGCGGCAAGCTCAAGTCCGGCGAGACCACCTCCAAGCTCGACAAGGAAGTGCGCAAGATCATCGACGACTGCTATGCCCAGGCCAAGCAGATCCTCGAGGACAATCGCGACAAGCTCGATGCCATGGCCGAGGCGCTGATGATGTACGAGACCATCGACGCCACCCAGCTCAAGGACATCATGGAAGGGCGCGAGCCGCGTCCCCCCGAGGGCTGGGACGACCCGGGCAGCGGTGCCCCCTCGGCCGGCGGGCCCGGTGCCGAGGCGGCGCCGGAGACGCCGGGGCAGGGCGACGACGGAGACGAGGAGGGCGACGACGCTCCCCGACGGCGGCCTTCCGACCCCCTGGGCGGGCCGGCCGGCACCTGAGGCTCTCCCTTCGACTGGCAGGCGCCCCGCGGGGCGCCTTCGCCATTCTGGTTCTCCGCTTTTCGACCCAGGCTTCGATTCCGACACCATGATGGACGACTCTCCCGCTATTTCCCTGCAGTGCGGTCGGCACCGGCTCGACCTCTCCTTTCCCCGGGTGATGGGGATCCTCAACGTCACCCCCGACTCCTTCTCCGACGGCGGGCGCCACCTGGCGCTGGATGACGCCCTGCGCCATGCCGAGCGGATGCTGGCCGAAGGGGCGGCAATCGTCGACGTGGGGGGGGAGTCGACTCGCCCCGGTGCCGACCCGATCAGCCCGCAGCAGGAGCTGGAGCGGGTGGCGCCGGTGGTCGAGGCGCTGGTGCGCGAGCTCGATGCCCTGGTGTCGGTGGACACCAGCAGCCCGGCGGTGATGCGCGAGGTGGCGTCCCTCGGTGCCGGCCTGATCAACGATGTGCGCGCCCTGGAGCACCAGGGGGCGCTGGAAGCGGCGGCCGGCAGCGGCCTGCCGGTCTGCCTGATGCATCGCCAGGGCGAGCCCCGCGACATGCAGCAGGCGCCCCGCTATGATGTGCCGGTGGAGGAGGCGGTGGCCGATTTCCTCGAGAGCCGGGTGGCCGCCTGCGAGGCCGTCGGCCTGCGCCGCGAGCGCCTGCTGCTGGACCCGGGCTTCGGTTTCGGCAAGACCGTCGAGCACAATCTGCGCCTGCTCAACCGCATGGAGCGCCTGACGCACCTCGGTCTGCCGCTGCTGGTGGGCATGTCGCGCAAGAGCATGATCGGCAAGGTGCTCGCGCGACCGGTGGAGGAGCGCCTGCCCGGTGGGCTGGCACTGACGGCGCTGGCCGTCGAGCGTGGGGCGCGAATCCTGCGCGTCCACGATGTGGGGCCCACCGTGGACGCGGCAAACATGACCTGGGCCGTACTCAAGGAAGGTTGCGAGCATGACTAGACGCTATTTTGGCACCGATGGCATTCGTGGCACGGTGGGCGAGGCGCCCATCACCGCTGACTTCATGCTGAAGCTGGGCTGGGCCACCGGGCGCGTGCTGGCCCGCGAACATGGCCGCGCCCGTGTCTTGATCGGCAAGGACACACGGATCTCCGGCTACATGTTCGAATCGGCCCTCGAGGCCGGGCTCTCCGCCGCCGGTGTCGATGTGGTGCTGCTCGGCCCCATGCCCACGCCGGGTATCGCCTACCTGACCCGGACCTTCCGCGCCGATGCGGGCATCGTCATCTCGGCGTCCCACAACCCTTTCGCCGACAACGGCATCAAGTTCTTCTCCGCCGAGGGGGTCAAGCTGGCCGATGAGGTCGAGGCACACATCGAGGCCATGCTCGAGATGCCGTTGACCACCGTCGCCGCCGACCGCCTGGGCAAGGCGATGCGCGTCGATGACGCCGCCGGCCGCTACATCGAGTTCTGCAAGTCGACCATTCCCGACCGGGTCAGCCTGCATGGCCTGCGCATGGTGGTCGACTGCGCCCACGGCGCCACCTACCACATCGCCCCCAGCGTGTTCCGCGAGCTCGGCGCCGAGGTCAGCCTGATCGGGGCCCAGCCGGACGGCCTCAACATCAACCACGAGGTGGGCTCCACCCATCCGGCGGCACTGCGCGCGGCGGTGATCCAGCAGGGGGCGGACCTGGGCATAGCCCTGGACGGCGACGGGGACCGGGTGCTGATGGTCGATGCCGACGGCCGCGAGATCGACGGCGACGACATCCTCTACCTGATCGCCCGGGATCGCCACGCCCGTGGCGAGCTGAGGGGCGGTGTGGTCGGCACCCTGATGTCCAACTTCGGCCTCGCGGCGGCTCTCGAGGAGATGGACATCCCCTTCGAGCGCGCCAGGGTCGGCGATCGGTATGTCATGGAGCGCCTGGCCGCCAATGGCTGGCAGCTCGGCGGCGAGTCCTCCGGGCACATCGTCTGCGGCCATGTGCAGACCACCGGCGATGGCATCGTCTCGGCGCTCCAGGTGCTGGCGATCATGGTGCGGGAAGGCCAGCCGCTGAACCGCCTGCTGGCCGGGCTGGAAAAGGCGCCCCAGGTGCTGGTCAATGTGCGCCTGACGCCGGGCAGCGATGCCAAGGCGCTGATGGACACGCCGGCACTGCAGGAGGCCGTGGCCGCCGTGGAGGCGGAGCTGGGCGACCAGGGGCGGGTGCTGCTGCGTCCCTCCGGCACCGAGCCGCTGATCCGGGTCATGGTCGAGGGGCGTGCGCACCTGGATGTCCAGGGCCTGGCCCGCCACCTGGCCGGCGAGGTCGAGGGGCTGCTGTCCTGACGCTAGCCCTGGCCCCGATGGCTTCGCGGTTGTCTTGACAGGGCCGCTCCTATACCATTTCGCACCACCTTGAAAGAGGACATCCCATGCGTACCCCGCTGATCGCCGGCAACTGGAAGATGAACGGCTCCCTGGCACTGGTCGAGACCTTCGGCCAGGCATTTTCCCGGACCAGGCCGCCGGTGGGCGTCGAGGTGGCGCTGATGGTGCCTTTCCCGTATCTCGGCGCCGCTGTCGGCGTGCTGGACGAGACGCCGGTGGCCGTCGGCGCCCAGACGCTGAGCGATCAGCCGTCCGGTGCCTTCACCGGAGAGGTCAGCGGCGGCATGCTCGCCGAGCTGGGGGCCCGTTACGTGCTGGTGGGGCACTCCGAGCGCCGTTCGCTCTTCCACGAGGACGATGCCGCCGTGCTGGCGCGGGTCCGCGCGGCCCTGGCCGCGGGGCTGGTGCCGTTGCTCTGCCTCGGTGAGACCCTGGAGGAGCGCGAGGCCGAGCGCACCGAGGCGGTGGTGCTTGGCCAGCTCGAGGCCGTGTTCGACGCCCTGTCTCCGGAAGAGCGCGAAAAGCTGGTGATCGCCTACGAGCCGGTATGGGCCATCGGCACCGGGCGCACCGCCACGCCGCAGCAGGCCCAGGCGGTGCATGCGGCCATCCGCGATCGCCTGGAGCGCTATGCCGGCGCCCTGGCCCACGGGATGCGGCTGCTCTACGGCGGTAGCATGAACGCGAACAACGCGGCCGAGCTGCTCGCTCAGCCGGACATCGACGGCGGCCTGGTGGGCGGTGCCTCGCTCAAGGTCGACGATTTTCTAGCCATTTGTCAGTCAGCAGGTTGAATCCATGCAAGTTGCCATTCTCATGATCCATGTGGCGATCGCCATCGCCCTGGTCGTCCTGATCCTGCTGCAGCAGGGCAAGGGCGCCGAAGCCGGTGCCGCCTTCGGCGGCGGCGCCTCACAGACGGTGTTCGGCTCCCGCGGCAGCGGCGGCTTCCTGTCGAAGTTCACTGCCGTGCTGGCGGCCGGCTTCTTCGCCACGTCCCTGACGCTGGCCTGGTACGCCACCCAGGCGAGCCAGGCGCCGGAGGCCGGGATTCCCGACTCCGAGCTGATCGAACGGCAGCAGGGCGTTCCGACCCTTGACGACGAGCCGAATGATGTGGATAATACCGCGCCAGTGCTGGAGGAAAACGGCGACTGAGCCATCGGCTCCGTTGTCCGTCGCAATTCCGGCCTCCCCGATGCCGAAGTGGTGGAATTGGTAGACACGCTATCTTGAGGGGGTAGTGACCTTACGGTCGTGCGGGTTCAAGTCCCGCCTTCGGCACCACCTGATATGCCACGAGTCGTGACGCCGAGTGCGCAGGGTCGTCGGATCATCAGGCGCAGGATTGGCAGTAGTGGTGGCTTTGATGCCTTGACGAAAGTGCAAGTCAGGCATACAATTACCGACCTAGATTGATGCGGGGTGGAGCAGTCTGGTAGCTCGTCGGGCTCATAACCCGAAGGTCATCGGTTCAAATCCGGTCCCCGCTACCATCTTCCAGGCAGGCGCCTTCCGGAGGTTGAACCGGAAACATGGGGCTGCCGCCTAGCCGAAGTGGTATTACAGGTTTCTTGTGAAAGCCCCTTCCTGTGAAGGGGCTTTTTGTTAGCAGCTTGCCCGGCGACGCATGGCGTCGAGGGCGCTGTTCCGGGCAACGCCAATCAGCCACCTGTCTTTCCTGTTCACTCCCGGCCAGGTGCCTGATGCAACGGCTGTAGGAGCTTTTTCCGTGGCAATCAAGGATGCTGCGCTGCATGCGCTGATCGAGCCGGTGGTCACGGCCATGGGGTTCGAACTGTGGGGCATCGACTACCTGTCCCAGGGCAAGCACTCGCGCCTGGTGATCTATATAGATCACCAGGACGGGGTGAGCGTGGAGGATTGCGCCGATATCAGCCGCCAGGTCAGTGCCGTACTCGATGTCGAGGACCCGATTCGCGGTGAATACCGTCTGGAGGTCTCCTCGCCCGGCATGGATCGGCCGCTCTATACCCTCGACCAGTTCGAGCGCTACCGGGGGCACGAGGTCAAGCTCAAGCTGCGTGTTCCCTACGAGGGCCGTCGCAAGTTCCAGGGACTGCTGGCCGGCATCGAGAACGACGAGGTGCTGCTGCAGCTCGACGGCGAGGAGTACTGCTTTCCCATCGACAGCATCGATCAGGCGCACATCGTGCCCCGGTTCGAGGAGTGATCCCGGCCGCCGAGGGTGGCGAACGAGCACGGTGCTCAAGGACAGGTTTTCTGGCGAGGCATAGGCATGAGTAAAGAAATTCTGACGGTCGTTGATGCGATCTCCAACGAGAAGGGCGTTCCCCGCGAGGTGATCTTCGAGGCCGTCGAAGCGGCCCTGGCCAGTGCGTCACGCAAGCGTTTCGAGGGCGAGGAAGCCAGCGTGCGGGTGCATATCGATCGCCGCACCGGCGACTACGAGACCTTCCGCCGCTGGGAGGTGGTCGAGGACGACGACTTCGACGGACCCGACGCCCAGATCAAGCTCTCCTTCGCCGAGCGTCGCGACCCGCCCCTGGGGCTGGGTGACGTGGTCGAGGAGCAGATCGAGAACGCCGCCTTCGGCCGCATCGCCGCCCAGACCGCCAAGCAGGTCATCGTGCAGAAGGTGCGCGAGGCCGAGCGCGCCGAGGTGGTGCGCCTCTACGCCGAGCGTGAAGGCGAGCTGGTCGCCGGCATCGTCAAGAAGACCACCCGCGACGGCCTGATCATCGATCTCGGCGACAACGCCGAGGCCTTTCTGCCGCGCAGCGAGATGATTCCCGGCGAGCGCTACCGCATGAACGAGCGGGTCCGCGCGCTGCTGACCAAGGTCGATCCCGAGGCGCGCGGCGCCCAGCTGATCCTGTCGCGCACCTGCCCGGAACTGATCATCGAGCTGTTCCGGATCGAGGTGCCGGAGATCGCCGAGCAGCTCATCGAAATCAAGGGCGCGGCCCGCGATCCCGGCTCCCGGGCCAAGATCGCGGTCAAGACCAACGATCGGCGCATCGACCCGGTGGGTGCCTGCGTCGGCATGCGGGGTTCCCGCGTCCAGGCGGTGTCCTCGGAGCTGCAGAACGAGCGTGTGGACATCGTGCTGTGGGACGACAACCCCGCCCAACTGGTGATCAACGCCATGGCGCCGGCGGATGTCGCCTCGATCCTCGTCGACGAGGACGCCCACGCCATGGACGTGGCCGTCGCCGAGGACAACCTGGCCCAGGCCATCGGCCGCAGTGGCCAGAACGTACGCCTGGCTTCCGAACTCACCGGCTGGCGTCTCAACGTCATGACCGAGGACGAGGCCGAGGCCAAGCGTGACCAGGAGATCGACAGCCTGGTCGAACACTTCATCCAGCACTTGGACATCGACGAGGAGGTCGCGCGCCTGCTGGTCGAGGAGGGCTTCACCTCGATCGAGGAAGTCGCCTACGTGCCGGTGGAGGAGATGCTCGAGATCGAGGAGCTCGACGAGGAGCTTATCGAGGAGCTGCGCGCTCGTGCCAAGGACGAGTTGCTGAACCTGGCCATCGCTTCCGAGGAGGAGCTCGACGGTGCCCAGCCGGCCGACGACCTGTTGGGGATGGACGGCATGGAGCGCCACCTGGCCTTCATCCTGGCCAGTCGCGGGATCGTCACCATGGAGGATCTTGCCGAGCAGTCCGTCGATGATCTGATGGATATCGAGGAGATGGACGAGGAGCGCGCCGCGGCACTGATCATGACCGCCCGTGCGCCATGGTTCGAAAGCGAATAGCCGAGAACGAATAGATCGAGAGCGAATCGCTCGTCGTCGAATCATTCGAGTCAGTAATCATTCGATAGCGAACAGTATTAGGTCACGGGCTGAGGAGGGTCGTAATGTCAGAGATGACCGTTAAGGATTTTGCAGCGAAGGTGGGGCGCGACGTGCCCCGCCTGCTGGAACAGATGAAAGAAGCCGGGCTCGAGCACCAGTCCGAGGGCGATGCCGTGTCCGAGGAGGACAAGCGCCAACTGCTCGACTTCCTCACCAAGAGCCACGGCGGCGGCGCCGGGGCCAGGAATCGCATCACCTTGACCCGCAAGACCAAGAGCCGCATCAAGACCGGTGAGCGGGGCAAGACCATCGAGGTGCAGGTGCGCAAGAAGCGTACCTACGTCAAGCGTGCCGAGGAAGAGGCACCTGCGCCCGAGCCGGCCGAAGAGTCGGGCCCGCGCCAGCTGGTCGGCGACATGGCCGACTCCCGGCAGGCCAGGGCCGAGCAGGAGGCCCGTGAGGCCGCGGCCGACCAGGCGCGTGCCGCCGAGGAGGCGGCACGCGAGGAGGCGTCCAAGGCCGAGGCAGCGAAGGCGGCCGAGGTGCCCGAGATCCCGGTGCCCGAACTGGAAGTGCCGCAGGAGGCCACCAACGAGCCGCCGGCCCCCCCCAAGGAGGGCCGCAGCGACCGCCGCACGGCGCCGCCCAAGAAGGCGGCCGCCAAGAAGGGCCGCGGTGGCCGCGACGACGACGACCGGGGCGATCGCGAGGAGCGCCGCCGGGGCGGCAAGAAGGTCAAGCGCGCCGAGCGTCGCGGTACCCGCCGTGGCGGCAGTCAGGGCGGTGGCAAGCACGGCTTCCAGAAGCCGACCCAGCCCATCGTGCGTGAGGTGTCGATTCCCGAGTCGATCAGCGTCGCCGACCTGGCCGACAAGATGTCGATCAAGGCGAACGAGGTCATCAAGGCCATGTTCACCATGGGGGCGGCGGTGACCATCAACCAGACCATCGATCAGGACACCGCGGCCATCGTGGTCGAGGAGATGGGGCACAAGCCCAAGCTGGTCAAGGACGATGCCCTGGAGACCGAGGTCCTCGAGGGCATCTCCTACGAGGGCGAGGAGATCACCCGCTCGCCGGTGGTCACGGTGATGGGCCACGTCGACCACGGCAAGACCTCGCTGCTCGACCATATCCGCAAGGCCAAGGTGGCCACCGGCGAGGCCGGCGGCATCACCCAGCACATCGGCGCCTATCACGTGGCCGACGAGCATGGCGGCGTGACCTTCCTGGACACCCCCGGCCACGCGGCGTTCACCGCCATGCGCGCCCGGGGTGCCAAGGCCACCGACGTGGTCATCCTGGTGGTGGCCGCCGACGACGGCGTGATGCCCCAGACCATCGAGGCCATCGAGCACGCCAAGGCCGCCGAGGTCCCGCTGGTGGTGGCGGTCAACAAGATCGACAAGCCCGGCGCCGATCCGGATCGGGTCAAGAACGAGCTGTCCCAGCACGGCGTCATCTCCGAGGAGTGGGGCGGTGACACCCAGTTCGTCCACGTCTCCGCCAAGACCGGCGAAGGCATCGATGCCCTGCTCGAGGCCGTGCTGCTGGTTTCCGAGGTGCTCGAGCTCAAGGCCGTGCCGGAAGCGCCCGGCAAGGGCGTGGTGGTCGAGTCCCGCCTGGACAAGGGGCGTGGCCCGGTGGCCACCGTGCTGGTCCAGAACGGCACCCTGCGCAAGGGCGACATCGTGCTCGCCGGCCTGCACTACGGCCGCGTGCGCGCCCTGACCAACGAGCTCGGCCAGCAGGTCGACGCCGTGGGCCCGGCGATGCCGGTGGAGATCCAGGGCCTCGACGGGACCCCGGATGCCGGCGACGACTTCATGGTGCTGGCCGACGAGAAGAAGGCCCGCGAGGTCGCCAACTTCCGTCAGGGCAAGTACCGCGAGGTGCGCCTGGCGCGCCAGCAGAAGGCCAAGCTGGAGAACATGTTCAGCCAGATGGGCCAGGACGAGGTGGCCAAGGTCAACATCGTGCTCAAGGCCGATGTCCAGGGCTCGCTGGAGGCCATCAAGGGGGCGCTGGAGGAGCTCTCCACCGACGAGGTCCAGGTGGCGGTAGTCTCCTCGGGCGTGGGTGGCATCACCGGCACCGACGCCAACCTGGCGCTGGCCAGTGACGCCATCGTGGTCGGCTTCAATGTGCGTGCCGACGCCGCGGCCCGCGAGATCATCGAGCGCGAAGGCCTGGACCTGCGCTACTACAGCGTCATCTACCAGCTGATCGACGAGGTCAAGCAGGCCATGAGCGGCATGCTCGCGCCGGAGTGGAAGGAGGAGATCGTCGGCGTGGCCGAGGTCCGCGACGTCTTCCGTGCGCCGAAGATCGGCGCCGTGGCCGGCTGCATGGTGGTCGAGGGCAGCGTCTTCCGCCACAAGAAGATCCGCGTGCTGCGCGATAACGTGGTCATCTACGAGGGCGAGCTCGAGTCGCTGCGTCGCTTCAAGGACGACGTCCCGGAAGTGCGCAACGGCATGGAGTGCGGCATCGGCGTGAAGAACTACAACGACGTCCAGGTCGGCGACAAGATCGAGGTGTTCGATCAGGTCAAGGTCGAGCGGACCCTCTGAGGGTCGAGGAGCGATCATGCGCGAGTTCAAGCGGACCGACCGGGTGGCCGACCAGCTCCAGAAGGAGCTGGCGGTGCTCATCCAGCGCGAGGTCAAGGACCCGCGTCTGGGCATGGTCACGGTGAGCGGCGTCGAGGTCAGCCGTGACCTGGGCTATGCCGACGTCCATGTGACCCTGCTGGGCGAGGACACGCCGGAGCGCATCAAGGAGAACCTCAAGGTGCTGCGCCAGGCCGCCGGTTTCCTGCGCGGGCAGATCGCCCGGCGCATCAAGCTGCGCCATGTGCCGGAGCTGCGCTTCCACTACGACGAGAGCGTGGTGCGTGGCCAGCGGCTGTCGTCGCTGATCGAGGAGGCCGTGGCCAGCGACAAGGCCCGTCAGGGCGACGAGACCGACGACGACGCCCCGGCCAGTGACGCTGGCGATGCGCCCGGCGGCGAGAGCGGGCGAGACTGATGGCGCGTCGGCGTCGCGGCCTGCCGGTGAACGGGGTGCTGCTGCTCGACAAGCCCCAGGGGGTGTCGAGCAACCACGCCCTGCAGCGGGCACGGCGCCTGTTCCAGGCGCAGAAGGCCGGCCACACCGGCACCCTGGATCCCATGGCCACCGGCCTGTTACCGGTCTGCTTCGGCGAGGCGACCAAGTTCTCCGCCCACCTGCTGGCGGCCGACAAGGTCTACCGCACCCGGGTGGAGCTGGGCGTGATCACCGACACCGGTGACGCCGAGGGGGCGGTGGTCGAGCGCCACGAGGTGCCGCCCCTGACCCGGGGCGATGTCGAGGGCGTGCTCGAGCAGTTCCACGGCGAGATCGAGCAGGTGCCGCCGATGTATTCGGCGCTCAAGCATCAGGGGCGCAAGCTCTACGAGCTGGCCCGGGAGGGCAGGACGGTCGAGCGTGCAGTGCGGCGCGTGACGGTGTATGATGCGCGCCTTCTCGTCGTCGAAGACGCTGCCTTCGAGCTGGAAGTGCGCGTGAGCAAGGGCACCTATATCCGCACCCTGGCCGAGGACATCGGCCGGGCGCTGGGATGCGGCGGCCATATCAGTGCCTTGCGCCGCCTGGAGACCGGCCCCTTCACCAGTGACGGGATGCTGGGTCTCGAGACGCTGGAGGCGCTGCCCGGCCAGGCCGAGCGCGAGGCGGTGCTGCTGCCCGTCGACGTGCTGGTGGCGCATCTGCTGCCCCTGGTGCTGGATGCCGATGCCGCCGGGCGCCTGGCCCATGGCCAGTCGGCCCGGGTCGACACCGGGGCCCTGGCGGCAGGCGAGACGGCAAGACTCTACCGTGACGAGGCCTTTCTGGGGCTCGGCACGGTGACGGGGCCACAGGAGGTGGCGCCGAAACGGCTGCTGAGCACGGCAGCCGATTGAAGGGAAAGACGCTCGAGACTGCAAATATGCGTGGTCTCACACCTACATCATTCAGGCATATTGCTTACTGGAGAGACAGATGGCACTGACCGCTGAACAGAAGGCCGAGATCGTCAACGAATTCGGCCGTGGCGACAACGATACCGGTTCCCCCGAAGTGCAGGTGGCCCTGCTGAGCGCCAACATCGATGGCCTGCAGGACCACTTCAAGACCAACAAGCAGGATCACCACTCCCGTCGTGGCCTGATTCGCATGGTCAACCAGCGCCGCAAGCTGCTGGACTACCTGAAGCGCAAGGACTTCGGGCGCTATCAGGCGCTGATCCAGCGTCTGGGCCTGCGTCGCTAAGCGACGTACCCCAAGCGGTAGCGAAACGGGCAGCCCTAGGGCTGCCCGTTTCGCGTTGGGGCAAAGGGTTGGGCCAGGCTCCAGGGACGGCGTCTGGGCCCTTTTGGGGTCAGACCCCAGCCCAGCCGGCAGGCCTGTCATGGTGCACGGTTCGGTCGGCGTCGCCCTCCGCCGGGGTCTGACCCCAAAGGTGGACGGAAATGTCGCTAACCGGTAGCCCCGTCGGGCGTCAACCCCTAAAATGGTCGCCGAGTCGAAACGACCCAAACATCGAAAAGTTGAAGGAAGAGTCGCCGTGAATCCGGTCAAGAAAACGTTTCAGTACGGTCGCAGCACCGTCACCCTGGAAACCGGGCGCATCGCCCGCCAGGCTACCGGTGCCGTGATGGTCACCATGGACGACACCGTGGTGCTGTGCACCGTTGTCGCCAAGAAAGAGCTCAAGCCAGGACAGGACTTCTTCCCGCTGGCGGTGTTCTACCAGGAGAAGACCTACGCGGTGGGCAAGATCCCCGGCGGCTTCTTCAAGCGCGAGGGGCGTCCCACCGAGAAGGAGACCCTCACCTCGCGGTTGATCGATCGCCCGATCCGCCCGCTGTTCCCCAAGGGCTTCATGAACGAGGTGCAGGTAATCTGCACCGTGCTCTCCACCGACCGCAACCATGACCCGGACATCGCTGCCCTGCTCGGCACCTCCGCGGCCCTGGCCATCTCCGGCGTGCCCTTCAGCGGTCCGATCGGTGCGGCGCGGGTGGGCTTCGACGAGGAGAAGGGCTACTTCCTCAATCCCACCGTGGAGGAGCTGGCCAGCTCCGAGCTCGACATGGTCGTCGCCGGCACCGAGAAGGCCGTGCTGATGGTCGAGTCCGAGGCCAAGGAGCTGCTCGAGGACGAGATGCTGGGAGCCGTGCTCTACGGCCACCAGGAGATGCAGGTGGCGATCAAGGCCATCAACGAGCTGGCCGCCGAGGCCGGCAAGCCGAAGTGGGACTGGCAGCCGCCGGCGGAGAACACCGCCCTCAAGGACGCCGTGGCCCAGGCCTACGAGACCCGGGTGGGCGAGGCCTATCGCATCACCGACAAGATGGCCCGCCAGGACGCGCTCGCCGAGCTCAAGGCCGAGGCGGTCGAGCAGCTCGCCGGGGAGGAGGAGGGCAAGTTCGACGCCGATGACGTCAAGGGCGCCTTCGCCGGCCTGGAGAAGCGCGTGGTGCGCTCCCGGGTGGTCAAGGGCGAGCCGCGCATCGATGGCCGCGACCTCCGGACCGTTCGGCCGCTTTCCATCGAGGTGGGGACGCTGCCCAAGACCCACGGCTCGGCGATCTTCACTCGCGGGGAGACCCAGGCGATCGTCATCGCCACCCTGGGCACCCTGCGCGACGCCCAGTTGATCGAGTCGCTGGAGGGCGAGCGCAAGGATCGCTTCCTGCTGCACTACAACTTCCCCCCGTACAGCGTGGGCGAGGCCGGCTTCATGGGCGGGCCGAAGCGTCGCGAGATCGGTCACGGTCGCCTGGCGCGCCGTGGCGTGCAGGCGATGCTGCCCGATGACGCCGAGTTCCCCTACACCATTCGCGTGGTCTCCGAGATCACCGAGTCCAACGGCTCGAGCTCCATGGCCTCGGTGTGCGGCTCCTCGCTGGCCCTGATGGACGCCGGCGTGCCAATGAAGGCGCCGGTGGCCGGCATCGCCATGGGCCTGGTCAAGGATGCCGACGGCTTCGCGGTGCTCACCGACATCCTCGGCGACGAGGATCACCTCGGCGACATGGACTTCAAGGTGGCCGGCTCCGCCGCCGGTGTGACCGCCCTGCAGATGGACATCAAGATCGAGGGCATCAACGAGGAGATCATGGAGGTCGCCCTGCAGCAGGCCAACGAGGCACGCCTGCATATCCTCGAGCAGATGAACGCGGTGATCGCCCAGAGCCGTGCCGAGGTGTCCGAGAACGCGCCCTCCATGGCCACCATCAAGATCGACCCGGAGAAGATCCGCGACGTCATCGGCAAGGGCGGTGCCACCATCCGCAAGATCTGCGAGGACACCGGCGCCTCCATCGACCTGGATGACGACGGCACCGTGCGCATCTACGCCGAGGACAAGACGGCGGCCAAGAAGGCCATCGACACCGTGCTGGCGATCACCGCCGAGGCGGAGATCGGCAAGCTCTACCGCGGCAAGGTGGTGCGCATCGCCGACTTCGGCGCTTTCGTCAACATCATGCCGGGGACCGACGGCCTGGTGCACATCTCCCAGATCGTGCCCGAGCGGGTCAACGACGTGCGTGACTTCCTCAACGAGGGCGACGAGATCGTGGTCAAGGTGCTCGACATCGACAACCGCAACCGGGTGAAGCTCACCATCAAGGAGATCACCCCGGAAGAGAAGGCGGCGTTCGAGGCCGAGGAGGCCGCCGAGCCCCAGCTGTGAGCCGTAAGCCTTAAGCGTTAAGCCGTAAGAAAAACCGCCCCCGCAGCCAGGCTGCGGGGGCGGTTCGCGTTTGGGGTGGCGCGGCTTTCCCGGCGACAGGCCTGCGCGGAGGCGCTGTGAACCCTTCCCTGGGCGCTACCGATGCCATCCATGGCATCGGACCTCCGCTTCGACCTGTCCCCGGGGCCGCTCGTGTTGTGGTGCGTGCTTACCGTTCGATCGCCAGCGCGACGCCCTGTCCACCGCCGATGCACAGGGTCGCCAGGCCCTTCTTGGCATCGCGGGCGATCATCTCGTGCACCAGGGTCACCAGGATGCGGCAGCCGGAGGCGCCGATGGGGTGGCCGAGCGCGATGGCGCCGCCGTTGACGTTGATCTTGTCAGTGTCCCAGCCGAGCTCCTTGTTGACGGAGAGGGCCTGGGCGGCGAAGGCCTCGTTGGCCTCGACCAGGTCCAGGTCGTCCAGGCTCCAGCCGGCCTTCTCCAGGCAGCGACGGGTGGCCGGGGCCGGGCCGATGCCCATGATCGCCGGGTCGACGCCGGCGTTGGAGTAGGCGGCGATGCGGGCCAGCGGCTCGAGGCCCAGCGCCTTGGCCTTCTCGGCGGAGCAGAGCATCACCACGGCGGCGCCGTCGTTGATGGAGGAGGCGTTGCCGGCGGTGATGGTGCCGTCCTTCTTGAAGGCGGGGCGCATGCCGGCGAGCTTCTCGGCCGTGGTACCGCCGCGCGGGCCTTCATCGGTATCGAAGACGATGGGGTCGCCCTTGCGCTGGGGAATCTCCACCGGGACGATCTGGCTCTGGAACTTGCCGCCCTCGATGGCGGCGGCGGCCTTCTGCTGGGAGGCGGCGGCGAACTCGTCCATCTCCTCGCGGGTGATGCCGTACTTCTCCGCCAGGTTCTCGGCGGTGATGCCCATGTGGAAGTTGTTGAAGGCGTCCCACAGGCCGTCGTGGACCATGGAGTCGATGGCCTTCCAGTCGCCCATGCGCTGGCCGTTGCGGGAGTTGGGCAGCACGTGCGGCGAGGCGGACATGTTCTCCTGGCCGCCGGCGATGATCAGTTCGGCGTCACCACAGCGGATCGCCTGGGTGGCCAGGTGCAGGGCCTTGAGGCCCGAGCCGCAGACCTTGTTGATGGTCATGGCGGGTACGGCATCGGGCAGGCCGGCCTTGATGGCGGCCTGTCGAGCGGGGTTCTGGCCGACGCCGGCGGTCAGCACCTGGCCGAGCAGCACTTCATCGACCTGGTCGGCGGCGACACCGGTGCTGGCGATGATGTCCTTGATCACCAGGGCTCCGAGGTCACTGGCGGGAATGCCGGCCAGGGAGCCACCGAAGGTACCGACGGCGGTGCGGCGTGCGGCAACGATCACCACTTCTTGCATAAGGAGTTACTCCTGAGGTCTGTCGGGGGCGGTTGTCCCCTCAGCATAGGGGACGCTTGTGCGCTGCGGCAATGCCCAAATCGGCTGAAGCGCTCAGTCGGTCTGGATCACTCAGTATAGCGGGGACGTGCCGTGCCGTGCAGGAGGCGTGGCGGTGGCGGCACCGGCGGGTGCCGCCACCGGGCTCAGGCCAGCTGGACGGGGATGGCATTGCTGGTATGGCTGACGGCATTGCCTTGCTGCAGATAGACGAGAGCCGGCTGGTGGGCATCCAGCTCGGCCTCGCTGTAGTGGGCATAGCTGCAGATGATCACCCGGTCGCCGACGCCGGCGAGGTGGGCCGCGGCGCCGTTCACCGAGATGACCCTGGAGCCCTCCTCGGCACGGATCGCATAGGTGGTGAAGCGCTGCCCGTTCTCGACATTGTAGATCTGGACCTGTTCGTTCTCGCGGATGCCGGACATGTCCAGCAGGTCGCCGTCGATGGCACAGGAACCCTCGTAGTTGAGGACGGCGTGGGTGACACGGGCCATGTGCAGCTTGGCCTTGAGCATGATGGTCAGCATGGGCAGGGGATCCTCTCTTGCCAGTGCCGCGGACTCAGCGCGGCAGGGTCAGGGTCAGGTTGTCGATCAGTCGGGTCGGGCCGAGTCGGGCGGCGGCGAGCAGCACGGCCTCGCGGGTCGCCATGGTGACCGGGCCCAGGTCGGGTGCGCGAAGTTCCAGGTAGTCGGGGCCAAAGCCGGCTTCGCGCAGCCGGGCCAGGCCCGTTTCCAGGGTGGTGTCGACCGGCGCCCCCGCCTCCAGCGCCTGGCGCAGCTCGCCCAGGGTCTGGTAGAGCCGCGGGGCGGTGGCGCGCTGGCCGGGGTCGAGATAGCCATTGCGCGACGACAGCGCCAGGCCGTCATCGGCGCGCACGATGGGCACGCCGACGATCTCGACGGGGAAGTGCAGGTCGGCCACCAGCTGGCGGATCACCGCCAGCTGCTGGTAGTCCTTCTCGCCGAAGCAGGCCACCTGGGGCTGTACCAGGTTGAAGAGCATGCTGACGATGGTGGCGACGCCGTCGAAGTGCCCCGGTCGCGAGCCACCGCACAGGCCCTGGCTGATCCCGGGCACGCTGACCCGGGTCTGGGCCTCGTGCCCGCGGGGGTAGACGCTGGCGGTCGCCGGGGCGAACAGCAGGTCACAGCCGGCGCCCTCGAGCTTCTGCTGGTCCTCGGCGAGGGTCCGGGGGTAGGCGGCCAGGTCTTCGTTCGGGCCGAACTGCATCGGATTGACGAAGATGGTCGCCACCACCACGTCGGCGTGGCGGCGGGCGCTCTCGACCAGTGCCAGGTGGCCGGCGTGCAGGTTGCCCATGGTGGGCACCAGGGCGATGCGCTGGCCACGTCGACGGCAGTCGTCGAGGGTCTCGCGCAGGGCGGCAATCTCACGCAGGGTACGCATCACAGCGGGCTCCTAGAAGCAGTGTTCCTCGGCCGGGAAGCGCCGGGCCTTGACGTCCTCGTGGTAGCGGCGGAGGGCGCCCGGGATGTCGTCGGCCTCCGCCATGAAGTTCTTGACGAAGCGCGGGGTACGGCCGTGGGTCACGCCCAGCACGTCGTGCATCACCAGGATCTGGCCGTCGGTGTCGGGGCCGGCGCCGATGCCGATGACCGGCACCTCGAGGGCCTCGCTCACCGCGCGCCCGAGGCTCGCCGGCACGCACTCCAGCAGGATCGCCGAGGCACCGGCCTCCACCAGGGTGCGGGCATCCTCGAGGATGCGGGCGGCGTGCTCGGTCTCCCGGCCCTGCACCTTGTAGCCGCCGAGCTGGTAGACCGACTGGGGCGTCAGGCCCAGATGGGCGCAGACCGGCACGCCGCGGCGGGTGAGCTCGCGGATGCCGTCGGCCATCCAGGCCTCGCCCTCGACCTTGACCAGTTCGGCACCGGCGCGCATCAGCTCGCCGGCATCCTGCAGCAGGCGCTCGGGGGTCGAGTTGCTCATGAACGGCAGGTCGACCATCAGCAGGCTCGCTCCCTTGCCGCGCACCACACAGTGGGTGTGGTAGCAGATATCGGCGAGGGTCACCGGCAGGGTACTGGCATGTCCCTGCAGGACCATGCCCAGGGAGTCGCCCACCAGCAGGACCTCGATACCGGCCTCGCCGGCGGCGCGGGCGAAGGAGGCATCATAGGCGGTCAGGCAGCTGATGGGCTCACCGGCGCGCTTGAAGGCCTGCAGCGTGCTCAGGGAGACGGTTTTCATGGCGTGCTCTCATGTTGTCGTCGGAGTGGCCTGCTCGGGACCGGTCGCGTATGTAACCCGTGATTGTTACCCGATCCGCCTCGAGGTGTCGATAGGTAACACCTGGGAGGTGGTGTCAGGTGGTGGGTAACACCGGGCGCAGGTTGCCATCGTCCAGCGCCCGGGCCAGCTCGCTGACCCGTCGTCCATCGGGCAGTCGCAGCGAGGGGGCCAGCTCTGCCAGCGGCACCATCACGAAGGCGCGGTGCGTCATCTCGGGGTGGGGCACCGTCAGGCGCGGCAGCGCCAGGCGCCGATCATCGAAGAGTAACAGATCGAGGTCCAGGGTGCGGGGCCCCCAGCGGCGCTGGCGGACCCGGCGGTGGCGCTGTTCCAGGGCCTGCAGCTGGTCGAGCAGGGCCAGGGGCGACAAGCGGGTCTCGAGGAGTGCCACGGCATTGATGAAATCGGGTTGGTCCTGGGGGCCGAGCGGGCGACTGGCATAGAGCCGCGAGGTGGCGGCCCGCCGGGTCAGCGGTAGCCGGTCGAGGGCCTCCAGGGCACGCTCGACCTGACGGCGTGGGTCGCCCAGGTTGCTGCCCAGGCCGATCCAGGCGTGATGGTCGCTCATGTCTCGCCCGAGGGCCCCCGGGGCTTGCGCCGCCGCCGGCGGCGCTTGCGGGGCACGCCGCTGCCGGCGGGGTCGGCCCCGACCTTGCCCAGCAGGCGGCGCTGCTCGTGCTCGTCGGCCTGCTGGAAGGCGGTCCACCAGTCGCCGAGGTCCGGTTCGAGCTCGCCGGCGGCCTCGCGCAGCAGCAGCAGGTCGTAGGCGGCACGGAAGCGGGGGTGTTCGCGGGTCTGGTAGACGCGGCGGCCGCGGCGCAGCGGCAGGCGCTGTTGCAGATCCCAGATGTCGCGCATCGGCAGGCTGAAGCGCTTGGGGATCGAGATATGCTGGAGCTGGTGCGACACCACCTGCTGGGAGGCGGCCTGCAGTGCCGGGATCGGCGGCATGTCGTCGGCTTCCAGGGCCGCCTGGCGGAGCTGGACCGGCCCCCAGAGCAGGGCGGCGAACAGGAAGGCCGGCGTGACCGGGCGTTCCTCGGCGATACGGCGGTCGGTGCTCTCCAGTGCCAGCTCGACCAGCCGCTCGGCCCAGGGCAGCTCGGCCATGGCCTCGTCGGCCTCGGGGAAGAGCATGGCGAACAGGCCGTAGTGGCGCAGCAGCTGGAAGGTGTCGACGCCATGGCCGGCCATGAACAGCTTGAGTATCTCGTCGAACAGCCGGGCAGGCGGAATCTGCAGCAGCAGCTCGGCGTGTTCGCGGATCGGCGCCTCGGTGGCCGGGTCCAGCCGGAACTCGAGCTTGGCGGCGAAGCGCACTGCACGCAGCATGCGCACCGGGTCCTCGCGGTAGCGGGTGGCCGGGTCGCCGATCAGGCGCAGGGTGCGTGCCTCGATGTCGCGCACGCCGTCGGCGAAGTCATGGATCGAGAAGTCGGCGATGCTGTAGTAGAGGGCGTTGACGGTGAAGTCGCGGCGCAGGGCGTCTTCCTGGATGTTGCCCCAGACATTGTCGCGCAGCAGCAGGCCTTCGTCGGACTGCTGGGCGATGTGGTCGCCGTGATCGTCTCCCGGCTTGCCGCGGAAGGTGGTGACCTCGATCACCTCGCGCCCGAAACGCACGTGCACGATGCGGAAGCGTCGGCCGATGATCCGCGAGTTGCGAAACAGGTCCTTGACCTGCTCCGGGGTGGCGTCGGTCGCCACATCGAAGTCCTTGGGCATGCGTCCGAGCAGCGAATCGCGGATGCAGCCGCCCACCAGGTAGGCCTCGAAGCCGGCGTTGTGGAGGCGATAGAGGACCTTGAGCGCCGCATCGCTGAAGTGCTGGCGCGATACCGGGTGCTCCTGGCGGGGAATGATGCGTAGCCCGGTGCTGCCGCCGGGCGCATCCTGAGGGCCGAGCAGCGATTTCAGGTGCTCGCCAGGGCTCTGCAGAAAGCGGGTAAATCCTTTGAACATGCGGCGATATCGACTCGCGGGGGGGACGAAAAGCGTTGAGTGTAGCCGACCCCCGACACCTTGCAAAGCATCGTGCGGACCAGGGCTCACGGATGGCGCGGGAGGGTGGCGCGGAGAAAGCAGAAAGGGGAGGCCATCTGGCCTCCCCCGTCAAGCAAAATGGCAGCATCCGTGCTGCTGGTTCTTTTTCGTGATGGCGCATCGCCTTGAATACGCACCACAGTCACCAAGGAGAATTTCAGGCAAGCAGTGTTGTTGTCCTTGTTGACGCTCCTGAGGGCGACCACCTCGTATTCAAAACAATAATCCAACCACGACGGCATGGAGATATGCCTCCTCCCGACTTGTTGCTGTTGTTGCCGGGAGTGCACCTTGACGGCCCTTGTTCTTGTTGGCGGCCGTAGGCTGGTGCGTCGCGTCCTGATGGCTCCGGTGCTTCGAGCTCGTTGTTCTTGTTGGCCCGAAGGGCTCGCGCGAGTCCACAGTTGTGCTTGTTGTTGGTCGTCGCGTCTGCAGCGTCTCTGGCCCGAGGGTGTTGTTCTTGTTGGCGGGTCAGGCCCGTCACCGCGTCTCTGCCCTGTTGTTGTTGTTGGCAGTGGGTGACATCCGGATTTGTTTTTCTTGCCCTATAGAGTAGCAGACCGCATGCCATGTCATTTTTACCCATTTAAAATCATTAGCTTACTGATGGCATGCCAGTCGGCGGCATCGATGGGTGGCGGGAGTGTTACCGGATTGGCCCCTTCATGGGGCGCTTCCTGGGTGGGAAGGTAACAAGTGGTGCAGAAACGGGTCGCGAGGCGGAAAAAAAGCGCCCGCGGTGTCGGCCGCGGGCACTAGAACCTTGGTCTAAGGCGTCGGGGCAGGGCATGGGGGAGGGCCGTGCCCGGCTCATCCGGTGCTGCGCTTGGGGCTCTTCTTGCGCGGGATGCCGAGTCGCTGGCGACGTTCCCACAGACACTTGCGGCTGATGCCGAGCTTCTGGGCGAGCTCGGTCTCGCTCATCTGGTCCTGGTGTTCGAGCACGAAATGCTGGAAGTAGTCCTCCAGCGAGAGGTCCTCCTCGGCATCGCCCGGCGCATCGGCGCCGCTGCTGGGGGGAACGGCGACCACCGGCCGCGGGGGCGCCGACAGCCCCAGGTCATCGGGGTGGATCAGGTGGCCCTCGGCGAGGATGACGCCACGCTCCAGGGCGTTCTCCAGTTCGCGCACGTTGCCGGGCCAGGGGTAGTCGTGGATGGTCCGCCGGGCGGCCCGGGAGAGCCGCAGCCCCTCGCGATCGTGGCGGTGGCAGGCCTTGTCGAGCAGGATGTCGGCGATCTCGAGGATGTCGTCGTCGCGCTCGCGCAGTGGCGGCAGGTCGATCTGCATCACGTTGAGGCGGTAGTAGAGGTCGAGGCGGAATTCACCGGTGCGCGACAGGGCACGCAGGTCACGGTGGGTGGCGGCGATCAGGCGCACGTCGACGTGGCGGGTTTCCACCGAGCCGATCTTGCGGATCTCGCCCTCCTGCAGCACGCGTAGCAGGCGTGCCTGGGCATCCAGCGGCAGTTCGCCGATCTCGTCGAGGAACAGGGTGCCGCCGTCGGCGGCCTCCACCAGGCCGGTGCGGGCGGCGCTGGCGCCGGTGAAGGCGCCCTTCTCGTGGCCGAACAGCTCGGACTCGATCAGCGTCTCGGGAATCGCCGCGCAGTTCACGCAGATCAGCGGTGCCGTAGCGCGCCTGCTCTGCTGATGGATGGCACGGGCCACCAGCTCCTTGCCGGTGCCCGACTCGCCCTGGATCAGCACCGTGACGTCGGCGGGTGCAGTCTTGCGGATGCGAGTGTAGACCACCTGCATGGCGGCGCAGTTGCCGATCATCTGCTGGGCATGACCGTCCGGTTCGGTGATGTCGGGGGGCTCGGCGCTTCGGGTGGCCTGCTGGTGCAGCGCCCTTGCCACGGTCTCGAGCAGCTCGTCGTGGTCGAATGGCTTGGCCACATAGTCCACCGCGCCGAGCTTCAGGGCCTCCACCGCCGAGCGCATGCTGGCGTAGCTGGTCATGATCAGCACCGGAATGGGCGCGGCACGACTGATCAGCTCGGTGCCGGGCTCGCCGGGCAGGCGCAGGTCACTGATCACCAGGTCGAAGCACTGGGGGTCGAGCTCGAGGGCCTCGGCCACCGAGCCGGCCTCGCTGACCCGGTAGTCGTGGCGCTCCAGCAGCCGCCGGAGGGCGGTGCGGATGATGGCTTCGTCTTCAACGATCAGAATCCGGCTCATCGGGGCTTTCACCATCCTGTCGGTTGAGGGGCAGCCAGAGGCTGATGCGGGTGCCGCGTGGCTGCCCGGGCGGCGGGGAGTCGATATCGATCTGCCCGCGATGCTCGGCGATGATGCTGTAGACCAGTGGCAGGCCGAGCCCCGTACCTTCACCGGGTGGCTTGGTGGTGGTGAACGGCTCGAACAAGTGGTCGCGGACGCGCTCGTCGATGCCGTGTCCCTCGTCGGTCACGGTGACCAGCAGCCACTCCCCTTCCGGGGCGGCATCGACGACCACCCGGCCGCCCGGCTCGCTGGCGTCGCGTGCGTTGCCGAGCAGGTTGATCATCACCTGCAGCAGCCGCTGGGCGTCACCCTGGACCTCCAGGTCGGGGGGGCAGAGGTTGTGGTAGTCCACATCCTCCCCCGAGCGGGCCAGGTGGATCAAGTGCAGCGCCTCGTCGGTGACGGCGGCCATCGACACCGGGGCGAAGGCCTGTCCCGCCACATGGCGGCCGCCATGGGCGAAGCCGACCAGCGAGGAGACGATACGCGAGACCCGGTCGGTGAGCTGCTGGATCTGCCCGGCGGTCTCGAGCAGCCGGGGGTCATCGGTGTCGTAGCGCAGGTTCTGGGCCAGCGAGGAGATGCCGGTGATGGGGTTGCCGATCTCGTGGGCCACCCCGGCGGCCAGCTGGCCGATCGAGGCCAGCCTGGCGGCATGCACCAGCTCGTCCTCCAGCCACTTCATCTCGCTGTGGTCCTCGATCAGGATCACCTTGCCACCGGGCTCGTGCCGGTCCTCGTGCAGCTCGGCCTTGTGCAGGGTCAGGTAGCGCAGCCCGCCCTCGAGTTCCACCGGCTGCTTGTAGAGGTGGCTGTGGGGCTCGGCGAGGATGCGGCCGAGCAGTTCGCCCCAGGGGGCCGGCAGGCTGTCGCGCCGCGCGCCGACCACGCTCTCGCCGGGAATGCCGGTGAGGGCGGAGAGGGCGTCGTTCCACATCAGCAGCTCACCGTCGTCGCCGAAGGCGCAGAGCCCCACGGGCAGACGGGTCAGAGTGCGGCGGTGGTAGCGGCGCAGGCCGTCGAGCTCCCGGGCCAGGCCGGTCAGGCGGGTGCGGTAGGCCTCCAGGCGACTCTCGACGAAGTGGATGTCCTCGGTGGCGTCGCCACCATCCTGACGGTAGGGCAGGTAGCGGTCGACGATGTCCTGGGCCACCGACGGACCCATCAGGCCGGACAGGTTGGCCTGGATGCGGTCGCGCAGGCGACGCAGCGCGTAGGGGCGACTCTCCAGCGGCGAGAGGTGCAGGGCGGCCAGGGCGCGGTCGACCTCGCGCGAGGCGACATCGTCACCCAGCGCCCGGGCCAGGTGGTGCTTGAACTCCTCGCCGTTGGCGGCCTCCAGCGGCAGGCGCTTGGGGCGGATCACCGCGTCCACCGAGCAGGCCTCGGCGGCGGCCCGCTCCCCCGGGGAGGTGCGGGTGGCCAGCGAGACCAGGATCAGGATGAGGATGTTGGTGGCAAGCGACACCAGGGTCACGATGTACCACTCCGGCTCGCCGGCGAGCATCTCGAGTCCCGGGGGCAGCACCACCAGGGCCGGCAGGTCGGTGAGCAGCGGCGGCCACAGGCCGGCCAGCCAGATCAGGGTGCCGGCGGCGAGGCCCGACACCATGCCCTTGCGGTTGGCGCCCGGCCAGTAGAGCAGCGCCAGCATGCCCGGCAGGCACTGGGCCATGCCGATGAAGGCGGCCAGGCCCAGGGTGGTGAGGTCGTGATTCACCCCCACGGTGCGATAGAAGAGCCAACCGCCGAGGATCACCGCGCCGATCAGTGCCCGACGCAGCCAGCGCAGCCAGTGGTAGAGGTCGGGCTGGTCGATCGGTGGATGGGCCACCAGCACCAGGTGGTTGAGGATCATCCCCGACAGCGCCAGGGAGATGATGATCATGGTGCCACTGGCCGCGGCCAGGCCGGCGATGAAGGCCAGGGCCCCGACCCACCAGGACTCCGAGAGCGCGAAGGCCAGGTAGGCCGCCCCGCTCCCCGTGGCCTCTGCCCCGACCCGCTGGGCGGCCCACAGGATCAGCGGCACCGGCAGTGCCATCAGCAGCAGGAACAGCGGCAGTGTCCAGGAGGCCTGGAGCAGGGTGCGCCGGGAGAGGGTCTCGGCGAAGGTGATATGGAACATGTGCGGCATCAGGAAGGCCGCGGCGAAGAACAGCAGCAGCAGGGTGCGCCACTGGGCGGGGTCGAGGTGCTCGACCCCGGCCTGGGCCGCACGACCGGGGCCGTCGAGCCAGACCTGGAGGTCGGCGGGGCCGTCGAAGACGGCGAACAGGGCGAAGGCGCCCAGCGCCAGCATGGCGCCGAGCTTGACCGCCGATTCCAGGGCAATGGTCACGAGCAGGGTGTCGTGGCGGGCGTGCAGCCGGGTGTGGCGGGCCCCGAAGAGGATGGTGAACAGCGCGATCAGCACGCAGAAGGCCAGCGCCAGTAGCGACGGCGAGGCGGCCCCGGTCATCAGGAAGATGGCGTCGCCCATGGTCTGCACCTGCAGCGCGAGCAGCGGCATCACCGCCAGCAGGCTGACCAGGGTGACCAGGGTACCGACCCAGCGCGAACGGAAGCGGAAGGCGAAGAGGTCGGCGAGCGAGGAGAGCTGGTAGGTGCGGCTCAGCCGCTGGATCGGCACCAGCAGCACCGGGGCGAGCAGGAAGGCGCCGGCCACCCCGAGGTAGTAGGCCAGGTAGCCGAAGCCGGCGTTGCTGGCCAGCTCCAGACTGCCGTAGATCGCCCAGGCGCTGGCATAGACCCCCAGCGCCAGGGTGTAGACCGCCGGGTGGCGAGCGATGCGCGCAGGTATCCAGCCGCGCTCCACCGCCAGGGCACAGAGGAACAGCAGCAGCAGGTAGCCGGTCCCCAGCGCCAGTACGCTGACCAGGCTGGCGCTCATCGGCGCTCCTCGTCGCCCAGGGGCGCCAGTAACCATCTAGCGTTCATCGAGCTTCCTCTTCTGCTCCAGCCACAGCGTCAGGGCGATCAGCACCCCCCAGATGAGGAAGGGACGGTACCAGGCCACGCCGGGGCTGGCCCAGCCGCTCATCAGCAGTGGCGAGAGCAGGTAGCCGCCGAAGACCAGGAAGAGCATGAGGCGATAGACATACATGGGGCTCTCCTCTCAGTGGCGGGCCCCGGTGGCCGAGCGCTCGGGGTGGGGGTGGATCCGGCCGGCGTCCCAGGCGCTGATGGCCCGGGCGAGCTGGTCGGCCACCGGGGCCGTGGCGAGCTCCGCGGGCGGTCGCTGGTCCAGCGCCGTCAGGGCCCGGTGCAGCAGCGGGCGAACCGCGTCGTCTTCCCGCGGCAGTGGCGGGGCCAGGTTCTGCTTGGAGAGCTTCTGGCCATCGTCGCCCATGATCAGCGGCAGATGCAGATAGCGGGGGTGGGGCAGGCCCAGGGCGTGCTGCAGCTGGCGCTGCCAGGGAGTGTTGTCGAGCAGGTCGAACCCCCGGACCACATCGGTGATGCCCTGGTCGGCGTCGTCCACCGCCACGGCGAGCTGGTAGGCCCAGAGGCCGTCCTTGCGCTTGAGCACCACATCGCCGAGCGCGGCCGGGTCGAAGCGCTGCTCGTCGAACAGCCGGTCCTGCCAGGCGATCGGGCGCAGGCCGAGGTCGCTGCGTAGCCGCCAGGCCACCGGCCCGCCGGGCTCACGCGGGCCGTCGCGGCACCAGCCGGGGTAGAGGGCATGGTCGCGCCACTGCTTGCGCGAACAGCTGCAGGGGTAGGCCAGGCCCCGGTCGACCAGGGTGTCCAGCGCCGCCTGATAGGCCGCGTCGCGCTCATGCTGCCAGTGGACCGGGCCGTCCCAGTGCAGGCCGAAGGCCTCGAGCTGGTGCAGGATGGTCTCGGCCGCGCCCGGCGGGCAACGCGGCGGGTCGATGTTCTCGATGCGCAGCAGCCACTGCCCGCCGGCCCGTCGGGCGTCGAGAAAGCTCGCCAGTGCCGCCACCAGCGAGCCGAAGTGCAGCGGCCCCGAGGGGGTCGGGGCGAAGCGGCCGCGGTAGCGGCTCATGGGCACCACCTCCGGTGACGCTCGGACATGCAAACGGGCACCCCTGGGTGCCCGTCGCGACGTTGCTGTTGCAAGGCGATCGGCATGGCCGGATCAGCCCCCCAGCTGCTTTTCCTTGAGCTCGGCCAGCGTCTTGCAGTCGACACACAGGGTGGCGGTGGGGCGCGCCTCGAGGCGGCGGATTCCGATCTCCACGCCACAGGCCTCGCAGAAGCCGTAGTCGTCCTCGTCGATCTTCTCGAGGGTCTCGTTGATCTTCTTGAGCAGCTTGCGCTCACGGTCCCGGGTGCGCAGCTCCAGGCTGAACCCCTCCTCCTGGGTGGCGCGGTCGGCAGGGTCGGCGTAGTTGTTGGCCTCTTCCTGCAGGTGGCGCACGGTGCGGTCCACCTCTTCCATCAGCTCCTGTTTCCAGCCCAGCAGGATCTGTCGGAAGTGCTCCAGCTGCTGTTCGTTCATGTACTCTTCACCCGCCGCCGGCTCGTACGGGGTGAATTTCTTCGGCGCTTCCGTCTTCTTTTCTGCTACTGGCATGGGATTGCCTCGTTACTGTAGTGACTGCTGATCAATACCCGCCATGGTGCAAGGTATCTCACGCCAAAAGGATGCTTGTTTAGCGGAAAAACGCAGGCTTTGCAACTCCCCGGGCCGCACGACCTGCGCGGGTTCCACGAAAGTCGGTACAATATTCCCGTTGGACCGCGCGGAGGCGAAAGAATGCCCGTCCAGTCGATCATCCGTACAGGAGCCAGTCATGCCATGGAATTCGCGTGTCGCGCGGGTCGCCCCCTTCCGGGTCATGAGCCTGCTGGAGACCGCCCAGGCCCGGGAGGCGGCCGGGCACGATGTGATCCACCTGGAGGTGGGCGAGCCTGACTTCCCCACCCCCGAACCGGTGGTCGCCGCCGGTGGTGAGGCCCTGGCCGCGGGGCACACCCGCTATACGCCGGCGGCGGGGCTGCCGGCGCTGCGCGAGGCCATCGCCGGCCACTACGCCGAGCACTTCGGCGCCGAGGTCGACCCGGCGCGGATCCTGGTCACCCCGGGGGCGTCGGGGGCGCTGCTGCTGGCCAGCCAGCTGCTGGTCGGCCCCGGCGACCGGGTGCTGATGGCCGACCCCAACTATCCCTGCAACCGCCACTTCATGGCCCTGGCCGGGGCCGAGGTGGATGCCGTGCCGGTGGGCGACGAAAGCGGCTGGCAGCTCGACGCGGAGCTGGTCGCCCGTCACTGGCGCGACGATACCCGGCTGGCGATGCTCGCCAGCCCCTCCAACCCCACCGGCCATATGCTCGATGCCGAGCAACTGGCCGGGGTGGCCGCCACGGTGGCGGCGCGCGAGGGACATCTGCTGGTGGACGAGATCTACCAAGGCCTCTGTTTCGATCTGCCGTCGCTATCGGTGGCTTCTCTGACGCCGGATGCCTTCGTGGTCAACAGCTTCTCCAAGTACTTCGGCATGACCGGCTGGCGCCTGGGGTGGCTGCTGGCGCCCCAGGCCGCGGTGGAGCCACTGACCCGGCTGGCCCAGAACGTCTTCCTGGCCGCGCCCACGCCGGCCCAGCATGCGGCCCTGGCCGCCTTCACCCCCGAGTGCCGCGGGATCCTCGAGGCGCGGCGCGTCGAGCTGGGGCGCCGCCGCGATGCCCTGCTGGCCGGGCTCGCCCGGCTGGGGCTGGCGCCGTCGCTGCCGCCCCAGGGGGCCTTCTACCTGTGGCTCGACATCTCGCGCTATAGCGACGACAGCCAGGCCTTCTGCCAGCGGCTGCTCGAGGAGGAGAACGTCGCCATCACCCCGGGCATCGACTTCGCCCTCTCGGGCGGCGAGCATCACGTGCGCATCGCCTTCACCACCGGCATCGCGCGCCTGGAGGAGGCGGTGAGCCGGCTCGAACGCTTCCTGGCAAGGGGCTAGACGGCATGGACTATCCCGCCCTGGTGCCCGGTACCCTGCTGCGCCGCTACAAGCGCTTTCTCGCCGACGTGCGCCTCGACGATGGCCGCGAGGTGGTGGCGCACTGCCCCAATACCGGCTCGATGCGGGCGGTGAACGTACCGGGCTGCCGGGTCTGGCTCTCGCCCAGCGACAACCCGGCGCGCAAGCTGGCCTGGACCTGGGAGCTGATCGCGCTGCCCCAGTCCGACGACTCGTGGGCGCTGGCCTCGGTGCAGACCGGCCGGGCCAACCGCATCGTCGAGGAGGCGCTGCGCGAGGGGCGGGTGCCGGCGCTCGCCGGCTACTCGGCCCTCAGGCGCGAGGTGAAGGTGGCGCACGGGGCCGGTGAGAAGGCCGCCCGGCTGGACTTCCGTCTCGATGATCCGGCGCGGGGCTCGGCCTTCGTCGAGGTCAAGCAGGTGACGCTGAAGGAAACCGATGGCCACGGCTATTTCCCCGATGCGGTGAGCGAACGGGGCAGGAAACACCTCGAGGTGCTGGCCGAGCTCGCCGCTCGGGGCCAGCGTGCCGTGCTGCTGTTCTGCGTGGCCCACGAGGGCATCCCCGACGTGGCCCCGGCGGCTCATCTGGATCCGGCCTATGCGGCGACGCTGCGTGACGTGGCCGGGCGTGGGGTGGAGGTGCTGGCCCACCGCTGCGAGGTCATGCGCCGCGAAGGCGTGCCGGTGGCGATCCGCCTGGGCCGGCGGCTGCCGGTGTTGCTCGAGCGCCGGGTGGATGTTGCCCTCGACTGAGTCGGGGATCTCCCTCGAGGTTGCCACGCATCGCTCGTTGATGTCATCCGTTCAGGCCGGGGCGCAATCCGCCAGGGCCTGTGCCACGCGCTCCAGGGCGTCACGCCCCTTGGCGTCACCGGCGTGCCGTTCCCACCATTGACGATGAACGCTGCGGACCCGGACCGTGACCACGGCCAGGCCCAGGACCTGCGCCATCGCCAGCCGATGCAGGCCCTTGTTGGTCTTGATGAGCCTGCCGTGGCGGTCGATGGTCACCCCCAGCCTGTCCTTTCCCTCGTGCATGTCGAAGCCGAAACAGGCCATGTTCTCCATGTACAGCAGGTAGAGCCGCAGGTACTCGAGGATGCGCTCACGGCTGTCGAGCAGCATCCCCTTGTGGTGGGAGCGCAGCGGGCGGCCCTGTTCCAGCTGCCGTTCCAGTTGCCGGCAGGTCTCGCTGCGGCTCGGGTCGAGTCGATGGGTCCAGAGATCCCGGATGAAGCGGGTGCGACTGCTGTCGACCAGGTCATGGCGGGGCAGGTCCCAGTCTCCGGACCACAGGAACAGGTTCGATGCCTTGCGCCGCTCCGCGCGGTTGGGAAAGGCATCCGGATAGCTCAGGCTGCGGACCAGTCGCCCGGGGTTCACCTCGAGGTCCAGGCGATCGCCCAGGGCGTGTTCGATACTGCGCCGCGGCAACCCCTGGGCTTCCAGCCAATGGCAGCCGGATCGCTGAGCCAGCCAGCGCCGGAACAGCCAGTCTTCCAGGGGCCGGCCCAGGCGGCGCTTGAAGCCCTCCTTGGCCTGGTAGGCGAGGCGGGAGGTCAGCATCTTCCGGCGAAGCCTGGCATCGTAGAGCGGCGGGTGCACCAGTTCACCGGTGGGGGTCCTCGGCAACTGCGGGGCCGCCAGCCGAGCCGACAGGGAGTCGCCCAGGCGATCGCTCAGCGACGGACTGGGTGGCCTCGGCTCCAGGTCGCGGGATAGCGTCCAGAGTGCCTGCCCCTGGAGCCTGGCGGGGATCCTCCGCGTGGCCGAGGGTGTAGCGGTGGTCAAGGCCTCGAGCTGATTGTGCAGCCGGCTGCCGAGGATGGTGAAGAGCCAGGAACCGGGGTGGTCCTCATCGGCAGCGAAGCGCCCGGCGTTGAGCCAGGCCAGCAGGAGGGTGTCGTGCACGACATCCTCGGCCTGTCGGGGGGCCTCCAGGAAGTGGTCGGCGGTGGCCAGCATCGGGGGAGCGATGAACTGCCGAAGCCGGTGAAACCCCTCGGGGTCCCGGCGGCGGCAAGCGTCCAGGGCCTGCGTCAGGGGGGCCGGGCTCTCCGGCAGACGACCATGCATCCGAAGGGTTACCTGTCTATGTAGAATCGTTGAATGAAGCTGACTTCCGCGGGCTCACTGTTGCGGTCGTAACGCACCTCGAGGTCGAAGCGCATGGGGGCGTCCTCGTGGATGCGGAAGACCGCGATCTGCGACACGCTGTCGTCGCTGCGCAGGGTACGGAAGGCGAGCGGCTCGCCGTCGCTGCTGCCCAGCTCGCTGACCCGGCCGTTGACGGTGGCCGGCACCACCCGGGTCGTGCCGTCCTCCCGCTCCTCGAGCACGCTGACATTGAGCAGTGCCATCACCTGGTTGCGCTGGATGCGGTGTTCCTCGGCCACCTCCCGGGGCAGGAAGCTGGTGTTCACCGCACTGTAGTGGATCTGGTAGTCGCCGATCTGTTCGAACTGCTGGGCCTGCAGCGGCAGGGCAAGCAGCAGTAGCCACCCCAGGGCCAGGCCGGTCAGGAATCGCTGGATCATGGTGTGCCCCCGGTCTTGCGCTTCGGTTTGCGTTCTTTCTCTGTTCGAGTCAATCACTCCGGCGGGTGACGCGGAAGATGGCGATCTCGCCGAACAGGTTGGGCCACCAGCGTGAGGTCCAGTGGCCCTCATGGTCGCCGATGCCCACCGCCCGGTCGACGATGATCAGACCCTTGTCGCGGCAGAGTTGTTCAAAGTCGTTGAAGGTCGACAGGTGGATGTTGGGGGTGTCGTACCAGGCGTGGGGCAGCGACTTCGAGACCGGCATGTAGCCCTTGAGGCCGAGATAGGCCCGGTGGCGCCAGTAGGCGAAGTTGGGGAAGGTGATGATGCACTCTTCCGCTACCCGCAGCATCTCGTCGAGCATGCGGTCGGGGCGGCGCAGGGCCTGCAGCGCCTGGGTCATGATCACCAGGTCGCAGGCGTCGTCCTCGAAGTTGGCCAGCCCTTCGTCGAGGTTCTGCTCGATGACGTTGACGCCCCGGGCGATGCAGGCGGTGATGCCCTCCGGGTCGATCTCCAGGCCGTAGCCGGTGACGTTCTTGTCCCGGGCCAGGGCCGCCAGCAGGGTACCGTCGCCGCAGGCCAGATCGAGGATGTGGGCCCCCGCGGGCACCCAGTCATGGATCAGCTTGAAGTCGGCACGCATCATGGGTGGTCCTCCAGGCCGAGGTCCCGGGCCACGCGGGCCATGAAGGCGGAGAACACCGCCTGGTAGCGGGGCTCGGGCATCAGGAAGGCGTCGTGACCGTGGGGGGAGTCGATGTTGGCGTAGCTGACCGCCTTGCCGGCGCGGATCAGGGCGTTGACCAGCTCCCGCGAGCGTGACGGCGGGAAGCGCCAGTCGGTGGTGAAACTGACCACCAGAAAGGGGCAGGCCGCCGGCGCCAGGGCCCGGGCCAGGTCGCCACCATGGGCCGCGGCCGGGTCGAAGTAGTCCAGCGCCTTGGTCATCAGCAGGTAGGTGTTGGCGTCGAAGGAGGTGGAGAAGGTGTCCCCCTGGTAGCGCAGGTAGGACTCCACCTGGAACTCGACGTCGTAGCCGAAGTTGAGGTCGTCGGTGCGCAGGTCGCGGCCGAACTTGCTGCCCATGGCGTCTTCCGACAGGTAGGTGATGTGTCCCACCATGCGGGCGAGCTTGAGGCCGCGTCGGGGCACCTTGCCCTGCTCGGCATACCAGCCGTCATGATAGTCGGGGTCGGAGCGGATCGCCTGGCGAGCGACCTCGTTGAAGGCGATGTTCTGGGCCGACAGCTTCGGCGTGGCGGCGATCACCGCTGCATTGGCCACCCGCTCGGGATAGGAGAGGGTCCACTGGACCGCCTGCATGCCACCGAGGCTGCCGCCGATCACCGCGGCGAAGCGCTCGATGCCGAGCCGGTCGGCCAGCCGCGCCTGGCTGTGGACCCAGTCACCCACCGTCATCATCGGGAAGTCCGGTCCCCACTGGCGGCCGGTCTCGGGGTTCTCGCTGTTCGGGCCGGTGCTGCCGTGGCAGCCGCCCAGGTTGTTCAACGAGACCACGAAGAAGCGCTCGGTGTCGATGGACTTGCCGGGGCCGATATGGGCGTCCCACCAGCCCGGCTTGCGTTCGTCGGGGGCGTGGAAGCCCGCGGCATGGTGGTGACCGGAGAGGGCGTGGCAGACCAGCACCGCATTGGAGCGCGCGGCGTTGAGCGTGCCGTAGGTTTCATAGACGAGGTCGTAGGCCGGCAGCGTCTTGCCGCAGGCCAGGGCCAGGGGGTCGTCGAAGTGCGCCGTCTGCGGCGTCACCAGGCCGACCGAGTCACGCGGAAGCTCGGGCATCAGTCGTTCGGTGTCCAGTCGTTGCGTGGTGCCTGTTGTCATGGGGACCTGGCTCAGAGGCCGACCAGGGCGCCGGAGATGCCGGCCGCACGGGTCAGCGAGCCCACCACGATACCATCGATGATGCTGATGGCGATGAAGGCCACGATGGGCGAGATGTCGATCATGCCCAGCGGCGGGATCACGCGGCGCAACGGCGCCATGATCGGCTCCACCAGTTGCATCACCAGGAGCGCGCCGGGGTGGCTGGCATTGGGGGCGACCCAGCTGAGGATGATCATCACGATCAGCGCGAAGAAATAGATCTTCAGGATGGCGTTGGCCAGCGCCGCGACCGACCCGATGGCCACGCCGAGCAGCGGCGCCATGCCGAAGCCGGCCACCTGCAGGATGACCACGATGCTCACCGCCTTGATCACGAAGCCGGCCGCAAGGGTGGCCAGGTCGAAGCGGTTCATCACCGGCCCGAGGAAGCCCTGGAAGGGACGCACCACCGGCTGGGTGATCTTCACCACCGACTGGCTGATGGGATTGTAGTAGTCGGCCCGTGATGCCTGCAGCAGGAAGCGCAGCATCAGCAGGAACAGGTAGATATTGATGAGGGTGTTGACCAGCAGCAGGCCGGCACTTCCCAGTTGACTGCCCATCAGGGCTCCTCCTTGTTCGTGAAAGCTTGCCGGGTCAGCGCTTGCCGAGCTCGTCGGCCATTTCGCGGGCTCGGGCGGCGCAGGCCTCGAGCGCTTCCCCCAGGGTCCGGCGCAGGCCGGCGCTCTCCAGGTGCTCGATGGCACGCTCGGTGGTGCCGCCGGGGGACATCACATTGCGCTTGAGCTCGGCGGGAAGCTTGTCGCTCTGCTGGGCCATCTTCGCCGCGCCCAGGGCCGTCTGTATCGCCAGCCGGCGGGCGGTCTCGGCGGGCAGGCCGAGGGATACGCCGGCTTCCTCCATCGCCTCGAACATCAGGAAGAAATAGGCGGGGCCACTGCCGGAAACCGCGGTTACGGCATCGAGCAGGGCTTCCTGCTCGACCCACTCGACCAGGCCCACCGCCTCCAGCATCTCGGTGGCGAGCTGGCGCTGCGCATCGCTGACGTTGGCATTGGCGAAGAGGCCGGCGGCGCCGGCGCCGACCAGCGAAGGCGTGTTGGGCATGCAGCGTACCACCGCCAGGTCGCCGCCCAGCCAGTGCTCGAGCGTCTCGGCGGGCAGGCCGGCGGCCACCGAAACGATCAGCGGACGGCGGCGCTGGACCACGTCACGCAGTCCCGCGCAGACGTCGCGCATCACCTGTGGCTTCACCGCCAGCACCACCACGTCGGCCTGGTCGGTCGCGGCGGCGTTGTCGGTCGCGGTGTGGATGCCCAGTCGGCGGCGTACCGGGGCGAGCATCTCGTCGCTGGGCGAGGTGGCGGTGATGGCGGCGGGCGAGAAGCCGTTGTCGATCATGCCGCCGATGATGGCGCTGGCCATGTTGCCGGCGCCGATGAAGGTGACTCTGCTGGCCATGCGATCTGTCCTGTGTCGGTCGACGAATGTTCGGCCGGCTTGCGGTACCGGCACGCGTGTTGTCGCTACTGTGATGCTGCCCGTTCGCCGAAGATGGCGGTGCCCAGCCGGACCAGGGTGGCGCCTTCCTCTACGGCGGCCTCCAGGTCGGCGGTCATGCCCATCGACAGGGTGTCCAGCGGCGCGTCCGGAAAGCGTTCCTGCAACGCTGCCAGGGCCTCGCGCAACCGGGCGAAGGGCTCGCGCTGTGCCTCGCGGCCCTCGGCCGGCGCGGGAATCGCCATCAGCCCGCGCAGGCGCAGGGCCGGCATCGCCAGCACCGCCCCGGCCAGGGCCGGCAGCTCGGCGAGCATGACGCCGGACTTGCTGGGCTCATCGCTGATGTTGACCTGCAGGCAGACGTTCAGCGGCCCGAGGCCCTCGGGGCGTTGATCGTTCAGACGCCGGGCGATCTTCTCCCGGTCTAGGCTGTGTACCCAGGCGAAGTGCTCGGCCACGGCTCGCGTCTTGTTGGATTGCAACGGCCCGATGAAATGCCAGACGATGTCGTCGAGGTCCGCCAGCTCGGCCTGCTTGTCGAGGGCTTCCTGGACATAACTCTCGCCGAAGTCGCGCTGGCCGAGATGCCAGGCCTCGCGGATCATCGCCGTCGGCCTGGTCTTGCTGACGGCGAGCAGGCGGGCATCCGTGACGGGGCGCCCGGCGGCCTGCAGGGCCTCGGCCAGGCGAGCACGGGCAGCGGCCAGCGACTCGGAAAGTACCAAAGCCTTCATCACGAAAGGTCTATCATACTGGTCATAACTGAAGGGAACCTTATCCCGGGAGCAGGGGAAACGCATGGATATTACCGAATTGCTGGCGTTCTCGGCAAAGCAGAACGCTTCGGACCTCCATCTGTCGGCAGGCCTGCCGCCGATGATACGCGTCGATGGCGACATCCGCCGGCTCAATGTGCCGGCCATGGAGGACCGGGAGGTCCGCAAGCTGATCTACGACATCATGGCGGATCGCCAGCGTCGCGACTACGAGGAGTTCTACGAGACCGACTTCTCCTTCGAGGTCCCGGGGGTCTCGCGCTTTCGTGTCAACGTCTTCAACCAGGCGCGCGGGGCCGGGGCGGTGTTTCGCACCATTCCCTCGGAAGTGTTGACCCTGGATGACCTTGGAATGGGGGACGTCTTTCGCCGGCTGGCCATGTTGCCCCGTGGCCTGGTGCTGGTGACCGGTCCCACCGGCTCGGGCAAGAGCACGACCCTCGCGGCGATGATCGACTACATCAACGACAACCGCTACGAGCATATCCTCACCATCGAGGACCCGGTGGAATTCGTCCATCGCAGCAAGCGCTGCCTGGTCAACCAGCGTGAGGTGCACCGTGATACCCATGGCTTTGCCCCGGCCCTGCGCAGCGCCCTGCGCGAGGACCCGGACATCATCCTGGTCGGGGAGATGCGTGACCTGGAGACCATTCGCCTGGCATTGACCGCGGCCGAGACCGGGCACCTGGTGTTCGGCACCCTGCACACCACCTCGGCGGCCAAGACCATCGACCGCATCATCGACGTCTTCCCCGGCGACGAGAAGTCCATGGTGCGCTCGATGCTCTCCGAGTCGCTGCAGGCGGTGGTTTCGCAGGCCCTGGTCAAGCGCCAGGGTGGCGGTCGGGTGGCGGCCCACGAGATACTCATCGCCACGGCGGCGGTGCGCAACCTGATTCGCGAGGACAAGGTGGCGCAGATCTACTCGGCGATCCAGACCGGTGGCAACCTGGGCATGCAGACCCTGGACGCCTCGCTGTCCAGGCTGGTGGCCGACAACGTGGTGGCTCGTGACGAGGCTCAGGCCAAGGCCAAGAGCGTGCTGGCGAGCTGAGGAAGACACAACGACAAGGAGCAGGGACATGACGGCAACAGAGTGGCTTCACCAGCTGCTGGACATCATGGTGCAGCAGGAGGCGTCGGATCTGCTGATCTCGGTGAATGCCCCACCGACCCTGAAGATGGCAGGCCAGCTCACGCCGCTGGGCGACCAGGTGCTCAGCGCCGAGCAGGTCAATGAACTGGTCAATGCCTCGGTACCCGAGGGGCTGCGCGAGCGCTTCCAGACCGAACGGGAGGCCAATTTCGCGCTCAGTCTCACGGGGCGTGGGCGCTTCCGCGTCAGCGCCTTCCAGCAGCGCAACCAGCTGGCGATGGTGATCCGCCGCATCGCCTTCGAGATTCCCCACCTGGAGGAGCTGTCGCTGCCCCCGGTGCTGGGCGAGCTGGCCAACATCAAGCGCGGCCTGGTGTTCGTGGTCGGGGGTACCGGCACCGGCAAGTCGACCACCCTGGCGTCGATGATCCAGCAGCGCAACGAGACCATCGGCGGCCACATCATCAGCGTCGAGGACCCCATCGAGTACGTTCACCCGCACAAGAAGGCGATCATCAACCAGCGGGAAGTGGGCATCGATACCGACTCCTTCGAGGTGGCCCTGAAGAACACCCTGCGCCAGGCGCCCGACGTGATCCTGATCGGCGAGGTGCGCACCCGGGAGACCATGGAGCATGCGCTGACCTTCGCCGAGACCGGCCACCTCTGCCTGGCCACGCTGCACGCCAACAATGCCAACCAGGCGCTGGATCGCATCATCCACTTCTTTCCCCACGAGCGGCACGAGCAGATCTGGCTCGACCTGTCGCTCAACCTGCAGGCCATCGTGGCGCAGCAGCTGTTGCCGACAATGGACGGTGGTCGTTGCCCGGCCATCGAGATCCTGCTCAAGTCGCCGCTTGTCGGCGACCTGGTGCGCAAGGGGGCGGTGACCGATATCAAGAATGCCATGGCGCGTTCACGGGATCTGGGCATGCAGACCTTCGACCAGGCGCTCTATGACCTCTTCAGGGCGGGCAAGATCACCGAGGAGGTGGCGCTGGTGCACGCCGACTCCGCCAACGATCTGCGCATGATGATCAAGTACGCCGACCAGAACAGCGAAGGGCTTTCCCGGTCCAGGGAGGCGGCGTCGAACCTGTCGCTGCGCAGCGAGGACGATTTCTAGAGCGTTCTGCTGAAGTCAGGGGGCGTAGACGCCGCCAAGTATCCGGCGGCCCGAGGCTCCGGTGACCGAGGGCAGGTTGCCGGACAGCCCCTGGAGCCTTCGCCCGGCGAGCCAGGCGAAGGCGCCGGCCTCCAGCCAGTCGGCAGGCCAGCCCCAGTCGGCGCTTGCCACCAGCGGCGTCTCGGGCAGGTGGCGGCCCAGGCGGGCCAGCAGGTCCGGATTGTGGGCACCACCGCCGCAGGGGATCAGGGCCGCGGCGGTGGGGGCCGCCAGCTGCTCCCGCGCCATCCCGATGCCGAGCGCGACGCTGGTTGCGGTCAGCTCGGCCAGGGTCGCCTGGACATCCTGCGGCGTTTCCTTCCCCGTCAGCCGTCGTTCCAGCCAATCGAGGTGGAACAGCTCGCGGCCCGTGCTGCGAGGCGGCGGCTGGTGGAAGAACGGCTCCGCCAGCAAGCGTTCCAGCAGGGCGTCATCGACTCGCCCCGAGGCCGCCCACTCCCCTCCCTCGTCGAAGCGGCCGCCGCGGTGGCGGGCATGCCAGGCATCCAGCAGGGCATTGGCCGGGCCGGTGTCGAAACCGAGCGGCTCGCGCTGGTCCTCTGTCGGTGGCAGCAGCGTCAGGTTGGCGAAACCGCCCAGGTTCAGCACCAGTCGCCACTGGCCCGGGGCGCGCAGCAGCGCCTCGTGGAAGGCCGGGGCGAGGGGGGCGGCCTGGCCGCCGGCGGCGAGGTCGCGGCGGCGGAAGTCGGCCACCACCGGGCAGCCGGTGAGTTCGGCGAGCAGGCTGGGGTTGTCGAGTTGCAGGGTGTAGGCGGGGCCGTCGCCATGGCCTCCGGGGGCATGTTCGATGGTCTGGCCATGGCTGCCCACGGCGGTGATCGCCTCGCGCGGCGTGTTGCTGGTGGCCAGTAGTGCCTCGATGGTGCCGGCCTGGAGGCGGCAGAAGGCATCCTCGGCGGCGGCCAGCTCGGCGAAGCTCGCCCGGTCGGCATGGCAGAGCTGCCAGAGCCGTTGGCGTAGCGGTTCGGGCATCGGCTCGGCGTGGGTCGCCACCAGGCGCGGGCGACCCTCGGCGTCGTTTTCCGCTATCTCCACCAGGGCGGCGTCGATACCGTCGAGGCTGGTGCCGGACATCAGGCCGATGAACAGTGACATGCATTTCTCCCGAGCGATGCGGCGTAACCTCACGCCACCGAGTCATGCTACCATTCTGCCCCATTCGATGGGCCCTGTGCGCAGGGGGATCAACCGTGATTTCGTGGAGTGGGAGAAGATGACCGATGTGGCGAGCGCGCTGGCGCTTCTGAAACGAGGCACCCAGGAGATTCTGCTGGAGGAGGAGCTGGTCAAGAAGCTCGAGTCCGGGCGCAAGCTGCGCATCAAGGCGGGCTTCGACCCGACGGCCCCCGATCTGCACCTGGGCCACAGCGTGCTGTTGACCAAGATGCGCCAGTTCCAGGAGCTCGGTCATGAGGTGATCTTCCTGATCGGCGACTTCACCGGCCGTATCGGTGATCCCTCCGGCAAGAACGTGACGCGCAAGCCGCTCACCGCGGAGGAGGTCAGGGTCAACGCCGAGACCTACAAGGAGCAGGTGTTCAAGATCCTCGATCCCGAGAAGACCGAGGTGCGCTTCAACGCCGAGTGGTTCTCCGCCATGAGCGCGGCCGACATGATCGAGCTGGCAGGGCAGAGCACCGTGGCGCGCATGCTCGAGCGCGACGATTTCGAGAAGCGCTACCAGTCCGGACAGTCCATCTCCATCCACGAGTTCCTCTACCCGCTGGTGCAGGGCTACGACTCCGTGGCACTGAAGGCGGACGTGGAGCTCGGCGGCACCGACCAGAAGTTCAACCTGCTGATGGGCCGAGAGATCCAGAAGCACTTCGGCATGGAGCCCCAGGTCGTGATCACCATGCCGCTGCTGGAAGGTCTCGATGGCGTGCAGAAAATGTCCAAGTCGCTGGGCAACTATGTGGGCGTCGACGAGGCGCCGGGCGCCATGTTCAACAAGCTGGTCTCCATGCCCGACAGCCTGATGTGGCGCTACTTCGAGCTGCTGTCGCTCAAGCCCAACGAGGAAATCGAGGCACTCAAGCGCGATGCGGAGCAGGGGGCCAACCCCCGCGACATCAAGATGCTCCTCGCCCGCGAACTGATCGGTCGTTATCACGGTGAGGAAGCCGCGGCCAATGCCCACCGGTCCGCCGGCAACCTGCTGGCCGAGGGCGAGCTGCCGGAAGACCTGCCCGAGGTCGAGGTCGATTTCGCGGGCAGTGCCCAGGCACCCATCGCCGCGGTGCTCAACCGCTCCGGCCTGGCCAACAACAGTGCCCAGGCCAAGGACATGCTCGGCAACGGGCGGGTCAAGGTGGATGGCGAGGTGGTCGAGCGCGACCATATGCTCGACAGCGGCAAGAGCTACGTCATCCAGGCCGGCAAGAAGCGCTTCGCTCGGGTGACCGTGCGCTGACGTAGAGCAACTGATTACAAGTCAGTTGCTCCTTGGCTCTCCCAACTCCCTCACTGCCAGCGCCCGCCCTGTGCGGGCGTTGTGCTGTCTGGTGGACGGCGGCTTATCCACAACCTCTTGCCACCGCAGCTCCCTGTGGGCGAACTTTCACCAGCCTTAGCGGGTCTCCTATCATAGCCTCGAGGTTTTTCTCGAAAAGGCCTTGTGGAGGCCCGCGGAAATCCGTAAAGTACGCATCCGCTGCCGGCGACGGGCAACGTTGCAGGCGGTGATGAGTGGTAGAAGTGTTTGTTATTTATGAGGTTTTTCGTAGCTTTCGAAAAGCTCTCACTTGACAGGCGCGGCGGATTCGGTAGAATGCGCACCACTCGTGACAGAGACCCGCTGAGGGCTCTATCGGCGACCAGCGAGGCTGGCGCGTCGAGGTTTCCCACCCGGTCGGGTGGTGACACGAAGCCTTGACAGCGAGCGCCGGTCACGTAGAATACGCCTTCCTCGCCGGGCGCTGGGCCAGACGGCACAGCAACAGCGAGACGCTCCGCTCCTTACGAGAGTCCGGAGCCGCTCTTTAACAATCGATCAGGTAATTCATGTGGGCGCTTGTCGATGGGTCGGTGACCAGTCACAGAACCATCAAGGCAAGCGACTCGTCAAAGACCTTCGGGTCTTTTTGAGAACGTTTG
>NZ_JAKVPY010000018.1:0-61195 GCF_022487945.1 Halomonas flagellata
ACGCCTACCTGAAGAACGTGCTGGAACGGCTGCCGACACACAAGGCCAGCCAAATCCACGAACTCCTGCCCCACAACTGGCAGCACAACGCCTGATCACTGACAAGCGGTGATGCCCGAACGCTTACGACCATCCCAAGCATTGATCGCGTGATTCGTCGGCGTCGCCACTACACTCCCGAGTTCAAGGTCAGGATCGTGACTGCCTGCCAGTAACCCGGCACCTCGGTGGCCGGAGTTGCCCTGGAACATAGCCTGAACGGCAACCTGGTGCACAAGTGGATCCGTGACGCGCGTCGGCGGGAGTCGGGGTGCGACACACCACCATTTGTCCCGGTACTGATGGTAAGCCCCTTGCCACCGCTGGCCACCCAGCATCAGGATGCTGAGTGCATCTGACTCACGATCCCGCGCCCTCAGGGGGCGGTGACCGTGGCATGACCCGTCTCCGCCGCGGAGAGCTGTCGCGCGATGCTTTGGGATCTGCTGTCGTAATCCTGGATCTCGATGGCCTGCCCATCGAGGTGTTTGGTCGTAAGCAATGGGATGGAGTCCTCCCCGTTTGCCAGCATGGAGGCCTTCCTGCGCGCCAACGACAACCCGCACGGCGTGGACATGATAGGGCTCGGAGATCCGTGGCTGATCGTGACAATCCACAATCCGCTGGACACCGAGCCGGGTCTCTACCCCACCATACTCCGCGGCGCCTTCAAGCCCTCGCAGATCACAGACTTCATCAACCGTGAGGCCATTGTATACGGATCCGTACATATGCGGTGGTCTGGGAGGGCACCGGGGGTGACCCCGGTCCCTACCCGATTGCTTGGCCGAGCCGCGTGACGCTGCGAGACAGAGAAGCGGCATAACTCCAGGTGCGCTGTCCTGATCCTGACCACCACCCACCACTGACGCTCATTTGTCCCGCCCTGTTGCCTCGCCTGCCGCGCCTGTTCTGGAATGGCTCCAACGCCCGCCTTGTCACGAATTCCTCAACGAGTGCGCCCTGCTGGCCTCTCCCGAGCCGGGTCTCAGCAGACTCCTGTCTGCAGCGACGTTCCGTCAGAGGGCAAGAACTGATGTTCCGGCCCCGTGGCATGGGCATCGGGGCCGAGCGCGGTCAGAAGGTTGGTGGGGTATTTACCCAGACGATACGGGCGGTAGTGCGACCAGGGTTGCGGTAGCGGTGCTTGCGATTGGACGGAAACCAGAAGGAGTCCCCGGTCTGCAGAAAGAAGGTCTCATCATCGACCTGAAGCTCCAGGCAGCCCTCGATCACCAGGCCCAGCTCCTCGCCTTCATGGCTGATGGCGCCGTCGCTTTCGGCGCCTGGTTCGACAATGTGAATGTTTGCCTCGAGCAGGGCATTCTGTTCGGTTGGAGCCAGGCCTTCCAGTGCGATCTGACCCGAGTAGTTGGCACCCTTCAGGCGAATCATCGGCCGCTCCCCGGCACGTCGCACGATGCCGGCGGCCTTCGGGGTCTCGAACAGCGAGGCGATGCTGACGTCTAGGGCATGCGCAATGCTGTGCAGGACCCTCAGTGAGGGTACGGTATGGCCCGCCTCGATCTTGGATACCATGCTTTCCGAACAGGCTGCCTGCTTGGCCACCTCCCGCATCCGCAAGCCACGGCTCATGCGAAGGTGTTTGATGCGTATGCCGAGCTCACTATCGGTTTCACCGGTTGGTGTTGTTTTTGGATCTTTCCCCATCGATTGGTCTCTTCTCTTCAAGTGAGATCCCGAGGAATGTCTGGTCGATTTCCAAGGGCGGTTAGGTCTGGCGCGCCGGCACTGTTTTAGTGCATCGAGGCTGCCCTGGTGCAAGTGAGAGGCTGAGTATGGCAGCTACCGCTTATTGTATCGTCGCGTCGGGCAAGCGTCTCGAATCACGCCATCAGGCAGCGAAAGACAGCATTTATACAACCATAACAAGGCGTTGAGGCGCGGTATGGCAGCCTTGTGCCCCATCATTCGTGACAAACTGCCTGCTATGGCCTGGTCCTTGCAATTCTTTATGAAAGGTCTATCTTGGGATTCATGCCCATGAATATAGGTAAGGTTCTATCATTATGACTGCTAGCAAGCCAGGCCGCGATACGGCAAGAACATCCGGATGCCCAGAGGTCGCCATCGATGGCGAGCGTCTCTGGCATCGCCACATGGCGCTGGCCAGCCACGGTGCCCTGGCCCGGGGCGGCGTGAACCGGCAGGCGTTTACGGCGGTGGATGCCGACGCGCGGTTGCAGTTGATGGCGTGGGCCGCCGAGAGCGGGCTTGAGCCCTCGATCGATGCCATCGGCAACCTGTTCCTGCGCCTGGCCGGCACCGATTCCACCCTGCCGCCGGTCTTGACGGGATCACATCTGGATACCCAGCCGGCGGGAGGCAAGTTCGACGGTACCTTCGGGGTATTGGCGGGGTTGGAGGCCTTGACGGCGATACAGGCACGGCAACTGTCGTTGCCGCGTTCGCTGGAGCTGGTGGTGTGGGCCAATGAGGAAGGGTCCCGTTTCCCGCCAACCACCATGGGATCGAGCGTGTTTGCTGGCGGCATGAAATTGGACCAGGCACTGGCCGCGCGGGATGATCAGGGCATGGCGTTGGGGGATGTGATCGAGCTCTTCCTGGCGCGGCACGGTGAGCTCCCCCGTCGCGACTTCGGCACACCGGTGCACGCTTATCTGGAAGCCCACATCGAGCAGGGTCCGGTGCTGGAGCGCGCGGAATGCTCGCTGGGGATCGTGTCGGGCATCCAGGGACTGCGCTGGTTCGAGATCGAGGTGCAAGGCCAAGAGGCTCACGCGGGTACCACACCCCGCGCGGCACGCCGCGACGCCCAGGCGGCGGCCATGCGCATCGCGATGGCGCTGACCCGCTATTTCGAGGATGAGGACGATATCGCCCGGTTCACCATCGGGCGCTGGCAGGTGCAGCCGGGATCCCCGAACACTGTCGCTGGGCGGGTGGTGTTCACCATCGACTTCCGTCATCCCGACGCCGGCGCGCTCGAGCGCATGGGGGATGCCATCGCCCCACTCTGCGAGCAGCTGGCAGCTCCCTGCGACGTGCTGGTCCAAGAACTGTCGCACTCGGCACCGATTCATTTTCCGTCAGCCATTCGCCGGCTGTTGACCTTGGCCGCCCGCGACGCAGGCATGGCGACCCTGGAGCTCATGTCTGGTGCCACCCACGATGCGAAATGGCTGCATACCATGGCCCCGACAGGAATGTTGTTTGTGCCCTGCGAGGGCGGTGTCAGTCACAACCAGGCGGAAAGTGCAGCCCCCGAGGATCTCCGCGCAGGCACCCAGGTGTTGTGCAATGCCTTGATTCGTCTGGCGGGAGAGTCTGGAGCCGCACGTATGCCTTCATCGCAATAGGCCATCCACTGGGCTGCCTATTGCACCTTACCGCAACACCAACAACCCACAACTTTAACAAGAGGTACTGTTCCATGACGCTTTCAGGCATGAAGACGGTCGTCGGTATGACGGCCATGGCACTCGCACTCGGTGCCGGGGCTGCCCAGGCCAAGGATACGGTCGAGGTGGCCTTTATCGGTCCGCTCTCCGGGGGCGTGGCCGCCAACGGTCTCGGCGGACGCAACTCGGCAGAGCTGGCGGTCGCGCTGCGCAACCAGGACCCCGATGCCAAGTACCATTATGAGCTGCTGGTGCTCGATGATGAATGCAAACCCAATATCGGTGTGCAGGTGGCGACCAAGGCGGCGGCCGATCGAGATGTGATTGCGGCGGTGACGCACTACTGTTCCGCGGTGGCCATGGCCACGGCCGATGTCTATCACCGATTCAAGTTGCCGGCGGTGGTGTGGGGTGCCGTCTTGCCGGATGTGACCTATGGCAACGAGTACCCGGAAGTCCACCGCGTCAACGGCACGATGATCAACCAGAACGAAACCGCCGCGCAGTTCATGACCGAGCAGGGCTACAAGAAGTGGGTGGTCATTCATGACACCACGGATTATGGCAAGGGCCACAACGAGCACTTCTCGAAGTTTGTCACCGAGAGTGGTGGTGAGATCCTCGAGACCTTCGGTGTCGCCTCGGACCAGCAGGACTTCACCGCCGAGCTGACGCAGGCCAAGGCACTGGCGCCGGATGTCATCTACTTCGGCGGTCTGTCGCCGTTGGGTGTGCGTCTCCGTCGCCAGATGGAGAAACTCGGTATCGAGGCGCAGTTCGAGGGTACCTCGGGCATCGTTTCCGATGCCTATCTGCAGGGACTGGGTGATCTGGCCGAGGGTTCGCTGGCCTTCATCGAAGGGGCGCCGCTGGCCAAGCTGCCGGGTGGCCAGTTCTTCAAGGAACAGTACGAGGCAGCCGGCTATACCGATCCTGCCGAAGCCTATGGTCCCTTCGCCTTCGCGGCCATGGATCTGGTGCTCGATACCATCGAAGCGGTGGGGCCGGATCGCGGCAAGGTCATCGATGCCCTGGGCAACACCGAGGGCAAGGATTCCATCGTCGGCGAGATCACCTTCGACGATCATGGCCAGAACGTCGTGGCCCTGATCACCAAGTATGTCGCCCAGGACGGCGAGTGGCTCGTCTGGGATGACAGTGAATATGCGTCTGGCCAGCGTAGTCTGGTCAATGTCCAGTAACACCTCGAGCCGTTCGGGAGCGCCTCCTCAGGGAGGCGTGCTCCCGCCCGCCCTTTTCCACACACGACTTTCGAGGTGCCTTCAATGGACATCGGACTCCTGGGTCAGTATGTCATCAACGGCCTCATGCTGGGGATGATGTACGCTCTGGTCGCCGTAGGATTCACCCTGTTTTTCGGGGTGCTCAACGTTATTCAGTTTTCTCATGGCGATGTTTTGATGGTGGGGTCTTTCGTTGGCTATACCGCCATCCTGGCGCTGGCGGCGATCGGGATCGATAATCCCATCATCGAGTTGCTGGGGGCACTGCTGGCATCGGTCGGTGTGGTGGCCCTCCTGGGGGCACTGATTGCCAGATACCTGGTGCTGCCGCTGCGATCGTCGCCGCCGCTCAATACATTGCTGATCACCCTCATGCTGGGCACCGTGCTCCGCGAGAGCGTTCGCCTGTTCTTCCCCGATGGTTCCAACCCCAAGCGCTTTCCTGCCCTGCTGCCCGATGAGGCCTTCACCTTTGGCAGTTTCACCCTGCGCGTCGACAGTCTGATGTTGTTGATCGCCGGACTGCTGCTCATCGTCGCCCTGCATCTCGTGATCAATCGCACGCGTTTGGGCCTGGCCATTCGGGCGGTCGCCCAGGATGAAGAAACGGCCATGACCATGGGAATCAATTTCCGGCTGGTGGTGCTGGTGACCTTCGCCATCGGCTCGGGTGTCGCTGCCTTCGCCGGGGTAATGAATGGCCTGTATTACAACGAGATCAATTTCGGTAACGGCCTGCTGCTCGGGGTGATCGGCTTTGCCGCCGCGATCATCGGTGGGCTCGGCAGCATCTACGGTGCCATCCTGGGCGGCTTCCTGTTTGCTGCATTGCAGACCATCGGTTCCGTGGCCTTGCCGTTTGCCAGCGCCTACAAGGACGTCTTCGCGTTTGCCGTGGTGATCGTGCTGATGGCGTGGCGACCGACCGGGCTGATCGCCGAACGTACCAGTGAAAGGGTCTGAGTCGATGCAAAATAATCTGATATACCGAATCCCCGTGCTCGGTCGACTCTCGGAGTCGAACCTGTCGCTGTTCGCTGGGCTGCTCGCCGCGCTGCTCACGACCGGCTTCGCGATCTGGTTTCTCAAGGCGGAAAACGAGTACGTCATCGGCTTCCTGCTGGCGCTTGCCGTGGCGGTGACGCTCGGCGTGTCTCGCCTGGGGGGACTAGGCTATGTCGGTCGCGCCTTCAGCGATCATGAAAAACTCATGAATGGTGCTGCCGTGTGCGGCGTGCTGGCCTTGGCGGCGGTGTTCCGCGAGGATCACTTCACGCTGCTTATGATCGCGATCGTGCTGCTCTACATGCTCGCCGGCCTGGGGCTGACCATTCAGTTCGGCTATCTCGGGCTGGTCAACCTGTCCGGGGCATCTTTCCTCGGGGTGGGGGCCTATACCTCGGCGGTCCTGCTGGCCCATACCGCCGTGCCGCCCCTGCTGGTGCTGGTGATCGGTGGGGTGATGTCGGCACTGGTGGGGTGTCTACTGGTACTGCCGGTGCTGCGTACCAAGGGACACTACTCGGCGGTGGTGACCATCGCCTTCGCCATCCTGTTCATGAGCTTTCTCCAGGTCAACGACACCCTGGGCGGGCCACAGGGCCTGGCCACCGGTGAAATGGCGCTGTTCGGCTGGGGGTTCAACACCGGGATCGAGCTGGAGAATGGCTTCTACGGGTCCTTTTACCTGAACTACCTGTTGCTGGCCCTGGCCTTGCTGGTCATCGCCTTCGCCCTGGTCAAGCGCCTGGAACGCTCCTGGATCGGGTTGAGCATGGATGCCGTCAGGCTCGACGAGACGGCGGCCGCCTGTTACGGGCTGAGCATCGCCCGCTGGAAGGTCGTCGGCTTCACGCTGGGGAACTTTCTGATCGGCATGGCCGGTGCGCTGTATGCCATGATGCTCGGCTTCATTGCTCCCGCCAACTTCAGCTTCGGCGACTCCCTGATCCTGGTCTCCATCGTGCTGTTGGGCGGCATCGGCAATCCCTGGGGGCTGGCGGTGGCGGCAGCCATTGTCGTCATTTTGCCCGAGAAACTGCAGATGATTCAGGAGTACCGATTCCTGCTGTTTGCCGGCCTGGTGGTCCTGGTGCTGCTGTTCAGGCCGGACGGACTGCTTCCTCGCGGCATGCGTAATTACATCCCGGGCGGGGGGGCCAGATCATGAGCGCGTCAGATGTACTGCTGTCCTGCGAGGGGGTCACGCGCCGATTCGGTGGCCTCGTCGCGCTGGATCATCTCGATCTCGAAGTGAAGCGTGGCGATATCCTCGGCTTTCTGGGGCCCAACGGCTCGGGCAAGACGACCTTCTTCAATGTCCTGACGGGGATCTACGACTTCAGTGACGGCCAGGCTCACTTTGCGGGTGAGAACATCAGCAAGCACTCGGCCCAGGCCGTGTATCGTGCCGGCATCGCACGCACCTTTCAGCGTTCACGCATGTGCCTGTCGCTCTCCCTGTTCGACAACATCATGGTCGGCAATCACAAGCATCTGAACCTGGGGCTGGGCTTCAACCTATTTCGGCGCGGCGCCTTCGCGCGGGATCTCGAGCAGCGTTACGAGCAGGCCCGCGATCTCGTGCGGGCCTTCAGCCCGAACCTGGCCGATCGCATGTCCGAGGCGGTAGGGGGCTTTCCGATGCTGGATCGGCGGCGCATCGAGATCTGCCGAGCGCTGATCAGCCAGCCCAAGCTGCTGTTGCTCGACGAGCCGTCGGCGGGCATGACCCATGAGGAAACCCATCAGCTGATGGGGGATATCCTCTCGGTGCGCGAACATACCCCGGAGCTCTCGATCATCATCATCGAGCACGAAATGAGTGTCATGGAGCGCATCACCGATCACTGTGCGGTTCTCAATTTCGGCAAGAAGATCTGCGAGGGCACCTACCAGGATGTCGTCAACAACCCACAGGTGCGTGAAGCGTACCTCGGCATTGAGTGAGCGCTGTCATGACCGAAGGGCTAAAGATAGAGAACGTCTATACCGCCTATGACAAGGCGGATGTGCTGGAGGGCGTCTCCCTCGCGGTGCGGCCGGGGAAGATTACCTGCCTGCTCGGGTCCAACGGGGTAGGCAAGACCACCCTGATTCGCTCCATCCTGGGACTGACCGTACCGCGCGAGGGGCGGATCACCTTCAACGGGCAGGACATTACCGGCCTGTCGACCCACAAGGTGATCGCTAATGGCATCTCCTGCATTCCTGAAGGGCGCAAGGTGTTTCCCAAGCTCACCGTCGAGGAAAACCTGCGCCTGGGGGCCTATCAGGTGAAGTCCGACGCGGTGATCCGTGAGCGCATCGAGGAAGCCTACGAGATCTTTCCGCGCCTGAAAGAGCGCCATGTCCAGCTCGCCGGGACCATGTCCGGCGGCGAACAGGCGATGCTGTCCATCGGCCGGGGGCTCATGAGCTCACCGCAACTGCTGCTCATCGATGAGCCCTCGCTTGGGCTGTCGCCGCTGTTCGTAAAGGAGAATTTCAGCATCATCGAGCGCATCAACGAGCGCGGGGTGACCATCTTTCTGGTGGAGCAGAACATGCGCCAGACCCTGGCGATTTCCGACTACGGCTATGTGCTGAGCAAGGGGGGCGTGGTGGCGGAAGGTGATGCCAAGGCCTTGAGTGAGAACGATGAGGTTCATCAGGCCTATTTCGGCTGAGGGCAAGTCCACAGGCACCCTGTCGGGTCCCACCGGCCAGCATCGCCGCAGGTCGATTCCATTCATCAGGAGAGGTTCATCATGCCGAGTTCGGTCGATCCCGTGGCGCTGACCCAGGCGCTGGTACAGTTCAACACCATCAACCCCCCCGGGCAGGAGCGCGAGTGCGCCCATCATATCGGGCAGTTGCTGTCGGCGGCGGGCTTCACGGTGGCCTATCCGGAGGGCGAGGAGGGGCGCAGTAATGTCATCGCGCGTCGGGGGGGGCACTCTGGCAAGCCGATCTGTTTCACAGGCCATATCGATACGGTGCCCCTCGGCGCCCAGCCCTGGAGCGTCGATCCGTTTTCCGGTGACATCATCGATGGCAAGCTCTACGGACGCGGTTCCACCGACATGAAGGCGGGCGTCGCTGCCTTCGTCGCCGCGGCCATCGATCTGGCGGATACCTTCGATGAGGGGCCCGGCGTGGTTCTGGTGATCACTGCCGGCGAGGAAACCGGCTGTGAGGGGGCGTATTTTCTCGCTACGCAGGGGGGTCTGCTCGGCGAGGCCGGTGCCATGATCGTGGCCGAGCCGACCAGCAACTTTCCCATGGTCGGGCACAAGGGGGCGCTCTGGCTCAATGCCCTCACTCAGGGGGCCACCGCGCATGGGTCGATGCCCCAGCATGGCGTCAATGCCGTGTACAAGGCCGCGCGGGTCGTTGCCAAGCTCGAGGCCTTCGAATTTCACCGACCGCCGCATGCGGTGCTCGGCAGTGATACGCTGAATGTCGGTACCATTTCCGGTGGCCTGAACATGAACTCCGTGCCGGATTTGTGTCGTATCGGCATCGATATTCGCACGACGCCGGGCGCCTCGCATGATGCTCTCCGCGATGGCCTCGGGGGGCATCTCGCTCCCGACTTGAGCGAGCTGGAAACTGTGATCGACTTGGATGGCGTATGGACCGACCCCCAGCATGCCTGGGTGCGGGAGGTATTTGCCATCATGCAGCCTGTGCTCGGGGACATGCCCGACGCGCGCGGGGTCAACTATTTCACCGATGCCTCAGCACTCACGCCATACTACGGCGATATTCCGACCATTATTCTCGGGCCTGGAGAGCCGTCACTCGCCCACCAGACGGATGAATACTGCTTTGTCGATCGCATCGAGCAGGCCAAGGCGGCCTATGTCGCCATCATGACCCACTGGAATGCCTCGTGACTCCCCCCACATGGCGCACCGCCACAGACGGCCTGACAGCGATCAGGACCGGTGACCTCACCAGCGAGGCGCTGATGCGGGAATGTCTGCAACGCGTGGCGGCCCGCGAGCCTGATGTCGCCGCCTGGCAATATCTCGATGAGCGTCGGGCGCTCGAGGAGGCCCGCCGTCGGGATTCATCAGCATCACAGGGGCCGCTGCATGGTATGCCTGTCGCGGTGAAGGACTTGTTCAGCACCCATGACATGCCGACCGGGTGTGGCTCGGCCATCTATGCCGACCATCGGCCCGCCTCGGACGCCGCAGTGGTGGCACTGCTTCGCCGTGCCGGGGGCATCGTCATGGGCAAGACCGTGACCACGGAGTTCGCCTTCTACTCGCCCGGCGGCACGCGCAACCCTCATGATCTAGAGCGCACACCGGGGGGCTCGTCCAGTGGCTCGGCCGCGGCGGTGGCGGATGGCATGGTGCCGTGGGCCCTTGGTACCCAGACCGCCGGCTCCATCATTCGACCCGCGTCCTATTGCGGCGTGGTGGGGTACAAACCTACCTATGGCCTGATCAATACGGCGGGGCTTAAGCCCGCTGCCTGGTCGCTGGATACGGTTGGCGTGTTCGCCCGCAATGTTCCGGATGTCGGGCGATTGGCTGGCGTGCTGAGTGGGCGCGATCTGGCCCCGTCATGGCCAGCAACACATCTTCCGAGGGTGGGGCTATGCCTTACGCCCCAGTGGGAGGCCGCCACGGCGGATACCGAGCAGGCCCTGCAAGAGGCGGTGATGTGTATCCGGGACGCTGGCGGCGAGGTGCACAACGTGAGGTTGCCGGCCAGTTTCGATGAGCTCCTCGCGGCCCAGCACACCATCATGATCTATGAAGCCTGTCGCAGCCTGGCCTTCGAGCGTGACCGGCATGGCGATCAGCTCAGCAGCCAGCTCAAGGCGCTGCTGGATGAGGGTAGCGGCGTGCCGGCGGTGCGTTATGACCAGGCCCGGCAGACCGCGCGGGGCTGTCGAGCCGAGCTTGGTCGGGTCTTCATGGACATTGATGTCCTGCTGGCGCCCAGCGCCCCGGGGGAAGCGCCGGCACATGCCGCAGGAACGGGTGACCCCGTATTCAGCCGCATCTGGACATTGCTTGGTACACCTTGCGTCAACGTGCCCGGCTTGACAGGTGCCAGCGGTATGCCCGTCGGCGTGCAGCTGATCGGCCCCCGTGATGGTGATCTGGCTACCTTGAGTATCGCCGAGTGGCTTTTCTCGCGGTTGAATGGAGGCTAGCGGCTGCCGCCTTGCCGATCGATCGGGCCATGCGCCGAGGAGACTTGAGACGGAGCAATGCCATCGGTTGATCATCGGTTCCCGCATCTGCATGACGTCTTTGGCAGCCCTCTCGAGGGCTGCCGGTTGGCCATGGTTCAGGCGTATGGTGCTACTGATGAGAGCAGCAGGGTTCATCAGGACGTCTCTCAGCATTGCACTCGACATCCTTGAACTGATCTAATTGGGGCGAGGCATTCTTTATCTTGAGCGCCGAGTTATCGACCAGCGCCTGCTGATATTTCTCCTCCAAGGATGCCGAGGACACAGGGTGAAATTCCTTGTTGAATCAAGCTTCTGTTTACCACCCCATTAGGCCGTTGACAGCTTGGGATGCCAGCGTTTTCAGCGTTTCGTGACCACCAGATCAAAGCCTTCGATCAAGGCCTCGAACTCGGCATGGCTGAGGGCAATGGCCTTGCCTGCCTCGATCTCCCAGCCTCGTGCGTCATGCTCTGGCGCCTCATCGGGCGCCATCACCGGGGCAAAGATCGACGACACGTCACTGGCCGCTCGGGACGCCGCAGGCGCCGCTGCCCCCGTCTCCCTGTCGGCGCTTCCAGAGCTGGAAAGAGCTTTTGGACAGACCCTTCTGTTCACAGAACGCACGCTGAGACAGCCCGCCGCTGGCTTACTCCTCGATCCAGGCCTGCCACTGCTCGGCCGAGTATCGCGGATGGCGTCTGGTAGGCATAGGAACTGACTCCCCGTCGATGGATGACGGGATCAGCGTAGGGGGGCAACCTGCTTCGGAAAATAACGCGCCGGAATGGCCAGACTGACCGTGAGGCCATGTTCGAGCTGCAAGTCCTGCAGCACCACGGCGGCGTTGCCAGCATGCTGCAGGAAGCGGGCCTGCAGCCAGTCCTCCAGGCCATCAAGCGACTTGGTGCGCTGCGGGCTGGCATAGGGTGCCCAGCCGCCCTGTCGCAGGTAGCGCTTGACGGTGTTCTTGCTGACGTCGAGTTCGTCGGCGATGCGCCGGTCGCCCCAGCCGCAGGCCTTCAGGCGCAGCATGGCCGCGACATCCTCTGGGTTCTGCATCGGTTCCCCTCGTACCTGAGTGTGGGGAACGTTATATCCGGGTTGCTGCATGCATGGACCCTCCTGGTGAGATCACGGAGGGGGCAATTCTCCGTGTCGCCTGGGGGTCAGTTTTCCATGTCACCCGACAGGAATCGGGCATACACCGTGGTCCAGGGGCCATAGCGCTCAGGCAAGTCACGCCATTTGGCCCCCGAGCACAGGACCCAGAAGATGCCATTCAATACCTGGCGGTCATCCCGCCGTGGCCGGCCCATCGCCTGGGGCGGTGAGACGATATCCTTGATCAGCGACCAGCTGTGCTCGGAGAGCTCGTTCTGCCATACCTCACCTATGCTGCTGCGGCATGGGAAAAGTTAGCAGCATTTACTTTTCGTACAAAACCTAGACAACGTCCGGCAGGCGATGGGGCGCAACCCGGAGGTCGAGGCGCTCTACGTGCAGGTGCTTGAGATCTATTCGGCGACGCTTGGCGACCGGCATCTGGAATAGGCGACGACGCTGCTCAGCCTGGCCCAGGTCTGGCAGGCGATGGGGCGGGGCGCTACCTGGAGGCCGAGGCGCTCTACGCGCAGGCGCTAGAGATCCTATCGGCGACGCTCGACGCTCGACGACCGGCATCCGCACTACGCGACGACGCCGAACAGCCTGTCTTGGCTGCGTCGAAGCATTGGGCGGCTCGATGAAGCCGATTCAGGTTCGGCTCTCGCCCTGGCAATCATGACGAGTGCTTTTGATGCAGAACATCCTCACGTGGGATGCGTTCTCGACAGTCGTGCCATGATCCTTGCCGAACTGGGTCGGACGGACGAAGCGCGGCGCGAGTCCGACTGGGCAGTCGCGATCCTCGAGACGGCCCTCGGCGCCGACCACCCTTGGTGCATTAATCCCGCCTCATTCATCAGGTTACCGAATGAGGGTGTTGAACCGAGTGGTCGCTGGCATCGACCCACTTCAACGTCATCAAGCCGCTTGATAGCCGGGTAGTCTATTCCTTATCCGACTCACCGATCGTCTATTCATGCCTTTTAAGCATTAATATCGAGCGCCGGCGCAGCCGTTACCGCCGACCTTCGCTGTGGCCGCTCTACTGGCTGATTGAATCATGGTGATGCCGAGTGTCAGGCCAGGGCCGTTAGCCGAGGCAACCCCTTCAGCAAGGTGGGCCACCATTTGTCGGCGGCATCGCCGAGGTGCACCGTGATGCGTCGGGCGTGCAGCGACAACGTCGCCGCGACCTTGAGCACCTGCTCGCGCATCCGGATCAGGCTCCACCCCTGGTGCGTCCGGCTCTCCAGCAAGCGCCGCAGCCCATGCAGGACCTGGTAGGCGTAGAGGCTCAGCAGCAGGCTCACCTCGTTGCGGGCCATCACGTCCTGGACAGTGGAGTCGCCGCGATCCGTCGAGGAGAGGTGCACGTCGAGGGCCGACTTCACCTCGCCCATGTGAGCCTCGGCGCTGCCGCGCTTGCGGTAGAGCGCCAGGACCTTCGCCGGCGGCCAGTCGAACTTGCCAAGGTTGGTGACCAGGAAGAAGGCATGCAGCAGCAGATCATCGGGGCGCTCCTGCACCACCAGCACGACGCGTCGCGGCGCCGGCCACGACCCCGCCTGGTACGTCAGGTCGTGGCACCACTCCCGGGGTTGTTCGGGGCGGCGACCTCGTGGACGCCTCAGGTACGGCGCCGCCAGCTTCTGAAGCCCCGAGTGACTGCGCAGCCGTCCCAAGTACTCAATGCCGCGCTCTTCCAGCGCCTCCAGCGTGTCGTTGTCGGTGAAGCCGGCATCGATGCGCACCCGCACCCTGGCCCCGAGGCTCTCGTTGAGTCGCCGCACCAGGTGCGGAATCCAGGTATCGGCATTCTCGGCTGGGCCGGCGTTGCCCTCGCGCAGCAGGCCTCCGACCATGTCGCCGGTCTCGGCCAGCGAGGCGATCAGCGGCGAGTAGATCCGCGCGCCAACATGGCCGTGGTAGGCCGATCCGCCCTGGTGGCCGAAGACTTCGATCGGCAGGCCGTCGATATCCAGCGTCAGGTGTTTGGGGCGTTCGCCGCCGTTCAGCGAGGTCAGTCGCCAGATCGCCAGCCGCAGAAGACCTTCATGCACGGTAGTTGTCACCCCGGCCCAGGCAGGTCAGCAACCGCGACAGCGTGGCTTGGGACGGCCGGTCCTGTGCCAATGGCGTCGTGCTCCGCGCGTCGCTGCACACCAGTTGCCAGAGCGGATCGCGGCGCAGCGTGGTGGTATCGCTGAGATCGATCCAGCCCATGGCCCGTTGTAGCACCACGGTGCGGAGTTGACTGGCCAAGGTGTGGCGGACGCGATCCGGATCGCGCTGGTCGACCAGATGATCCTCAAGGGCGGCGATCACGCCGCTGCTGTCGAGGGCTTCGCGCAGCAGCAAGGCACCGCTGTCACTGGTGGTGCGCTGGCCATCAAGCTCAACGCGGATGGACCCGTTGCAGGACGGAATCCAGGGGGATAACCTTTCACCCATAGCGGATGGCCTCTTGAATCGTGTTCTTGCCGGAACAGCTTGATTCTACAAGAGAACCCATCCGCTATCTTCGTTCTCAGGCCTGCCTCATGAATATCCCGGGCTGAACAACGCGACCTCTTCGAGGCGATTGGCCTGCCGGCACCGATGGCATCCAGCTTGTAGTGCCAATTTTGAAAACGCGTTCCAGGATAATCAGTAGTTTACGCTTATAACTGTCGAACTCGAGGGTTCTTGCCCCTTTGAGGGGCTAACAATATAAAGCCCCGGCTTTGCCGGGGGATATTTACTCTGGCCTGGCAGCCGGATAACCGGCTGCCAGGACAAACAGATCACCTGAGGTGGTCAGAAAACAACCGGTGAGGCGTCAAATTTGCCGCGCTGAACACTTCAACCGCACCAGAACCGAGTTGTTCAGCGCTTCCCTAAGTCACATGTTTTGCTATAGCATCGGCGGCACGAATCGCATGAGCAATTTTTTTGGCGCTTAACGGAACAGGCACTGAATGAATGACACTTGCTGGTGCCATTGCTGCCTCTCCTACTTGTAATAGATCTTGGTCAGTAGCATCTGCTAGCCCCAAGCTCGCCAACGTAATGGGGAGGCCGATCGCGGCGCAGAACTGCGCAGCCTCGGTAATTTCTGTAATTGGACGGTTCTCTATAACTAATAGGCAAATGATACCGAATGCCACCTTTTCGCCGTGCATGAAGTCATGGGTCGGCTCCAAGACAGTCAGGGCGTCATGAATCCCGTGGGCGGCCGAAACGCCGCAATTCTCGAAGCCTAGGCCGGACAGCAGCGTATTCGCTTCAATAATGTTCTCGACTGCTTGCGTCAGACAGCCTGACTTCGCTGCATGATAGCCGGAAATCCCATCTCGCATCAAAGTATCATGACATGCCTTTGCTATCTGAGCCCCGGCGATTGTTGGGGCAAACCCTGAGTCTATATAGTTTTTTGACTGGCTTTCAAAATTTGATCGGGCTTCGTACCAAGTGGATAGAGCATCGCCCATCCCGGAGGAGAGGAAACGCACTGGCGCATTAAGTATTACTTCGCTATCCACTAAAACTACGTCTGGATTGCGGTTGCACTGTTCGACACGGACGTAGACACCGTCCTCCGTGTAAATTACTCCGATTGCGCTGGTCGGGCTGTCTGTCGAGGCAATAGTTGGCACAGTCATGATTCGGGCATCGACAGCCCTTGCGGTCAGCTTGCCGGTATCAAGGGTCTTGCCACCGCCCACGCCAATGACCACACCGGCTTCGGCATCACGTGCCAACGAAATGCAACGGTCTACTTCGGCATCAGTGGATTCACCTCCGAAGCGGGCCGCCGTCGCGGTCACGCCTGCTTCGGCTAGAGATGCCATGAGGGTCTCCCCATAGGTATCCTGAACGAACCCATCCATTAGAATCAGCGCTCTATCGGAAAGATCCGCAGCGTAGATCCCGAGACTGGCCAGTGCTCCAGGACCCTGTACATAACGCAGCGGGCCACCATATCCTCTGATATTCCCATATGCTTTTGTTCCCATGATATGACTCTCCTCTCGGAATTCTCAACGTAACGTCAGGCCACCGTCTACTGTTATGATCTCGCCAGTTGTAAAACTAGCGCTATCAGCCGCCAGGTAGACGGCTGCGCTTACTAATTCGTTGGTGTCCCCAATCCGGTTCTGCACCGCCCCTTTGGCCCAATGGTCGCGAACCACCTCCGGATGCTCCTTGAGAACTTCATCAGTCAGTTCGGTGTGGATGTATCCCGGCGCGATTGCGTTCACACGGATACCGTACTCGGCCCATTCCGTGGCAAGACACTTCGTCAGCATATGCACGCCGGCCTTAGAAACGTTGTAAGCCGCATGGCGGAAGGGCCAGTTAACTATCCGGCCCGACATCGATCCGACCGACACAATAGAACCGCTGCCTCGTTCAATCATGTGCCGCCCTGCGGCACGAGAGACTAAAAAGACACCATCAAGGTTAACCGACATAGTGCGGCGCCAGTCATCAAAAGTGCAGTCTTCAGCATTGGTGGGTATGACGATACCCGCGTTGTTAATTAGAATATCGACCCTCCCCATGGCAGAGACGGCTTCCATGACTAGGTGGTTGGCTTCATCCTCTTGCGATACGTCTGCCTGAATGGCTACAGCCCTTCCACCGCCGGCTTTTATTTTATTCACGACTTCGTCGGCATGGGACTTAGAAGACTGGTAATTTATAACCACTGCTGCACCCTGACCCGCGAGGCCAAGCGCCAACGCCTTTCCGATCCCACGTGAACCGCCGGTGACAAGTGCCACCTTCCCGCTCAAGTCAAATAGCCCTTTGGTCTTGTTCATAGTACCTCACTCTTTTTATGGATTGTTCAGGCAGCAGTTGTGGACCTGAGGACATTCGCTATCAGATGTTCACTCACCCGGACTGCCTGCGCGACAATTGTTAGAGATGGATTAAATCCCGTCGAACTGGGGAGAAAAGATGCATCGACAACATAGAGATTATCGAGATCCCATACTCGAGAATATTGATCCAACACTGAAGTTGCTGGATCAGTGCCAAAACGTGCAGTGCCACACTGGTGCATGGATACCGTGATATCCATTTTTTGGGTCAAAATTAGCGGATACCCCAGAGATCGCATGATTTTCCCCCAATGCTTTACCAATTCCTGGTGTGCTTTTAGGTTGTTCGAGGTATAGCTAACTCGGATTGTGCCATCGCTGTCGAGCGTGATGCGGTTCTCTGGGTCGGGCAAGTCCTCAGACATGATCCACCAGTCGACTGAGCGCTTGGCAAAGTGATCCATTAACCATTCGGGAATGAAGGGTACGTTGGCGCTAAGCATTCCGCCCTGGAGCTTCCCTAGCCCTTGTACATTGCCCAACGGGTAGGGCCGCACGTTGTTGGAAAGGTAAAAATCATTAATACAAAGCGACTTTTGGAAGGTTACTCCATTTTTCCGGAAAGGATGGATCGCCATCATCGCGGTGTTATTGTGAGCCATGTAGTTACGGCCCAGTTGGTCTGAACTATTGTTACCTAGACCGTTCGGGTGTTTTTGGTTGGCTGAACGCAGCAGTAGTGCGGCTGAATTAATTGCCCCAGCGGCAGAAATAAAGATATCTCCGTGGATTGTATTTTTTTGGTCGTCCTGTTCCACCTCGATGCCTGTAACCTTCTTGCCTGAGGTATCGGTCAAGAATCTCAAAACCTTGGTGTCCAATACCAAGTCTACAAGTCCCGTCTTCAGTGCAGGACCGACCAATCGAACCTCGGCATCGTTTTTTGCGCCCAGCTTGCAGGCAAATCCATCACAGGTTGCGCAGCGAATGCACTTTCCTCCCTCGTGCCGGTCGATAGCGATAGGTAAGGAAAACGGTTGCACGCCCTTGGATCGCAACTTTTTTGCGATGGCTTCAATCTCAGGTTCGTGCCCTATAGCGGGGTGAGGGTAAGGGCCGGAGCGGGGCGGTTCGATTGGGTCTTCCCCAGCGGTGCCATGGGTCCCCATCAACCGTTCAGCCTCGTCATAATACGGAGCGAAATCTTCATAACTGATGGGCCATGCAGGTGAGACGCCGGCCTCGTGCTCAAGAACCTCAAAATCTTCCTTGCGAAAGCGCACCGTAGCTGCGCCGAAGAATTTTGAATTCCCACCAACGAAATAGAAAGTCGATGGGTTAAAGGCATTGCCACTCTTATCACGCCAGAGTTCTTGGGTAGTATATTTCTTATCGTGAAAAACAGCCTTGACCGACCAGTTGTCGGCCTCACGTGGAAGGTAGTTCCCTCGCTCGACTACCAGCACCCGCGCACCTGCGTTTGCCAAGCGATTGGCCATGGCACCACCGCCAACACCGGCACCCACGATCACAACATCATAGAACTTATCTGTTACAGCCATCTTGCATGTCTCCTCATGCTGTGCTTGACCAGAGCTTGATAGAGGGGTTACATGATTGCGCCCACCTGCCAGGGGACAAATTCGTTATCACCGTAACCGAGTTCCTCGCTGGCCGTTTGCTGCCCAGAAGCCGTGGCGAGCATGTTATTGAAAATCCTCTGACCCAACTCTTCGATGCTTTCCAAACCGGTGAGGATGGTGCCGCAATCAATGTCCATATCCTCAGACATGTGGCGGTACATTTCGGAGTTGGTAGCAAGTTTGAGAGAAGGGGAAGGCTTAAAGCCACTAACTGAGCCGCGGCCCGTAGTAAAACAGATTAAGTTAGCACCACCAGCAACCTGGCCGGTAACAGCAACTGGATCGTATCCAGGCGTATCCATGAAAACCAACCCCTTGGCTGTAACTTTTTCGGCATATTCGTAGACTGCTTCTAAGGGGGCATTTCCACCTTTGGCCACTGCGCCCAGAGACTTCTCAAGAATCGTCGTAAGCCCCCCAGCCTTGTTCCCATGGGATGGGTTGTTATCCATCTCGGCTCGGTTGCGATTGGCGTAGTCACGCCACCAATCAATCCGCTCAAGCAGCTTTTCAGCCACGTCAGGCCTCGAGGCGCGGCGTGTAAGGAGGTGCTCAGCGCCGTATATTTCAGGCGTCTCACTCAGAATCACTGTCCCTCCGTGGCGGATCAGCAAACCCGCCGCATGGCCCAGCCCGGGATTGGCGGATATGCCAGAATAGCCATCTGACCCACCGCACTCCAAAGCAAGTGTCAACCCGGCGGCGCTGACTTTTTCGCGGCGGGTGGCGCCGACGATCGGCATCATTTCTTCGACTGCACGAATCCCTTTCTCTATAGTCTTGCGAGTTCCGCCGACAGCCTGTATCGTCATAGAGCGTAGCCGGTCTGATTCGGCTAGTCTTTCGCGCTTAAGCAACTCTGGGATCTGATTTGTCTCGCAACCTAGCCCGATCATCAGCACGCCACCTACGTTTGGATGGGTGGCATAGCCTGCGATTGTTCGGGTCAGATAGTCGTAGCCCTCAGCTTTTGTATTGAATGCACACCCGCCGCTATGGGTCAGGCCGATCACCCCGTCCACGCCAGCGAAGCGTTCCATCACTCCGGGAGCGCTGAAATGGGCTGCGATAGCTCGCGACACGGTCGCTGAACAATTAACAGACGCTATTATTGCGATGTAGTTGCGTGTGCCGACTCTTCCATCTGGGCGTACAAATCCCATAAAATGGGCCTGTTTATCCATCGGGACTGGATCGACAGGGCGAGCATCGACGCAAAAGGCATAGTCGCGGCCAAATTCCCCAACGGCAAGATTATGAGTATGCACATGTTCTCCTGCTGGGATGTCCCGAGTGGCAAAGCCAATTATTTGCCCATATTTAAGAACAGGACTCCCGCTAGGAATAGGGCGCAAGGCGATCTTGTGCCCGCGTGGTATCCGGCTCAAGGGACGAACACCTAATACTTCCCCAGTCACTTCCGGATCGATCCGGGACCGAGCCACGGCAACATTGTCCTCAGAATTCAGCACGATGAGGGGGGGGAGGGGATCGATTAGGTTATCATAAACGTTCATGTTCTGCTCTCTGTCGCGAAAAAAAATTCGTCTTCGATCAGCCTGGACATAACCTCAAAAGATGAATCCAGATGGATCCGCATAGCAAGCTCGGCTTGGTCCGGCTTCCCGCGTTTGATCGCATCAACTATTTGAGCATGCTGCTCAGTGACCAGCACTAAATGGCCTGGTACTGGAGCAGATAGTTGCCGCATCCGGTCCAAGTCAATTTTGGCCATAGATATAAATTTCCATAGCCTAGTCATGCCACTCATTCTCGCAATGGTGCTATGTAGAGCGTCATCAGCTTCGATGTAGGATTCGAACAGCTCATCTTCAATTATCTGGCGTGTCCATTTGATGATGCTGTCCAGCTCGGCCACTGAGGCATCAGTAGGGCTGTGGGCTGCGCGGCGAACACCCTCTATTTCTAGCGCACGTCGAATAACGAAACCTTCCTCTGCACTCTTATAGGAGATCTTGCTCACGTAAGTGCCCGAATGAGGAATTACGTTCACCAACCCTTCTTCAGCCAGCTTCTGAATAGCTTCTCTGACCGGGGTGCGTGAAACGTTGTACGCTGCACAGATGGCTTTTTCAGAGACTGGAGCGCCTGGTTTCATCTCCAGCATTACGATAGCGCGCCGGAGGACGCCATATATTTGACCAGATTTCTGAGGATGCTTTGGTTGCTGTATATTCATGGACTCTTGTCGACTGATATATCGCTTTGGTGTCAGTGTAGCCATATCCAGGAGCAAAGAGCAATATTTTTTTCTCCCTGCTTGCCCCGCACCCCTGAGGTACTCCCTGCCCAGCCACTGCAGCCTGTGGATTGACTACATTTACCTTCATAGACAAACCTTTCCTCGTCATTTTAGTGATTCCGTGGAGTATACACCTGTCTCATGGGTGATGTTCAGCAAGGCTGGCAGCCTTGGCTGTAAGGCCGATCGAGGCATTTTTGCGGCGCTGATAGAGCTTTGCCACTAAAGTCGAGTATGCATCATCGGAGTGAGGCGCTAGGGTTCAGAAAGCCAGCTCATATATTACCTGGTTTGCGTGAGATATATCAGCCCAACCTGGCGCAAGCTCAGGACTGCCGCAGAAAGAGGAACCGATGAAAGCTCTACGTTACACTTCTGATGTAAAACAGACCGCGGTAAAAGGGACGATTGGCTACCTCACTCGCATCGAGTTCGGTGAGGGTCAGATCACACACCTACCAGAGTTGCTGGACGAGCTGGGTGTTAGGCGCCCCTTGATAGCAACCGATGCAGGCCTCGTAGCGACCGGAATGATAGATCGGGTCACTGCTGACCTAACTGCATGCGTTGTTTTCGATGGTACCCCCGCCAACCCGACGGAAGAGGCTGTCATGGCTGCGTGGCAATTATATAAGGCCGCGGGATGCGATGGCATCGTGGGAATAGGTGGCGGTTCCTCTCTTGATCTAGCCAAGGCAGTGCGAATCCTGACAGGTCACTTGCCACCACTTGGTCAGTATGCTGCGGTCAACGGAGGGGTCGGTCGTATCCACGGTAATATATGTCCCTTGGTAGCAGTACCTACAACCTCTGGCACCGGCTCCGAGGTGGGACGAGCATCCGTTATCATTACGGCCGAGGGGCATAAGCTTGGGCTCCTTTCGCCATATAATCTTCCTTCTATAGCACTCTGCGACCCAGAACTGACATATGGCCTACCTCCAGGGCTTACTGCGGCTACGGGAATGGATGCGATCTCGCACTGTCTCGAAACTTACATGGCCCCCGCTTTCAATCCTCCTGCCGAGGCAATTGCATTGCATGGTCTAGATTGCGGTCTCGGTGCGGTAGAGGTGGCAGTGAAAGATGGAAGCAATACTGCAGCTCGCCGTGACATGATGACCTGCGCTTTGGAGGGTGCAATGGCTTTCCAAAAAGGTCTCGGTGCAGTCCATGCGTTGACCCACCCCTTGGGCGCGATCCGTGAACTCAACCTTCATCATGGCACGCTTAATGCCGTGTTAATGCCCGAGGTGCTGCGCTTTAATCGCGACTCAATCGGTAAGAAGTGGGATGTATTGACTCAACGCTTATGCGGAGACCCGGCGGAGGTTATTGCAGCCCTCAATCATCGGCTTGGCATTCCAGCCGGTTTGCGAGAAATGGGCGTGACCGACATGATGATGGAGAAGGTGTCGCACGCTGCACTAAAAGATCATTGCCATGCAACCAATCCACAAATTGCTACACAAGAGGAATACCTAGAGATCTTGCGCCGCTCGGCCTGAGAAACTTGTATAGCAGGCCCCATAACGGGTCGTCGATTAAAGCTCTTTCTGCCTGTAACTAAGGATATAAAAATGACAGAACGTAACAAAGATAAAGAGTTAGTTTCAGAATATAACGGGATTAAACTCACCCGTCGTGGCTTGTTATCGGCTGGTGCCGCTGCCACGGTTGCTGCTGCCCTAGCGCGTCCAAGTATCTCTTGGGGGCAAAGTAACGAAATAAACAGTAGTGTAAAAGTTCCAAATACGGAAATGCGCTTTGCTGCCTCACTAGGCTGGACTGTATGGGAGTCAGGCCGGCATATAGTGAACGGTTACAGAGATGCTGTAGAAAAGCTGGGCGGGGAGCTAACCATCGCTGATGCGAATTACGACGTTAAGAAACAAGCAGACCAAATCCTTGCCTTTGTTGAATCTAGACCAACTGCGATCTTCATTACACCCGCTGACGCTGCAGCAATTTCTCCAGCTGTGCAGAAGGCAGTTGCCTCGGGAGTTCCAGTTTTTATAGGCGACAGCTATGTACCTGGTACGACCGTAACTTCTACTGCGATGTCGAATAATTTTGGCCTCGGCTCCTATCCCGCTCAATACATTGTCGACAAACTAGGTGGAAAGGGTAAGGTCGCACTGGTATCCCTACCGTCTAATGAAAGCTGGGATCAGCGAACGCTTGGGGCTAAATCCGTCTTCACACGGTACCCCGATATCGAAATCGTGTCGGAGACCGCGTTTGCTCTCGGTGGGTCAACTACACCGAGGCAAGTGGTCGATCAGATTCTAACGGCTAATCCCGAACTTGATGCGATTTGGTGTGCTTGGGATGGCGCTGCATCAGAAGGTACGCTCGCAATCCGTGCCTCTGGCCGTGATGTCATGATTACAGGGATCGATGGTGGGCGACAGAGCTTTGAATATATCGCTGCTGGTTCGCCGTTTAAGATTACCATGGCGCAAAGTTTCTACGAAATGGCATATATGAACGCGTTCTATGCATTTGAAGTCGCGAATGGACGGGATGCGCCTCGCTTTGTTATCACGCCATCTTATGCAGTGACACAAGAGAGCCTCGCGGGTATGGAGCAAATGCCCGATACCTACGATCAGCCGGGCGAAGCAGCCAAACTTGGATGGCAGCGAGTACTCTAATTTATCAGCTTGATTTTACAAAACATGGCAGGTAGGCGCTCGGGGAAGAGCGTCCCACCTGCCAAAGACTCACCTGAACGGGAGGAAGGCGATGAGTGGCGAAAGCTTCCTTGCCATGCGGGGTATTACAAAGCGCTTCGGGGATGTACTTGCCCTGGATAATATTGATTTCGACCTTGCTAAAGGTGAGATCCATGCTCTTTTAGGCGTCAACGGGGCCGGGAAGTCCACGCTGATTAAAATTTTGTCAGGGGTCTATTCTAAGGATGCTGGCTCTATTATCATTAATGGAGAAGACTACCCCCTCGGCTCGCCCCGGGCAGCAATTGATGCAGGTATCGCAGTAGTTCAGCAACATCCTGAACTTGTAGACGATCTCAGCGGGGCTGAGAATATTTTTCTCGGTCAGGAGGCTACCCGCACTGGTCTCTTCAGCCCTGTTGATCACGAAGATATCCGTCGGCAGGCGGCTAGATTATTGGATCGATTTCCAATCGAAATCGACCTCGATCAGCCCGTGGCTAAAATGCCTGCCGTTGACCGTGAAATCGTTGCCATCTTGCACGCTCTCCGGTTGGAAAACGCGCGGATCCTTATCTTGGATGAGCCAACTTCCACCCTAACTGAACGCGAAAAGGTATCACTCTTTTCGATGATGGAGGCGCTCAAGGCGCAGGGCTTGGCAATAATATACATAACCCACCATCTTGATGAGGTGTCCGAGATTGCTGATCGCTTCACCGTGTTCCGAGGCGGGCGAAATGTAGCGAGCTATACGACTGAGAATGCCCGTGAGCAAAACATTTCAATTCCAAACCTGATGCTCGATGCAGTAGCGGGAAATTTCTTTCCACCCTACTCGGAACGTGTAAATGGTGAAGTGGTTCTTGAAGCATACGGCCTTGCGCGCCACAGTGACTTTGAGGCCATAGATTTAGTTGCACGTAAGGGAGAAATTCTTGGCATATTCGGCCTTGCCGGCTCAGGCATAGACGAACTGTCAAAAACCCTTTTTGGTGTATTGAAACCCGACGAAGGTGAAATCCGACTGTATGGCCAACCTGTCCAGTTTCGGTCGCCCGCTGACGCGTTGAAGAAAGGCTTCTTTCTTGTTCCAGGTGATCGTCGGGCTGAAGGACTAAGTATGGAAGAAGACGTGGTATTCAATACTACATTGGCGAACCTCAGCCGCGCATCGCTGGGCGGCTTACTGCGGTTTGGCCTGAACCGACGGGAAACCCATGCATTGGCTGAACGGGTGGATCTACAACCCCCCAAGCTCAATCGACCTTTGCGAGGCTACTCCGGAGGCAATCAGCAGAAGGTTGTTGTGGCCAAAGGGCTTTATAGCAAAGCGAGTGTTTACATCTTTGTCGAGCCCACCGTCGGTGTAGATATCGGAGCTCGTGCAAAAATTTATGACCTGATGCGTGAGCTTTCGGAAAATGCTGCTGTGATAGTCATGTCTTCGGACTGTGATGAGGTGCATGGCGTCGCTGACCGAACTATTGCCTTCTGTCGGGGTGAACCTATCGGCGTGTTAGCCCGGAACGTCAGCCGGGATAATCTTTTTCACGCTGGTCTTATGGGGGGAATCCAGCAATGAAACTATATGCTCTGACATTTCGAATTGTTGCTTTTCTTGCCATCGTGGCAATCATTTCTGCAGCCTTCTGGACCCAGGAACCAAGTTTCTTATCCAGTAACAATATGCATGCTCTGCTTCGGCATATGTCGGTAAATGGACTAGCTGCTTTAGGTTTAACATTCGTTATAGTGGTTCGCCATTATGACTTGTCCTTTCCAGGTGTGGCTTCGTTAGGCGCTATGACTTTAGGCTGGCTTATCTCTGTCGGGGCACCGCTTTGGGTCGCCATTAGTGGTTGTCTAGCAATGGGGTTAGTCTTCGGAATTACTAACGGTATCATTATAGCACGATTTGCACTTCCGGGAATTGTGACAACAATCGCGACTGGTGGGTTGGCCATCGGGTTTAGTTATTTTTATTCGGGTGGCACTTCGATTTCGCAGAACTTATTTATGTCAGGCCTTCTTGACCTGAATGATGGAAGAGTGCTGGGCCTTGATAAGCCTTTTGTGATTCTCCTTTCTGTGGCGCTAGTGGGGATGGTAATCTTGCATGGATCACGCTTTGGCCGAGCTTTCTACGCTACAGGGGAAAATCCAACTTCTGCATTCTTTTCCGGGATTCCGGTTAAGCCCATGATAGTTGCAGCTTACACCATTTGTGGACTGTGCGCGTGTCTCTCAATAGTGCTTTTGGTGGCCTCATCCGGAGCAGCCAACGTAACTGCTGGCAATCAGTTGCTAATGCCAGCTTTTGCAGCTGTCTACCTTGGGGCTGCGCTCTTCGGTCGGCCATCAGTTTTAGCGACCATGGCAGGCACGATGCTCATGTCCCTGATGCTAAACGGCTTTACACTTCTGGCTATCCCTTATTACTACTCAGATGCAATTGTCAGCACCGTTCTCATCCTCTCAATAACGCTCTTCGATGTTAGAATCTTCGGCGCTCTAAGCCGGGTATTTACGATCCGAAAGGAGGCACTGACATGACCGATATGGTTCAGCAGTCCGTACCGGCCACAGTATCCTGCCAAAAAGCAGAGAAAACAGCCGAACGTGTAGTAATGCGTTACAGCTTTTTTCTTTTAGTTGCTGTTGTCTTCGTTGCCTTGGCAATCCTACGACCAAGCTTTACAACTCTTGGCAATATCCATGGGATTCTGCTGTCTACCTCTATTGCTGGCCTAATGTTTCTTGGTCTCACATGGATTATCGCAGCAGGAGAGATCGATGTTAGCTTCATGTCCGTTGCCGCACTTGCCAATATGGCCGTTGCAGGCCTAGTTTCCACTGGTGTCGGGTGGCCTATCGCTGTTCTTGGTGGTCTGGGAGTCGGCATCGTTTTCGGCGTGCTTAATGCAACATTAGTTGCCGTATTCCGCCTTCCTGCACTTGTAATTACAATTGCATCCGGGGCACTTGCCGCCTCCCTCGCCGCCGCTATTGGAAAGGGGACATCTATCTCTCTGGCGTCCACTGGATTTGTGGGAGCAATCCTTGACGCGCGCATCGTGGGAGCTATCCCTCTTCTTGCCGTGATTGTTGGTCTGCTATACGTTGTCGCCTGGGTGTTGCAAGAAAAGCTTACATTCGGTCGATACATCTACGCGATGGAGCAAAACCGTGAAGCGGTGGTTGAGGCTGGCATACCGGTGACTCGGCTTATGTTCCTGCTCTTCGTCCTCTCTGGCATAGGCTCGGCTATGGCGGGGGTTTTACTTTCCGCTAATCTAAGTTCTGGCCAACCCTACCTTGGCAATTCTTATTTCTTTGATGGGCTGACAGCGGTTCTGCTGGGGGGAATGGCGCTGAAGTTTGGCAAACCAAACGTTCTCGGAACCTTGGCTGCCGTGCTGTTCTTAGTTGGCTTACTTAACGGTGCCGCCTTGTTGGGCTGGACCGATAGCGAGCGCCAGATTATCCGCGGGTCATTACTTCTCATCGGGGTCGGGCTTGTTGTACTGGCTCGTACTCGTACAAATCGACGTAATCTTTCCTAAAGGGATGAGGCCATGACCATTACTGCCACCACACCCCGCCCCGTTTCAAACACTGGCCTAACGGTCACCGCACTTGGCGTCGGTACGGCGCCATTGGGAGGGCTTTACACCGACGTTCCACGTGACCAGGCGCTAGAGATGCTGGAAACCGCATGGAGCCGTGGGATACGTTATTTCGATACAGCCCCCATGTATGGGATGACACGATCTGAACACCTCGTTGGTCATATGCTGCGGGAAAAGACCGGTAGCTATGTCCTTTCAACCAAGGTAGGTAGGTTGATGACCAACAGCCGTGTAGGCCGCAGGCTACCGCCAGAGCCTCCGAAGAACCCACTCGACCCTGGTTGGCATAACGGCCTACCCTTCCGCGAGGTTTTCGACTATTCCTACGATGCCATTATGCGAAGCTTCGACGACAGCCAGCAGCGGCTAGGGCTGCGTCGGATCGACATGCTTTATGTTCATGATATAGGCCACGTGACGCATGGAGAGGCCAATGCGCATCACTGGAAGGCCCTGACGAAGGGTGGCGGTTTTCGTGCATTACAGGAGTTAAAAGCAGCAGGGGATATTGCTGGTTTTGGCCTCGGTGTAAACGAATGGCAGATTATCAGGGAAGCGCTTGAGGAAACCGATCTCGATTGTTGCATGCTAGCGGGGCGCTACTCCTTGCTTGACCGTGACGCTGAAGAGACCTTCCTACCTCTTGCGCAGAAACGTGAAGTCGCTCTGGCGATTGGCGGTGTTTACAATTCTGGCATTTTGGCAGCAAAAAAAGATGGTCGGCGGAAGTTTAACTATGCTGATGCCCCCCGCCACATCATAAATAAGGTTGAGGCGCTTCGTTGTGTCTGTGACGACTATGATGTGCCACTGGCAGCCGCTGCGATTCGCTTCCCCATCCGACATCCCGCAGTTACATGCGTAGTAATCGGGGCCAAGACGCCAGCTCAACTGCAGCAGAATATAGATTGGTTTGGGGAGGAGCTCCCGGAAAGTATTTGGTCCGATCTTGATGATGCGGTCGCTTCGGCTCAACTTTCTTGAAGACAACTCTTAGGAAGAGACATGCTTAAAAATATAGACACGATACTCACCGGTGACCTTCTTTCTATTCTGCGTGACATGGGACATGGGGACGAAATAGTTATAACGGATTCGAACTTTCCAGCGGCAACCGTTGCACAACGTCTTGTGCGATTGCCTGGTATACCTGCCGACCGGGTGTTGGAAGCTATTCTGTCCGTCCTACCCCTCGATGATTTTGTAGAGGCGCCTGCTATCACTATGGCAGCTCCCGATGGACGTCCTCCGGTCTGCGACGATTTTGACCGTGTCATGGCCGAGGCTGAAGGTGGTCCCGTCAACATGGAGCAGATCGACCGCTTCGATTTTTACGAACGTGCAAAGAAGGCTTATGCCGTAGTTTCTACCGGTGAGCGGCGTCTCTACGCTAATCTCATTCTCAAGAAAGGGGTATTACGTGGAGGAGGTTCGGCATGATCGACGCTCACCACCACTTCTGGCAAGTCGGCAGGGGTGATTATACTTGGATGACGCCTAATCTTACGCCTCTCCTACGGGACTTCGGACCTGATGACTTGGCTCCTTTGATTGACGATGCTGGCATTTCTCGTACTATACTTGTCCAGGCTGCCGAAACAGAAGCGGAAACCGATTTCTTACTCAACATTGCTGAGCGGACGGATTTCGTTGCAGGGGTGGTGGGTTGGCTTGATATGTTGGATGAGCGGTTTTCTGCTCGGCTAGATCACTATTCCGCACAGCCAAAATGGTTGGGGTTTCGCCCGATGCTGCAGGAACATGATCCTGCTCTCATCAAGAACCCCCTGTTTCGCACCGCGCTGGCTGAAGTGGCACGGCGTAACATCCCTTTCGATATACTGACTTTTCCGAGCCATCTTCCTGCATTGCTCGATGTACTCGATGATGTACCCAACTTGCGCGGCATTATCAATCATTTATCGAAACCAGATATGAAACAGGCGGAGTTGGGAGAATGGGGGGAGAGCATCTCACGCCTTGCCGCTTATCCACAATTGATGTGTAAAGTCTCCGGCATGGTCACTGAGGCTGGAACTGATTGGAACGCCGACCGCATCCGACCATTTCTGCGTCATGTCGCGGATAGCTTTGGCCCCGATAGGCTTGTCTTTGGTACAGACTGGCCCGTTTGCACGCTGGCAGCCTCCCACGCTGAAGTGGTGGAGCTTGCCCGAACTTTACTAGGGGAGCTCTTTGGGCAAGCGGATCTTCATAAAATCTTCGAAACTAACGCAGTGAGTTTTTATGGATTAAATAAATAAATAAGGTAATCCCCCGGCTTTGCCGGGGGACTACCCGAGGTTTGACCGTGTGATGCGGTCACAGGGAGCCTCCAATCTCGGCCAAGAGATAGGATGTTCCCAATGAGAGAGTACCACAGTCTTTCCCATACGACATGGAATTGCAGGTATCATGTTGTTTTTATACCTAAAAAGCGTAAGAAAATGATTTTCGGAAGGATGCGCAAGCACCTTGGTGAGGTGTTCCATGAGCTGGCACGGCAGAAGGAATGCCAGATCGTGGAGGGGCATCTGATGCGTGACCATGTCCACATGTGTATCAGCATTCCACCAAAGCACTCTGTGTCACATGTGGTTGGCTACATCAAAGGGAAGAGCGCAATTTCGATAGCCAGGAGATTTATTGGTAGGGCGAAAAAATTTCACAGGCGAGAGTTTCTGGGCAAGAGGTTACTTTGTTTCGACAGTCGGACTTGATGAAGACATGGTCCGTGCCTACATCCGTAACCAAGAAAAGGTAAATGAGCATTATTATCAGATCAAGTTCGGCATGAGAAGGTAGCCGACTTCAGGCGGCTCAGATTCTTGCCCCTTTGAGGGGCTAACAATGTAAAGCCCGCGGCTTTGCCGGGGGATACTTACTTAAGGTGTCCGTTTCACATCGTTACTCATTTATAAACTCAACACCAACTGGAGTATCCAGCTTGGTCAGTTTTCTAATAAAAATGGGCCGTAAGCAAGCTGCCTTTGAATTTCGAGCATGCGGCTGCTGAGCTGGCGGAGTAGCGCCATGACGAGTGGGCCATCGGGCAAGGTAGGCGAAGTTGTAACTTGGTCCACGCAGAGATGTCTCTGTCTGATACGACGATACGGGTTCGAACATTGCTACACGAAAGGCAAGATATCTATAACAGGAGGAACAAGCATGAAACTGGAAGGCAAATCACTCATCGGTCAGCAGGTTGTCGCTGGCAATAGCTCCGCTATTTCCGCCGTTAACCCTGCCACAGGCGAGCAGCTCGACCCGGCTTATGCCGGTGGCAACGCCACTCTGGTGGCAAATGCTGCGCAGCTAGCCTGGGACGCTTTCGACACTTACCGCGAGACCTCGCTCGAGGACCGCGCAGTGTTCCTCGAGACTGTGGCCAGCGAGATCGAGGCCATCGGCGATGACCTGATCCAGCGCGCCGTGGCCGAGACTGGCCTGCCCCAGGCGCGCATCGAGGGCGAACGCGGCCGTACCTGCGGCCAGCTGCGCCTGTTCGCCAAGGTGGTACGTGCCGGCGAATGGCTCGACGTGCGTATCGACCCGGCGATGCCCGACCGCCAGCCGATGCCGCGCGCCGACCTGCGTCAGCGCCACATCGCGCTGGGGCCGGTCGCCGTGTTCGGTGCAAGCAACTTCCCACTGGCCTTCTCTGTGGCCGGGGGCGACACCACCTCGGCGTTGGCAGCTGGCTGCCCGGTGATCGTCAAGGCGCACTCCGCTCACCCCGGCACCTCCGAGCTGGTCGGTTGCGCGGTGCAGAAGGCAGTGGCTCAGTGCGGACTGCCGGAAGGCGTGTTCTCAGTGCTGTTCGGCTCCGGCCGTGAAGTGGGTGCAGCGCTGGTTGCCGATCATCGCATCAAGGCGGTGGGCTTCACCGGCTCGCGTAGTGGAGGCACTGCTCTAATGAAGGTCGCCCAACAGCGCAAGGAGCCGATACCGGTGTATGCTGAGATGAGCTCGATCAACCCGGTGTTCCTGCTGCCGGCGGCGCTCCAAGCGCGCGGGAAAGCGATCGCCGAGGGCTTCGTCGGCTCGCTCAACATGGGCGCCGGGCAGTTCTGCACCAACCCGGGCCTGGTGATCGGCGTCAAGGGCACGGCGCTGGACGCCTTCATCGAGGCCGCCGGCCAGGCGGTCAAAGGCAGCGCGGCCCAGACCATGCTTACCCCGGGGATTCATGGCGCCTACCAGGATGGCGTCGGAGCACTTTCTGGCGAGGCCCGCGAGATAGCGCGTGGCCAGGTCGGGAACGGCCCCTGCGCCTGCCAGACCGCGCTGTTCGCCACTCAGGCATCAGACTTCTTGAAGAACGAAGCGCTGCAGGCTGAGGTGTTCGGCGCGGCCTCGCTGGTGATCGAGTGCGATGACATCGACCAGGTCAAGGCGGTAGCCGAGGCCCTGGAAGGCCAGCTCACCGCCACCCTGCAGATGGACGCCGGCGACCTCGAGGCCGCCCGCACCCTGCTGCCGTTGCTCGAGCGCAAGGCCGGACGAGTATTGGCCAACGGTTGGCCCACCGGCGTCGAGGTATGTGACGCCATGGTTCACGGCGGACCCTTTCCGGCCACCTCCGACTCACGTACCACCTCGGTGGGTAGCGCCGCCATCTACCGCTTCCTGCGACCGGTGTGCTACCAGAACCTGCAGCAGGGCCTGCTGCCCGAGGTGCTCAAGGACGGCAACCCGCTAGGGGTGAGCCGCTTGGTGGACGGCAAGCGCGAGTGATGTCTCGAATGAGTGAGTAATGGGATTGCTTGGCGGCCTACGAGCCGCCATTTTCTCGGTTATACGAAATAACTGGTTAGTTCCCTAAATTTAAGCAAAAGGTGGTACACCTCAGCTCGTGAAAGACTAACTGCCCTGTCAGTACTGGCCATGTTATGCACTCTGCCGGACTAGCTGGTGGTGAAGTCGGCCCAGTCTTGCCTCAGTGCTCTTCGTTTCTCGAACAGGTCGCCCCGCCGGTAGGCCGCCTCCACCTTGTTCTCGATGGTATGGGCCAGGGCCCTCCGGGTAGAGCCGCCGGTCACCCGGCGGCTCTACCCGGAGGGGCCCAGGCAATGATGGTTGTTGGAAATGCCTACGATCAAGCGCTTCTGCCTACGCAGCGGACGCTCGTCCGCTGCAATGGCTGGCGTAATGTGGTCGCAGTTTGGTCGCAGACTGCAGCGACTCTACGTTGTGTGTGTAAGCAGTGTAAGTGTGCAAACGGTTGATTTATCGACAAATGCCCGTAGCAAGCGCGGCCTTGTATTGTCGAAAAACGGATTCAAAATCCGCCGGGTGCAAGCCCTTGTCGGTTCGAGTCCGACCGCCGGTACCAGAGAATCAACCACTTAGCGTTTCCTTCCTCGGTTGATTTCTTCCGCATTTTTTCCAGTGTCTACATTGTGTCTACGACACCTTCGGCGCGTACTTGATGGCGTCGGCCAGGTGGTCCGGGGACAGGTGTGCATAGCGCATGGTCATGGTGATGGTCTGGTGGCCCAGGATCCGCTGAAGCGTGAGCACGTCGCCGCCGTTCATCATGAAGTGGCTGGCGAAGGTGTGCCGTAGCACGTGGGTGCATTGTCCCTGGGGCAGTTTGATACCGGCTTCCTTTACTCCCCTGGCGAAGGGCTGATAGGCGTCTGTACGGAAGACGCGCCCGAACCTGGGGGCATGGTCGATCAGGGTCTTGAACAGTTCGTCAGCGAGCGGAATGGTGCGATTCCGGCGGTTCTTGGTGCCGGTGTAGGTGACTCGGTTATCCCGGAGCATTTCGACGCGCAGGTATTGGGCTTCGCTCCAGCGGGCGCCGGTGGCCAGGCAGAGCCGGGTGACCAGGTAGACGTCCGGATTGGGTGACTGCTCGAGGACCTGGAGCAGGCGGGCGATCTCGTCCTCGGTGAGGTAGGCCAGTTCCTTCTCGTCCAGGCGTAGGGGCTGGATGCTGGCGAAGGGGTTTTGCCCTTCCCACTCCCCAAGGCGAATGACCTTGTTGAAGACGGCACGAAGGTGCGCCTGGTCGTGGTTGGCGGTGTTGGGGGTGATGCCTTCGGCGAGGCGCTGCTGGCGGAACCTGGCGGCGTCCATGGGGGTGATGGTGGAGGCGATGGGGTTGCCCATCTTCTCGGCGAGTGCCTGGAGCTGGGAGAGTCGGCGCTTGCCGTCCCTGAGCGAGATCCCGTGATAGTCGTACCAGATGTGGATGAGATCCAGGAGGCGGCGAACATCCCGCTTCCTGGGCAGGTAGGGCTTGCCGATGGCAGCCTGGCCGCGAACGTAGTCCTCGAACCGTTTGGCTTCGGCCCTGGTCTTGAATGTCTTGCGCACGCGCTTGCCGTACCGCCCTTGGGGCCAGATATCGACCTGCCAGCCGGTCTTGACCTTCTTGATGCTCACGCGGCTTTCCCGAGGAGTCGTCGCTCGATCAGCTTCTGTTCCACCAGGAGGCGGAAGCCAGCGCTGTCGATCCCGCGTCGACGGTAGTACTCGGCAAGGTCGTCCCACATGCCGGAGCGTTGCAGGTAGCGAATGGCTTCATGGGTGCGGAAGCCCTGGCGGGCGTAGATCGAGATCAGGTTGCCGAAGGCGAGACAGACGTTCTTTTCGTTTCCCAGGCCGGGGGCCTTGCGGGCTCGCTTGTACAGGAAGTGGGGTTCGTGGGCGTAGAACCGGGCATCGTCCTGGAGCAGCTGCCAGGCGGGGTCGATGAGATCCCGGCAGGTGTCGAGGCGGTAGCTCTGCATGGCGGTCCGCCACAGGCCGGTGAGGTGCGGGATGATGTCGATGAAGCGGGCGAAGCCGTTGTCGTCGAGGACTTCGCCGGTGTCGACGTTGCAGGGGATCGCACGGGCGAACTCGGCAAGCACGGACTGGTGGAAGCGCATTTCGATGCGCCAGACGTCTTGCTCGGGGTCGTAGGAGGTGTCGAGCGGGTCGTCTCCTGACGCCTGCTGCCAGATCCCTTCCCAGAAGTGCAGCTTGTCGCGGTGGTGGGCTTCCCGGGTCTTGTTATAGATAGCGCACTGCAGGGCACCGGCGGTACCGAACATGAGGGTTTCGCAGCGGCCGTAGGTGGTGGCGATGTTGCCGTGATCGAAGGTGAGGTCGTCGATGCCATCGATGCGCATGACCTTCTTGGAGCGCGTCACGAAGCGGTCCATGAAGTCCTTCGGGGGCTGCCAGCCCTGGACGTCCAGGGCGAGGTGAACGGCACAGCCGGCGGGCTCGAGGTTGGCCAGGAGGTGGGCGGCGATGTGGTGCATGAAGGCCTGGCAGTCGTCGGGGCTGCGTTCCTGGATGAAGTGGGGCGAGAGCTCGATCTTCACGTGGGTGCCGACCTGCTCGACCTTGGTGTGTCGCGCCTGAAGGAAGACGATCACGCCGAGGTCGTTGTTCTGCAGACGGTAGCGGAAGCCAGAGCCGGCGGCTCCCGCACCCACGGCCCAGGTGACGCCGAAGAGATCGATGGTCGCGCCGCGACCCTGTTGGTAGACGGTGATGATCTCGTCAAACTGAGAGAGACAGGGCTTGCCGCGGTAGAGCTGGCGAACGGTATCGACGCCGGCATTGAGCAGCCGGATTCCGTGGAGCTCCCGCTGCCCCCTGGGACTGATGAACAGCTTCCCGAACGGGTCTTGCTCCCCGCGTGCCAGCGAGTCCTGTGAATAGCGTTCCCATCGCTTCATTTTCCTAAACCCCTTCAATGTGCTGCTGTGACGTGTCACGGCGCTTTTCGTTGTCACTCTGCGAGACGTGTTACAGGGAGGGTCTCGCCCCGCGCCGCTCGCGCGGCGCGGGGATGCGGGCGCAAGCGTCCTCTCCCGCGCCGCACTCGCGGGCGGTTACCCCAGGGCACGAACGGCATAGATCCCCCACAGGTGCGCCGGGTAGAACCATCGCGTCAGGTAGCGGGGCAGGCTGGGGACGGCGATGGGGGTGGTGGTCAGGATGATCAGGAGCGCCACGGCGCCGGCCGCCGAGAGGGCGGGGATCGATAGGCCGTACTGGATCGGCGGCCACACGAGCAGTGGCAGCAGCCAGGCCAGCGGGTGGCGAATGGCGAGCACCAGGAGCATCACCAACAGCAGGGCCGCGGGGCCGTAGGAGATCCAGGGCGTGAGCCCGGTGAGGGCGAGGCCGGTGGCGAGGGCGGTAAGGTCGTGCTGGCGGTAGGCGGTCACCAGGTAGGCCGCGGCGGCCAGCGTGAAACAGATGTTGCCGAGGAGTTCGCCACGCAGCGCCAGGTAGGGCAGCTGGGCGACCAGGGCGATCAGGAGGATGCGGTTGGCATAGCGGCGCGGATCGGCGGTGTGCAGCGCATGCCAGGCGATCAGGAAGGCGAACATGGGCAGGGCGATGCGCCCCAGGGTGAGGCGCAGCAGATCCGGCCAGGGCCCGGTGATCAGCCAGTAGGCGATGTGATCGAGGGCCATGGTGCCGATGGCGAGCAGCTGGACCAGGGGCCACCAGGCGGGGAGCTGGCGGGGCCGTGTCGTGGGTAGGGTAAGGGTGGTCATGGCTGGAGCACCTCCACGTCGTAGGGCAGGCCCATGTCCATGGCTTCCAGGCACATGGGGCGGGAGACCAGCAGGGGGCGGACGTCCTGGTCGTAGAGCCGGCAGGAATCGCCCTGGATCACGCCGGCGTGGGCGGTGGCCGTGGGGATCTCTACGGGCTCGGGAAGATGGGGCTGTTCGTGGGGCGCCGGCGGCGAGTCGGTGTCCTGGCCCGGGTCGGGGTTGAAGTAGCTCTTGACCTGGGCGATGGCGACGGTGATCGAGACGATGCCGGCGACCAGCACCAGCGGGGCGACGACCAGCAGACGGGGCAGGCGCTTCTTGCCGGTGTGCAGGCTGGCCGAGGTGTACTGCTCGAAGACCCACTTGGGATAGCGCCAGAGGGACGCTTCGCAGTCGGCATCCTTGCTGTGGCTGGCGGGGTTGGTGTGGCAGACGCCTTCCCAGCGCCAGACGATGGCGCCATTGAGCTTGCCCTTGCGCATCAGGTGCTCGTGGGTGTCGACCAGGGCGCGCACGTCGCTGGTGAGCTGGGAGGGGTTCTGACAGGTCAGGATGAAGTCGACGCCGTGGTGCCGGTGGGTTTCCAGGGCGGCGATCTCGGCCGGGGGCTCCCCGGTGTTGCGGTAGCGGCGCCAGCGCTGTTGCACCTCGTCGATCAGGATGATCGCGCCATCGGGCACGTCCATCCACTGGTCGGGAATGGGGGCCTGGTGGCGCAGGCCGTTGACGTTGCCGAAGAAGGGACGGTCGGCGCCTTCCTCGCTGCGCAGCAGGTTGATCAGGGTATAGACGGCCCGCAGGGTCTTGCCGGCCCCGGGCACACCCGAGATCAGGTGGATGGCCATGGTTAACCCCCGGTGATCAGTGAAGAGGGCCCAAGGCTCCAGGAGCGGAAGGCGGCACGCAGGAGAAACGCCGAGCCGAGGGCCGACAGCGCCACATCGAAGCCGGCGAGCTGGATAAACCACAAGGCTTCACCGACCGAGCCCAGGTTGTTGATGGCCGCATCCATGAGGTTGCGGATCAGGATCGTGGAGATGGTGGTAAAGACGACGAAACTCGCCACCTTGGCGATCAGCACGGCAATCAGAAACTTGCTGAAGAAGGTGAGAACCGTAACGAGAACAGCGGCCATGACATGCCTCCTATTTTTTGCCGACGACGATCAGTAGGCCGAGGATGTAGCCCAGGGCGATAACGGCCCCGCGAATGTTCGAGGCGAGGTCGCAGGCCGGTTGCCAATCCAGGCTGATGGAGCCGAAAAAGGGGAAGTTGATATGATGCGGGCCGGGACACTGGCCGCTGCCAATGCTGGCGTTGTAGTCGGGCAGCTCGTCGATTTCGACCACGTTCCAAACGGGCTCCGGCTCGTTCGGGAAGTCGGGCGGCTCTTCATCCATTCGGTCGACGATTTCCTCGGCGGCGGTATTGCCCTCGGGCGACACGCCGGGATCGGGATGGGGGAGCGCTTCATCCTGCATGCGGGCGGTCATGTTCTCGGCCCATCGGGATACCCCCTGATGAACTTCCGGCGCGGCCTGGCCGGCAGGGTTGAGATTAGAAAAGGGAAGCACGGAGATCTGGTCCTGCCATTGCTGGGGGATGGCGGAAGGATCGTCGGCCCACAGGTCATCGATGATCGAGCCGGGAAAGAACTCATCGAGGGCAGGAAGGTCCGCTTCCGAGACGGGTTCAATTTCTCGAGGAAAGGTTTCCGTGATCTGCCCGCCTGAATAGGTGGCATCGGTGCCGGTGCGCGAGGCGTAATAAGTCGGCCAGTAGCCGTTCTGATCGGGTTGGCAGGCCCCCGTGGTGCAATGACCAACAACAACGTATCGGGATGAGTCATAACCATAGACAGAGGACTTGCCCAAGCGAACGAAGCCATATTCCTTGTTTGACGAAGAATGCCGGCACAGGGCGGTAGACGATGGGGAGCATTGTTCAAGAGCGCCGTATTCGTCGTAACCCGGGGAGGTGAAGGTTTCCTCCGGTGCCAGCTCCTCATAGATACCGTCAGCCATCGACCAGGCCCAGCCAGCGGCCGCAATGGCAACCGCTACCCCTGGATGCATGACACCCCGAGATAACGCCGCCAGGGCGCCGGTCCTGATGCTTTGACGAGAGACGGCCAGGGTCAGCCGGTGATAGAAACGCGGGTCATTGGCCGAGAACCGATACGCGGCACGCACCTTGGTGTTGATATGGGTCGGCGTGGAGGTGCCCGCATACTGGATAGAGCGGATCTCGGCGGAGGGTGACGCTAGTGCATGAACAGGAGCCAGAAGGCCGGCAACAAGGCCAGCAAGACAAGCATACCGGGGGAGAGTTCGAGCATGGGGCATGGCCTCAGTCCTGGTCGGGGTGGATCAAAAAGGGCCCCCGAAGGGGCCCGGGGTTGGCCGGCGTGGCCGGGGTTACATCACCCGCTTGATCAGGCGGAAGACGAGGATGCCGGCCAGCACGGCGAGCACCGCGGTGCCGACGGCGGCGATCGGGCCGGCGGCACCATCGACGGCGGCGACGACGCCGCTGACATCGACACCCCCCGCGTCGGCCATGGCGGCCGAGGCGCCGAGGAAGGAGGCGGGGACGAGGACGACACGTTTGGCTTGCTTGATGAGACGCATGGAAGTTACCTCAGGATTGAGTGGAGTTGTTGGGCAAGTGCCCGATACGCCCAGGCGACGGCCCAGACGGTACCGATTGCCGCAGCGACCACGAGGGCCCCTTCGACAGTTAGCCAAGGCTCGTTGCCGGCCTCGACTACTTCAGCTGCCGTGACCCATTCGAGGGGAGCCTTGCATTCGCCGAGCTCCTCATCGAAGTCATGGCAGACCTGAACTCTCACGCCTTGGCCCCCTGGGCAGCGGTGGCCTTGGGCTCGCCGGTGGCGGGCTTGCGCACGGCGATGGCGTGCATGGTGATCTTGCCGCCGGTGGTGCGCATCTCGGCGTCGATCTCGAGGTTGCACGGCATATGGGCGGCATGGGGGCGGATCTGGTCGAAGATCTCGTAGGGGGCGGAGATCGTGGCGACCTCGTAGCCGACGCGGTTGTCATTGCTGGCGTCGGCTTCGTTCATGATGGTGAGCTTGGCGCCCTTGACGCCGTTATCCATGCTGTAGCGCATGGCGCCGATCACGCGGGCTTGAATGGTGTTGATCATGGCGATGTCCTTCCTGTGGTGGCTGTGGGTCTGGTGAGCTGTTCGCAGTGCTCAGCGAGAGCCGCTAGCTCGGTGGTGAAGGGAGTCGAACCTTCCAACTCCCTGGCGTAGTACTCGGCACGGCGGTAGAGCAGGGCGGCCTTGCCGGTGTCCCGGCCATGGAGGCAGCGGGCCGCCCGCTCCCTCAAGGCTCGGGGCTCCGGGCAGGGGGTCCCCCGCGCCGCCCCCGTGCCCCTCGGTCGATCCGCACGGCAGTCGACGCCCTGTCCCCCGTCAAGGGCGCTCGCTGCGCTCGCCCCCACGCCCTTGACGGGGGCCCGGTCGCCGACTCGGGGAGCCGTGCGACCGATGGGCGACGGGTGACGGGCAGGGGACAACATCTTTCAGCGCTCCGAGCCCTGGGCGCGGGCTGGTTCAGTAGCGTCGAGACCGAGGGCGCGGAAGTCGCCCTGCTCGAGGCGCTCGAGGCCGTCCTGGATGAGCAGTTCACCGAGGCCGGAGGGGGTGACCTGGTGCGTGCCGGCCTGGACGAGGTAACGGCTGTAGTCCTGGGCGTCCAGGAACACGCGGACGGGCTGTTTCTTGCCGGTGGCGTGGGTCATGGGGTGTTCCTCTTGAACAGGTGTGGATAAACAGCGGTGCCGTAAAAAGCGGCCCGGTAGGTCGTCCTGGTCGGGGCAGGGGCAGGAGAAGGGACGACGTCGCGGGCCAAAGGGGCGGGGACGCTACGGGGTGAAACGGTGCTGTGCTGAGCCGAGGGGGCTGGCTGAGCGGCCGGGGCCTCGGTGGCGGTGTAGGTGTCGAAGCCGAGATAAAAGGCCTCGTAGAAGCGCTCATAGAGGTAGGCGACGAAGCGCTTGGCGGCGTCCAAGGAGGCGAAGCCGTCGGCCGCCACGGCGCCGTTACGGGCGCAGACGCGGAAGGTGACGCCGGGGATCGCGAGGCCGTGGATCAGGTCGGCGGTGATGCGCTTGCCGAATACCACGTCCCAGCCGAGCAGGTCGGAGCCGTAGAGGTAGCCGTTGTCCTTGCCGCTGCAGGTCATGCCGTAGGTCTTGCCATGCAGGGTGACGGGCTCGACGTAACTGGGGGCGTCGAAGTGGAAGTCGACGAAGGTGCAGCCGTCGAGGGTGCGATCATGGTCGAAGCCGAGATTAAAGGTCATGACCAGTCCTCCGCGTTCATGCACTCGGCGGTCAGGAGTGCGACATTCACGAGCCGGCGGCGGCCGACCTTGATGAACGGAAGGTTCCCCTGCTGGATCTGCCCGCGGATGGTGTCCGCAGTGAGGCCAGAGAGCTCGGAGAACCGCTCGACGGTCATGACTGGCACAGAGGCCGGGACCTGGGGCGCGTTGCTCGTTTCCATGTCGTACCTGCTCGCTGTGGCTGGTTGTGTTACTTTTTAGAGAGTGGTGAAAACCGAGGTGTACCAACTAGTTGGTACCCTATAATTCGAGTGTACTAAGAAGTTGGGGTATGTCAAGCGAACTCACGCGTAGAATGCGCGAAATCCGCGAGGCCGAGACAAGTGGTCGTCATGAGTTCTCGCAACTCGTTGGAATCAATAAGAAAACGCTCGAGAGCCTCGAGCAGACAGGTCGTGCCCCAAAAGGTGAGCTACTAGAAGCGGTGTGCAGCGTGTGGCCGAAATACACGCTGTGGCTGATGACAGGGCAGGTGAACGAGGCTGGCGGGCAGGTCAGCCCAGAGATCGAGAAGGCGCGGAAGACGCTCAAGCAGACAGGGACGGATACCGACTAGCCAGGAAGGCAGTGGCAAGGTGGTACCAGGGCGGCAGGCTCCAGGGATAGGAGGTCGGCCTTGAGCATCGCGTAAAGAAGTAGAAATAAGCTGCTATCAAGATGCACAATCAGGGCTAAAAATGTTTATGAAGAAAGATGATGGCTGTTCCCCAAGATTACAGAAAGGGAGTGAATGGCTGTTGAAAATGCCAGTAAGAGGAAATGACTGGTCGAGGAAAAACTAATGGCGAATGGAAAAGTACTAAGGCAGCTGATTAGAGCAGGGGCAAGTGGAGACTCTGCTGCATTTCGTCATGCCTCAGAAACTATTATTCAGGATGAACGACAGAAGCAACATCACCTGTTGGCTAACGACCTTGAGAAAATTTTGTACGGCGACAACTTGAAGCCTGCAAAATGGAATGGGCGTAGTACTTTACCAGAGCCTCCGACTGACAAAGAACGTGGCTTACCTCTGCTGGATATCCGCCAAGCACAACGACCCTTGGAAGAAATTGTATTACCAGATAAAAGCTTGATAGCTATTGAAGAGTTGCTGGAAGAGCACAGGCGAGCAGATGTTCTTAAAAGCTATGGAATGAAACCCTCAGGGAAAGTTATTTTATTTGGCCCTCCGGGGTGTGGGAAAACTCTCGCTGCAGAAGTGATCGCTTTTGAGTTAGATCTTCCACTGGCTATAGTACGCCTTGATGCGCTGGTTTCTTCCTTTCTTGGGGAAACTGCTGCTAACCTTCGCAAGGTCTTTGACTTTATTGCAACTCGGCCGATGGTGGTGTTATTTGACGAGTTTGATGCGATTGGTAAGGAGCGGGATGATCCAGCTGAGCATGGTGAGTTACGTCGAGTAGTTAACGCTGTGCTACAAATGATGGATGCTTACCAAGGAAAAAGTCTTATCTTAGCAGCTACAAACCATGAGAAGATTCTTGATACTGCAATCTGGCGTAGATTCGATGAAAGTATCGATTTCCCGCTTCCAAGCGAACAACAGATTCAGCAGATTCTTTTGCTTAAGCTGCGTGGTGTTCGCCGTCAGTTTGAGTTAGATGAGAAAGCATTGCTTGAAATATTTGGAAATTGTAGCGGTGCTGATATTGAGCGCATCGTGAGAAGAGCTGTTAAGCGCATGATTCTTCGCAGCCAAGAGTTCATAACTATTAAAGATATTAAGAAGGCCGCTTTGCGGGAACGAGTGTAATAAGAAGGGTTGGCTATGATGGATTATGAGCACCTGGTGATAGAAAGGGAACTTCTGCAAAACGAAAGAAGAACAAGAAAGATGAATATACCAAGGCCAGATCGCGGCGATTTGAGAGGCCACGGTCAGCGTTTGTTGACCAGCTTGAATCATTCTATTGAGTACGCGAGAGAGCAGCCTTCTTCTAGGCCTGGAAATTTTGTTTTTAAAATACAGTATACAGGCCTTCTAGATATAAATCACCTGCAAAAGCACGGCGTTCAATTTGTCAGTCAGGAAGATAATGAGTTATGTATTGTTTTTGCGGATGAGGCTGGGTTGGCTATTTTTTCAGATCATCTACAAAAACTTGGTATAGATGAGTCTGAACTCACATATAAGCAAATACTAGAGGCCATTGAGGGGGTTGACAACTGGACAGCTGAGGATAGGAAAAGCTGGATTGTTAAGAAGCAAGGTTTTCCAGATGAAGCATCATTCGCCTTAGATGTGGAGCTTTGGCCAATAGCGGTTGCTCACCATCCTGATAGGCTAATTATCTGTCAGGCATTCGAGAAATGGATAGCTGAAAACGATATTGCTCGTAAGGATAAGTTGAATCTCGATAGCTTGGTTATGTATCGTCTAGAGGTTAGTGAGGACCAGGCAAACCTACTACTTGAACTTGGCGACGTTAGGCTTGTGGACTTGCCGCCTAAGAGTGGTATTCAATATCATCAGCTCAATATTGATCTTGAGCAGTTGCCTCATGAAATTCCTACCCCGCCCGAAAATGCTGCCAGGATCTGTGTTCTTGATAGTGGTGTCGCTACTAATCATCCACTGTTAGCACCAGCAGTGGCTGAGAGTGCATCGTTTGTTAATGGGGAAGATGAGTTTGATGTTGCTGGCCACGGTACAGCAGTCGCAGGGATAGCTCTTTATGGTGACCTTGAAGCGTGCAAAGCATCGAACTATTGGAAGCCAGAGCTTCTTGTGTTTAATGGAAAGATTTTGGATTCAAACTGTGAGTTTAATATAAATACAATCGAAAAAACTTTGATGGATGCAGTGTCATACTTTGTGGATGAGCATGAGTGTAGGATATTTAATCTATCGATCGGAAATAAGAACGCTCCATATGATAGTCGGCATGTTCGAGGGATAGCTTATGTATTGGATAAGCTTTCAAGAGAATATGATGTGCTTTTTGTTGTCTCGGCTGGCAACTTTAACGGGTCGATAGATCCTGATATTCCTAAGTACAGCTGGCGTGAAGAATACCCGGAATATTTGTTGTGTGAAGAGAGCGTTATTTTTGATCCCGCTCCTGCATTACATGCGATTACTGTAGGGAGTATAGCGAGACATAATGCGACATTCGATGCTCAGCGCTACCCGGAAATTAATCAGCTAGCGCCTGCATCTGAACACCAGCCCTCTCCGTTTACACGTCATGGCCCATCTGTTAAAGGTGCAATAAAGCCTGAATTAGTTGCAGTGGGTGGTAACTTGGCTTCTCCTGTGAGAACAGGAGCTGAATATAATGCTGTTGGGCATGGCATGGGAGTGTTGACTTGCAATAATAGGTTTATGGGAAGCACTCTTTTAAGTGAGGTGTCTGGGACTAGTTACGCAGCTCCATATATAACCCATTTGGCCGGCCGCCTGCTAAATAACTACCCCAAAGCTTCTTCAAACTTACTAAGAGCATTAATCGTCAATCACGCCAATATGCCGAGAGAAGTTGAAAGCACTTTCTCTGAAGAAATCCAAGAGGCTTATAAGCGCTCAACTGGTCGTGAGGTGCATCGAGATCTGGCTGGCTATGGTTTTGTTGATGAGAGCGAGCTTTTTCGTTCATCTGAAAGTGCTGTTGTGCTTATGGCGGAGGAAAAGATAGAGAATAATGTTCACCACTTTTTTGAGCTTCCCCTCCCTGAAGAGTTTTTAAGATCTCAGCGAGCAACTAGGGAAATTCGCGTAACCCTAGCCTATTCTCCTGCGGTTAGAACTACTCGAATTGATTATATGGCCACGAAGATTCACTATAGGTTGGTCAAAGACACATCTCTCGATAATGTGCAAAGATTCTTTAATCACAATACCCAGGATGAAACAAAATCAAGGAGTGATGCTGCTGTAAATAACAGGGATGTTTCTTCTGAGTTGCGAGGAAAAGGGTCTGTTCAATTCTCTAAATGGACAATTCGTCAACCTAATCCAGCTGAAAGGTGGTTTGTAGTTGTTACGCGTCAAGATAAGGACTGGGGTGAGGCTCTTAGCTTAGAGAAAGAACCCTATTCGCTTGTGGTTACAGTTACTGATCGTGAAAACGAAAATGCTCAACTATATACCCAAATATCGCAGCGGATCGAGCAACAGGTTCAACAGAGGGCTAGAGCGCAGGAAAGAGCTAGAGTTTAGTAATTGGTTTAATACAAGGTTGTGCTTTAGTGGTTCAATATATTGTTAAGCTCTCTCGTGCTGTGAAGAGACTTGTGGAAGCACGTTTTTTGTAGAGCTTCCGCAAAGTTAAGAAGGTTAATCCATGAATATAAGTAGGGTGTCGCATGAGTCGTTATATCTTTTATAAGGAGGATCTATACAATCTACTTATCCATGATGGACTTTTCCAGCAGTCCCATGGTGCATTGAGTGATCGGTGACATGCCCGAAAGCATGGCAGACAATGCGGTAGCGGGTGCCCTCTATCAGGTGTAGATCAAACACCGCCCAGGAGGGCCTTGACTCTGTAGAACCACAACGGCATATCATCACCCAGCGGCCTCTAGGGTCTGTCATCATCGTGATATCGTCAATGGCTGAGCCTTCCCGCTTTATTAAATGATAAAGATAAAAGCCAGGCAGGTATGTAGGCCAACGCTGACAATCGCGTAGGGATGGGATGACCAGTGCCGTAGACAATGTGGTGACTACATCGTGTCTACAGGGTGATGCCATGGCGAGCCAAGATGAAGGAATGAAGCGCTGCAAGACACTGACTCTACAAGCAGCAAGCTGCAACGTGATGAATTAGCATAATATCATAATCCATGATGCCCCTGTGTGCGTGTCCGAAGTGGATATAGCACACAATCTGTAACATTATAGCTGAGGCGATGGAGCTGCAAGCCACATGGGGGTGGCAACATTGCGTCGACAGCCATAAGCTGATGAGTGTAGCGACCCAGGGGGTGGACTCAGCTTGTTGATTTTACAGATGAAGAGCTCGAACCACCCCGGTGCTGAGTAGCGAGGCGGGTTGTGGATATCTGTACCAGGGAGGCAAGCTTCACGAGTAGGGGCAGCCTGAGCAGGGATTGTAGATAAAAAGAAACCAGGGAGGGGACACAGTGGAACAGGCCTTAAATGACGTCACGCAAATGGTATGGAAATTTGCGTTCATCGCTATTGCGGCAATCGCCGCCATCACTATGCTGCTGCTCCTGGTCAAACGAGCAACGCGTAAGGGAAGACCGGGGAAACGACAGGACCGCTACCAGCCAGGCAAGGACCAGGGAGAGCTGAAAGAGTCTTTGAACCTTCATGAGAAAGGCCCGAACCGTAACTACTCAGAAGAGCTGATGGAGCGTGAAGACGCCTACATCGCTCGATCTCACCTGATGACCCCCACCGAGCGTGATGTCTATAAGGTGCTTGAAAAAGCCTATGGCGGCCGATATAGGATTTTCTGTCAGGTTCGTGTTGTCGATCTGATCCAGCCAAACAGCGCAAAGTACCATCCAAAGAGTCGCGAGTATATGTCGCTGTTTCGGCAGCTTTCACAGTGGCACTTTGACTATGTGCTGTGTAACCATGAAGATTTTAAGGTGTATTGTACCTTGGAATTGGACGATCCTAGCCATGAAAGGCCAGATAGATTGAAGAGAGATAGGATAATTAATAAGGCATGTGAAGTGGCGGGAGTAAGACTGGAGAGAATGCGCGTTAATTATAAAGAAAGAAAAATTGAGATTATTTAGGTTGTAATAGGGAGGGGGGATGGATATTTTTGTTTGGGGTCCTTTTTTGGCATTTTATGCGGCAATATTGATAAGCAACAGGAATTTTAATGAAAAGAACTATGCCCTACTTAGGTTTAATGAGAAAAAGATAGAAGAACTCAATGAGGCAGTGCACGATTTTATAGCATCGTGTAGGAATATTGAACTTGCAAAAAAGACCTTTTTCAGGAAGGGGTTAGATAAGCATGTTGATAGTTGCGATATTGGAGTGCCAGGCTTTAAAAGCACGAGGATGATGCCATATACCAATGAAATTCAAAGCGAGGCAAAGTTTGCGCTGGAAGAAATTTATGAAAAAAGAGAGTTATTGGTTTTAAAGCAAGAGGCTGTAATGAAAAATATGCCTGCTTCTATCAAAATAGATGGAGAGGCTGTCATTGCTAGAGGTGTGAAGTTGGTGGTGGATGCTAACTACTTGGCAGTAAAAAAAGGAGAGGAATCCTTTGTTGTTAAGATGTTAAGGATTTTGTGGTGGCCACCTGCTCTTGTGGCCGAAGCAATGAGGGTTATTGATTATACAACTATAAGTAGAGAGTTGGATCGAATCATCAAAAAGAGCGACGACCAAATAAAAGCAGAGCGAGAAAGAATAGAAAGCTCGATGGGGAAATGCCGTGCGATATGTGGTCAGATTAGAAAGGATACAATTAATGAGAATATGGTGGATATTGAGTCTCTTTACAACAAAATAAAGGATTCTTATTCTAATATAGAAGATGCATATGTTAATGTTCTGAGAGAAAAGATAAAAAGGAACAGACTTCAAGAGATTTTGGTTTCATTCATTTCTCTTGCATTGATCGTTGTTGTTTTGTATTTGATTGGTGGGTATTTTTATAATGGTGATTGAGGTTGTGGACTACAAACTGTGGCAGCTTGAATGAACGAGTTGGCGTTCTCAATGAGGAAGTGCAACATCAGACCAGCCACATCTCACACATGGATATAACGGCAAGTGACTACACCTTGTCGACGGAGCGAGCTGAAATGAGGCGTGATTAGCCTATTTTGCTCGTAACGTGCTGATATGAAAGGAAGTTAACTCGAGCGGCCTCGATTCAAGACATCTCAAGTTAAACATGCCCAGGGGAAGATCGACGGCGTGATGGGCCGATCACAATTTTCACTTCAGGGCCGAGACGAGCAATGGCCTCGAGCATCTTGGCTTCGCAGATGCCGCGGAACTGGCCACGCAGCAGGGCGGAAACCTTGGGCTGGGGAATGCCCATGATCTCGACGGCCCTGCGGTGTCTGTCAACATAGATGACACATGAAATGGTGTCGGCTCTTTAAAATCCTGCTGCCTGGCGTACCGGCTCCCGTTCGGGATTCAGGTACACGACCTCTGGCAAGCTGAGGTCGCGGATGTCGCCCGCCCAGCGCTCAGGATGGCGCTGCTTCGCGGCCTCAAATACCTCTCGCCGCTGAGCCAGAATTCCATCGGCCTCGCCGCTGTGGCGCTGCCCGGGTGTGACGTAGCGAAGCGCGCTGTGGCGGTGCTCATGGTTGTACCACTCGGTAAACTGCTGGACCCACGCCTGGGCCTCGGCGAGCGTGGCGAAGCCGTCGATGGGGAATCCCGGCCGGTACTTCAGCGTCTTGAAGGCCGACTCGGCGAAGGCATTGTCGTTGCTGACCCTCGGTCGGTTGTAGGACGGGGTAATCCCCAGGTCATACAGCTTTTCCAGGAAGGTCGCGGCCTTCATCGGGCTGCCGTTATCTGAATGCAAAATCAAAGGTTTATGACGATCCGTCAGGTGCTCCCGCCAGCAGGCTTTCTGGATCAGCTCGGCGGCCAGTTCACCATTTTCGGTTTCGTAGACCTCGTGCCCGACGAGCTTGCGGCTGAAGACGTCCATGATCAGGTACAGGTACCACCAGGTGCCCCGCGCGGGGCCAGGCAGCCAGCTGATATCCCAGCACCACAGGCGGTTAGGCGCATCGGCCTGGTGGGTGGTCGGTGGGCGTTTACGCTGGGGAGACTGCTGCCGACCCCGATGGTGTTGCTGCCCATGCTCGTGAAGCACTCGGTACATTGTCGACTCCGAGGCCAGATAGCGGCCCTTGTCGGCCTGGTCCGCCACGATGAAGGCCGGCGGTCGACTGCGATACTCCGGCAAATTGCAGAGCGCCACGATCGCCTCTCGCTCCACTGCCGAGAGCTTGTTGACCGGCTCAGGCCGGTCCGCCTCGGGCCGGCGGTCTGCCGCCACAGCGCCCTCGGCGGTCCAGCGATGGAAGGTTCGTACGCTGATGCCCATCACCTGACAGGCCTTGGCCAGCCGGGCACCGTCGCGCTGGGCGTGTTGCACCAACGCCACGATGTGCTGGCGATCCGGGAGGCTGGTCAGTCGTCCTCGTCGTTGGTCGTGCCCCAGATCGCCTCGGCTTTTTTTGACAGGGCCAGCAGCGCCGCCGTCTCAGCCAGTGCCTTGTCCTTGCGGCGAAGCTCTCGCTCCAGCTTGCGGAGCCGCTTCTGCTCTTCCTTGCGGGCCTGACGGAGCTGCTTGGTCTGCTCTGCCGCATCCGCGTTGGCGTTCATGCAGGCATCCCGCCAGGCCTCCACCTGCTCGGGGTAGAGCCCACGCTCACGGCAGTAGGCAGCGAACTCCGCCTCGTTCATCGGGGCGGTTTCCAGGACGATGCGGAACTTCTCCTGGCTGGTCCACTGATCGGGCTTGGTGGATCGTGATGGCAAAACCTGTCCTCGTGCTCTGGCCTGTTTTCGCCAATTGTAGAGGGTTGCTGCTGAGATGCCTTCCTGTTCGGCGAGTTCCGGGATGGTCAGGCTCATGGGCGGTGCCATCTTCTTGAGGATGGCTTCCTTACGCTCCGGAGAGTAACGCACGTTGATCACCTCTAAGCTGGGTTAGGTGACAACTACGTTGACAGATAGGGCCTGGATTGCGTCAGGCGGCGGCGCTTGATGATCTCGCCGATCTTGGCGGCGAACTGGGCCTTGATGAGCATTTCCTCGGCATCGGGCATGCCCAGGTCGGCATAGACATTGGTGGAGCCGGTTTCGATGGTCATGACGTTTTCCCCTTGGCGTGCTGCTGACCACTCAGCGGCAGTTTATACCCATATGGGTATAGCGGAAAGTGTCGACATCGCGTCGACGCAACAAGCCGCTAGCGTAGCGAAACGAGCCTTTCATGGCCGATAACATGCTGATTTGACTGGCTGTGAGCAAGTCGAGCCCCGATTCAAAATCCGCCGGGTGCAAGCCCTTGTCGGTTCGAGTCCGACCGCCGGTACCACGTAACCTGCGCGCCCCATGGCCATGGGGTTCAGCGGGTTACAGGCCTGGATCAGAGCCTGAGGTGCGACACTTCGGTGATCCACTCCCGAGGTCTGGTACGCCCTGCGGACCCTGTCTGACGCGCAGCAGTCATCCCCCGAACCGGCATGCCCGGATCGTCCCCCCCACGAAATCCGCATCTCTCGCGACGACCGGTCAAATCCGACAGTCACCGGGTCCTTCAGTCTTCGTCGTCGAACGGTTCATCCCATTCGCCGTACTCCTCGTGGATGCCATTGATGTTCACGCTCCGCTCGGCGCCGCAGAGTACGCAGCGCTCGGTGCGGGTGATGTTGCCGTGTGCCGCGGGATTCTCGTGTTCGCGGGTGACTGGGCCCGCGAAAGCGCAGTCATCTCCGACTGGGCGAGTTTCAGTGTGGTTGCATCGGGTCATGGGTCAGGCCTCCTCGAGGGGGTTCAGGTAGTCGATGGCCTTCGGGGTGTCGCCGGCGTGGGATGCGTCGGCCCACATGGTTAAAGGCAGCACCCGGGGGGCTACCTTGCAAAGAGTTTTGATCATCGACCTTGGTATAGGGTTGCAAACCCCGGCGCAGCGCCTGGGAGTGGATGCCTGGTGCCAGCCAGGGCGCGCTCGTGCTCGAGGGCCTAGTGTGACGGCGTCCTAGACCAGGCTGGCGATCACCACGCCCAGGGTGCCGCCGGTCAGGGCATAGCCCAGCAGGGCCAGCAGGCCGTCGTTGGCGAGCAGGGCCAGGCCGAACAGCGTGAGCGCCAGGCCTGCGCCGGTGGCGGTAAAGGGCACCAGTTCCATGGGCGGCATGGCCAGGCCGATCAGCAGGCAGGTCAGGGCCACCGGCAGGTGGGCAGGCGGCCGGGTCAGCCAGGTGAGCCGCGGCTTGAGCAGGCGGTCGACCCAGCCGGCCGGGCGCTCCATCCAGCGGGTGGCCTGCACGAAGCGCTCGCGTGCGATACGGCGCTGCAGCAGCCAGCGCGGCAGCCAGACATGATCCCGGCCGGCCAGCAGTTGTACGGCCGAGAGCACCACCAGGCTGGCCATCAGGGTGGGCACCCCGGGGATGTCGCCCAGGATGGGCGCCAGGGTGATCAGCCCGGCGAGCAGCAGGAAGGGGGCGAAGGAGCGCCGGCCCACGCTGTCGAGCAAGGCGTCCAGGCTGACGCTCTCCTCCCGTTGGCCGGCCTGTCGCATGCGTGCCAACAGGCCGGTCAGGTCGGTCGGGGACTCGCATGGTGACTCGTCGGGGATGTCACTCGGCATTCTGCCTCCGGGTCCAGAGCAGGATCACGCCGAGAGCGATCAGGGTGAGCCCCACGAGCGCCGCCGGGTTGGTGGTCAGCCAGCCGAAGACCACCAGAACGAGGCCGAGCAGCAGCAGGGCGAAGGCGAAGGTGCGGACGTTCATGAAGGGCTCCATCGTCGGGTATGCCGACAGTGTACCGGCGTCCCCCGCGGGAGTGCAGCCGCCGGGGCTGTCCCGGTGGCCTGGAATGACGTCAGGCAGTGGTTATCACAGCCCTTTGCCCGCTGTCGGGTGGAGGGCTGTCATCAATCGGCACGACGCCGAGCATCTGCAGGGCGTCATCCTCCGTAATGGCGCCGGTGATGGCGGCTACCTCGCCTGGCTGGACATCTAGGCGTTGCGCGCCGAGCGTGCCCGGGCCCTCGAGGCGACCGTCATTGCCTCGTCCAGGCTCGTGGCCACCGCATCCCACGGCAGCGGCGAACCGGCGAAGTGGCAGTGATAGAGTGCGACGCCATCGATCTCGACACGATGGATGTCGTTGCCCTGATCGTCCTGCCACCAGTCGGCATGGACGTGCTGCCAGTTGGGTGCGAGCGGGGTGGCAATGGCGATGGTCATGATGGCTGTCCCTCCTCAAGCATCCTGTGCAGGGCGCTGGCTCAGGATGCTTTCCATTATCTGCAGGTAAGGCTCTTGCAGCCCGTGCCAGCGGGAGCGGAAATCGTGTCTGCGCCTGGCATCGTCCCTATCCTTAGTGTAGTATAAAAACAGTGTTTGTAAACACCGTTCCCTAACTCTGTGCTCCTCGGCTATCCGACCAGCGAGGATCGCCGTGAGCCACCGTATCTTGAGCCTCCGAGAGCGGTATCGACGGTGGCGCCGGGCGCCATCGCTCTGTCGCCCGGGATCAGCCGGCCACCGACACCAGGGCCCGCATCAGCCCCTCGCGCCGCAGCGCCTCGGCCTGCTCCCGACTCTTGACCAGCAGCGCGCCGGCAAAGCCCAGGGCGTTGATCGAGACCGTCCCCGTCCGCTCGCGCCGGCGCGGGACCAGCATCAGCCAGCTCTCGGTCAGCAGCAGGTTGTAGGGATGCGTCACGCTGCCGTCGGTGGCCACCACCAGGTGCTGCGCCTCGAGCAGCTCCCGATAGCACCGATGCAGCCAACCCGCCGCCTGCGCCGGCCGGGCGAGCAGGCCGTCGGGCAGTGCGACGAGCCGGTGGGCGAACGCCATCTCGGGCGCGGTGGGCGAGCCCCGCGTGGCCGCCCGCGTCAGCAGCGGCTCGAAGGGCAGCGTCATGGCGTCGCCGCGCGGCAGCAGCTGCAGGTGCTTGTGCGCCTGGCTCGCCCCGGCTTCCGGGCCGCTGTTGTAGAAGGCCATGGCCGGGCCGTCGGCCAGGCAGGTGGCGAGGGCGGCGAAGTCCGCAGCATTCAGTACCCGCCGCTGGGGCTCGTAGGCGCGGGTGACCAGCAGCAGGTGGTGCTCGATCACGTAGTACTTGTTCAGCACACAGAGGTGTGCCGGGCCCGCCTCGCTGACCAGCAGCGCCGGGTCGGGTGGCAGGAAGGGATCGACGTCCTGCCGGCCGGCACGGGCGAGCCGTTCCCGGGCCCGCTCCTTGTCGGCCAGGCTGCCGAGGATCCGGATCGCAAAGGGGATCCCGTTCTCGCGAAGCGTCAGGCACTCGGTGGCGATGGGCTGCAACGCGCCGCTGGCCAGGGCCGCTGCACTCACTTGGTGGGTGCGTGTCCAGAGATCGTCCATTGCGCTCCTCCCTGACGGATGTACCTCCCCAGCGGGGCTTTCAAAGGCGGTGCCGAGGCCCTATGATGCAGAAGACACCAGTCCTTCACCTCTCGCGGGTGGAGGGCTGTTTTTGTTGGTTGATGCCGTCATATCACTATTATGGCGCCTGGACCGCTGGCCGGGCATTGAAGGAGGTTTCGTGTCGTCCCGTCCCCCCACGATCAATCGGCTCGATGCCATCCTGTGGCAGCCGGAGCGCGAGAAGCAGTTCCACCGCTGACACCCCCGGGAGTCGATCGGACATGCCCTTTTCCCTCTGGATCTCGCTGGTGGCGATCTGCGCCATGGGCGCCATGTCACCGGGCCCCAGCCTGGCCCTGGTGCTGCGTCATACCCTGGGTGGCGGACGCGCGCCGGGCGTGGTGGCGGCAGTTTCCCATGCGTGCGGTGTCGGCTTCTATGCGTTGTTGACCGTCTGGGGCCTGGGAGCCCTGGTCGTGCGCGTCCCGCCCCTGTTCCAGGCGATCACCTGGGCCGGGGCCGGCTACCTCGCCTGGCTGGGCATCAAGGCGTTGCGCGCCGGGCGTGCCGGGCCCCTCGAGGCGACCGCCATGGCCACCACCCAGCGCCAGGCAGCCCGGGAGGGCGTGCTGGTGGCGCTGGGCAACCCCAAGCTGATCCTGTTCTTCGTCGCCCTGCTCAGCCAGTTCGTCACCCCGGAGATGAGCGTCGCGGCCAAGGCCGTCATCGTGCTCACGGCGATGATCATCGACGGTGGCTGGTACGTGCTGGTGGCCGTGAGCCTGTCGCACTCCCGGGTGCTGCCCTGGCTGCAGGCCCGGGCCCACTGGATCAATCGCCTCACCGGGGTGCTGCTGCTGGCCCTGGCGCTGCGGGTGGTGGCCGGACCGCTCGGCGGTTCATGACGGGAACGTTGATGCGGGACAGTTTCTGCAGGTGTCGCCGCCCGGCGTCGGTGCTACGCTCAAGCCTGTTGCCTGACCGGAAATCCTGTCGATGAACGAACTGTCGAACGAGACGCGGGCACTGGCGGTGGTTCTGGAAGCAGACCCCGACGTGGCCGCCGTCCTGTCGTTGCAGCTTCACGTACTGGGCATGGAGAGCCGCTACTACCGTCAGGGAACCCGGTTGCTGGACGAGATCGCCCGCTGTCAGCCGCAGCTGGTGATCATGAGCCTGGAGTTCGGCGAACTGGACGGCATCGCCATGCTGCGGCTGCTGGCCGAGCGCCGCTATCGGGGGCGGATACTGCTGCTCAGCGGGGTGGAGCGCAAGATCGTGCGCATCGCCGAGCGTGTCGGTCAGACCCTGGGACTGCAGATGCTGGGCTCGCTGGACAAGCCCATGCGGCTAACCGAGCTGCGCCAGCGTCTCGGTAGCCTGCGGGTCGGCCGCGAAGCGCCGGCGGAGGTCGAGGGCGACCCGGTGTTCACCACCGAGGAGCTCGAGCAGGCCCTCGAGCGGCGGGAACTCACCGTTCACTACCAGCCCCAGTTCGAGCTTGCCTCGGGCTGCCTGAGCGGGGTCGAGGCCCTGGTGCGCTGGGCCCATCCCGAGATCGGACTGCTCGGACCGGCCAGCTTCCTGCCCCTGCTCACCACGGCCCAGAGCAAGCGTCTGACCCGCCACGTGCTGCGGCAGGCCCTGGCCGATGCCGATCAGTGGAGGCAGATGGGGCTGGCGCTGTCGCTGTCGGTCAACGTCACCGCCGATGACCTGATGAGCCCCGACCTGCTGGCGCTGACCCGGCACCGTGCCCCGGGCGAGCCACCACTGGTGGTGCTCGAGATCACCGAGACCGCGGCCATGGACGACGAGCTGCTGGGCAGCGAGGTCGCCGCCCGGCTGCACCTCAACGGCATGGAGGTCTCGGTGGACGATTTCGGCGTGGGCTTCTCGTCGCTCTCCCGGCTGCAGCTGCTGCCGATCAGCGAGCTCAAGGTCGACCGCAGCTTCGTGGGCCATCTGCACGAGGAGTCCCAGGATGCCGCCATCGTCGAGGCGGTGGCCCTGCTCGGCCGCCGGCTGGGCATCCGCGTGGTGGCCGAAGGGGTCGAGGAGCTGAGCTGTCTGGCGCTTCTCGAGCGCTACGGCTGCACCCACGTCCAGGGCTTCGGCCTGTCGCGGCCGGTGCCGGCGGAGGCGATCCCCGAGCTGGCCCGCACTCAACTGCCGATCCGCTCCAGTATCGCCGCCAGCGGCGCGTCGCTGGGCAGCACCCCGTAGGCCGGACCGGCCTCGTCGCCGAGCCGGGCGCGGCAGAAGGTCGTGGCCACCTCGGGCGGGGCGTGGCGCAGCAGCAGGGCGGCCTGCAGGCACTGGGCCAGGCGCTGGGCGAGCCAGCGCGCCCGGGGCTCGAGCTCCTCCGCGGGGCGGGCCAGCTCGCGCTCCAGCCCGGCCAGGGCGCGGTCGAAGTCGGCCTGTTGGCCGTGCGCCTGGGCGAGCTCCATGCGCAGCGCGGCCACCGCCTCGGGGTGGCGCGAGAACACCCGCAGCAGGTCGAGGCAGATCACGTTGCCCGACCCCTCCCAGATCGAGTTCACCGGCGCTTCCCGGTAGAGCCGGGCCAGCGGTGTCTCCTCCACGTAGCCGATGCCGCCGAGGCACTCCATGGCCTCGGCCATGAAGCCCGGCCCGCGCTTGTTGTGCCAGTACTTGGCCAGTGCGGGGAGCACCCTGGCCAGGGCACGCTCGTGCTCCTGGTCCATGCCGTCGAAGGCCCGGGCCGTGCGCATCACCAGCGCCAGGCCGGCCTCCACCTCCAGCGCCAGGTCGGCGATCACCTGCCGCATCAGCGGCTGTTCGGCCAGGGCGCGGCCGAAGGCGTGGCGCTCGCGCACGTGGCGCCACGCCTCGCCCAGCGCCTGGCGCATCATGCCCACCGGGGCGGTGGCGGCATCCAGGCGGGTCTGCTGCACCATGGCCAGGATGGTGGCGACGCCGCGGCCCGGTTCGCCCACCGCCTCGGCCCAGGCGCCGCGGTACTCGATCTCCGCCGAGGCGTTGGCGCGGTTGCCGCACTTCTCCTTGAGCCGCTGCAGCTCGATGGCGTTGCGCTCGCCGTCGGGGGTGAAACGCGGCACCAGGAAGCAGGAGAGCCCCTCGTCGCTGCGAGCCAGGGTCAGGAAGGCATCGGACATGGGCGCGCTGCAGAACCACTTGTGGCCGGTCAGCCACCAGCCATCCTCCCCGGGCTCGGCGCGCGTGGCATTGCTGCGAACATCGCTGCCGCCCTGCTTCTCGGTCATCGCCATGCCGAAGGTCAGCCCGCTCTTGTCGGCGGCGGGCAGGGGGCGGGGATCGTAGTCCCAGGCCAGCAAGCCGGTGGCCCAGCGGGCCTCCAGGCGCGATGACTGGCGCAGCACCGGCATGGCGGCATGGGTCATGGTGATCGGGCAGCAGAAGCCGGGCTCGGCCTGGGTCAGCAGGTAGAGGGCGGCGACATGGGCCTGGTGGCCGCCGCGCCCCTCTTCCTGCCAGGCTACGGCATGCCAGCCATGGTCGATGGCCAGGTGCATCAGCTCGTGGTAGGCGGGATGGTACAGCACCTCGTCGAGGCGCCGGCCATGGCGGTCGAAGAGTCGCAGCTCCGGCGGGTGGCGGTTGGCCGCCTCGCCCAGCGCCTGGACGCGAGCGCTGCCGGTCTCGCGGCCCAGGGCCGCGAGGCGCCGGGCCACCCAGTCGGGGGCCTCGCGGCCCAGGGCCTCGCGCAGGGGCAGGTCGGTGGCGAGCAGGTCGCGGTCTCCGCCCGGGGCGGGCTGGTTGGTCACCTCGTGGGTGGCCAGTCGTGTGCGGGGGGCATGGTCGGACATGGGCGAAGACTCCCTGTTACCTGCCTCTTTCGAGCATGGTGGCCGGGAGCCTCCGGGTCAACGCGGCGCTGCCTGCGCGTGACGCTGTCGACGGGACTGGTTAGGCTGAAGGCATTTCGCAGGGAGAATGCCATGACCGACGCCCTCCGGCCCGAGGCGTTGCCGACGCCACGCATCGCCGACGAGAGCATCCAACTGGTGGATGCCCGCAACCGTCCCTGTGGCAGTGCCTCCCGGGTACAGATGCGGCGCTTCCGTTTCTGGCATCGCGCCACCTACATCGTGGTGCGCAATGCCCGCGGCGAGATCTGCGTGCAGCGCCGCACCCTGACCAAGGAGGTCTTCCCGGGCGGGCTCGACCTGGCCGCCGGTGGCGTGGTGGGGGCCGGCGAGGCGGTCCATGTGGCGGCCCGCCGCGAGCTGGCCGAGGAACTGGGCATCCATGGCGTGCCGCTGCGCCATGTGCGGGAGTTCGTCCACGCCGAGGGCGGCCACCATATCTTCGGCAGCCTCTTCCTGGTCGACCATGACGGGCCGCTGACGCTGCAGGCCGAGGAGGTCGCCGACGCCTTCTGGCTGCCCCCCGCCGAGGCGCTGGCCCTGGAGGCGGTCACCCCGGATACCCGCCAGGCGGTGGAGGCGCTGCTCGAGGCCGGCGCCCTGGAGCCGGCGCCATGAACCGCCAGGCGCGGATCGACAGCCTCGAGGCGGTGGTCGCCGCCCTCGAGGGGGTGGTGCTGGGCAAGTCCCGGGAGGTGCGCCTGGCGCTCTGCTGCCTGCTGTGCCGCGGCCACCTGCTGATCGAGGACCTGCCGGGGCTCGGCAAGACGACCCTGGCCCAGGCCCTGGCGCGGGTCACCGGGCTCGACATGCAGCGTCTGCAGTTCACCAGCGACCTGTTGCCTGCCGACGTGCTGGGGGTCTCGGTGTTCGATCCCCGCGAGGCGCGTTTCACCTTCCACCCGGGGCCGGTGTTCCACGGGGTGGTGCTGGCCGACGAGATCAACCGGGCCACCCCCAAGACCCAGAGCGCCCTGCTCGAGGCGATGGAGGAGGGGCGGGTGACCGTGGAGGGCGAGACCCGCATGCTGCCGGACCCCTTCTTCGTCATCGCTACCCAGAACCCCCAGGAGCAGGCGGGCACCTTCGCCCTGCCGGAATCCCAGCTCGACCGCTTCCTGATGCGCCTCTCCCTGGGCTACCCGGACCCGCGGGCCGAGCGGGAGATCCTGCGTGGCCAGGCCGGGCGGGTGAAACTGGCCTCGCTGCCGGTGCTGCTCGATGCCGAGCGGCTGCAGGCCTGGCAGGCACGCCTGGCCGATATCCATGTGGCCGAGGCCCTGTTCGACTATGTCCAGGCGCTGGCGGCTGCCAGCCGCGAGCATCCGGAGCTGGCCTGGGGGCTCTCCACCCGCGGCGTGCTGGCGCTGCTGCAGGCCGCGCGGGGCTGGGCGCTGCTCGAGGGACGCGACCATGTGCTGCCCGAGGACGTCCAGGCGGTCTGGGTGGCGGTGGCGGGGCATCGCCTCAGCAGCGGGCGGCGCGAGGAGGGCGAGGCCCTGGCGCGCCACCTGCTCGTTCGCGTGCCGGTGATGGGGTAGCGTGGCCATGCCCGATCGAGTCGCCTCCGACTGGCGTGAGCGCCTGCGCCGCCGCTGGCTGGGGCGCTTGACGGCGTCACTCGGGGCGCCCCTGCCGCAGAGTCGCCTGTTCCTGCTGCCGACCCGCTTCGGCCTCGGCTGGGCGGGGCTGGTGGTGCTGCTGGTGCTGTTCGGCATCAACTACCAGAACAACCTGGCCCATGCGCTGGCGTTCTGGCTGTTCGCCCTCGGCGTGGTGGTGCTGCTGCGCACCTGGCGCAACCTGCTCGGGGTGAGGGTCGCCCTGCGCCTGCCCCAGGAGGTCTTCGCCGGTAACGAGGCGCGCCTCGGGGTGAGCCTGGAGGGGAAGCGGTCGCGCACTGCCCTGGTGCTGCATGCCGGCGGGGCCTCGGCGCAGGCGGACCTGCCCGAGGGTCGCGGCGAGACGACCCTGGCGCTGCCGGCGCCCCGCCGCGGGGTGCAGTCGCTTCCGCCGCTGCGCATCGAGAGCCGCTGGCCGTTGGGACTGGTGCGGGTGGTGGCCTGGCTCGAACCGCGAGACCGGCTGCTGGTCTATCCCCGGCCGCTCGACGCGGACGAACCGCTGCATCGCCGCGCCGGCGCCGGCCTCGACGCCAGCGACTTCGCCGGGTTGCGCCGCGCCGAGCCCGGCGACAGCCCCGCCCGGCTGGCCTGGAAGCAGTGGAGTCGCACCGGCGTGCTCGCCGCCAAGGTCTTCAGCGTGCCACCGCGCCAGCAGCTGTGGCTCGACTACGATGCCTGCCAGGGCGAGGCCGAGCGGCGCCTCTCGGTGCTCTGTGCCCGGGTGCTGGCCCACCACCAGGCCGGCGATCGCTTTGGGCTGCGCCTGCCGGGCCTGACCCTGGCCCAGGGGGAGGGGGCCCGCCAGCGGCGGCTGGCCCTCGAGGCGCTGGCGCACTTCGACCCGGCGACGGCGAGCCCGGAGGAGGGGGCGTGATGCGTCGGCGACCGCCCGCGGGGCTCGGCCCGGCCCCGGCGGTGCTGGCCGACGGCCGCGCCCTGAGTGCGGCCATGCTGCGCCAGCTGTTCGTCGGCCAGTGCCTGGTACTCGCCCTGCACCTGCCCTGGATGCCGGCCTGGCTGGCGGGGCTCGCCGTGGCGGTGGCGGGCTACCGCCATCTGCAGCTGCGACGACGCCTGCCGCGGGCCAGCCTGCTGCTGCGGCTCACGGCCGTGGGCGGCCTGCTGGCGGCGCTATGGCTGGAGTTCGGCACCCTGTACGGCGTGGACGGCCTGATCGGCCTGCTGCTCGGGGTCTACCTGCTCAAGCTGCTCGAGACCCACGACCGACGCGATGCCCGGGTGGTGGTGATGATCGGCGTGGTCGCCACCAGCGGGGCCTTCCTGCACGACCAGGGCCTCCTCATGGCCGGCGCCGCGCTGCTGGCCCTGGGCTGGCTGGTGCAGTCGCTGGTATGGCTGAGTGGGGCCTCCGGGGCTCGCCAGGCCTGGCGGGAGACGGCCTGGCTGCTGGGGCTCTCGGCGCCGCTGATGGCGCTGCTGTTCGTCACCTTCCCGCGCGTCGGGCCGTTGTGGAACCTGCCCCAGGTGAACCGAGCCTCCACCGGCCTCACCGACGAGATCGCCCCCGGCGACATCGCCGAGCTGTCGCGCAGCGATGCCCGGGCCTTCCGGGCGCGTTTCGAGGGCCGCGAGCCGTCTCCCCATGAGCGCTACTGGCGGGTCTACACCCTGTCGCATTTCGACGGCGTGCGCTGGTCCCGGACCGCCCCGCGCGAGCTCTCCTCGGTGCTGGGGCGCCCGCTCGACCACTTCGCGCGGGAGGGGCAGCACACGCCCTGGACGGACGACGCTCCCCGGTTCACCACCGAGCTGCTGCTCGAGCCCGACAGCCGGCCCTGGCGACCCTCGCTGGGGACGCCACTGGCCAGCGACAGCCGCCAGCGCTTCCTCGCCGACGGCACCCTCGAGGGGCTGTCGCCGCTGGGCTCCCGCAGCCTGCTGCGCCTTGCGAGCAGCGGTGCGGCGCCGTCCAATCCCGATCCGGCGGGGCCCGCCTGGCAGGCGATGCTGCCGGCAGAGGGCAACCCGCGTACCCGGGAACTGGCCGAGCGCCTGCGGCGCGAGAGCGGCGGTGACGCCCGCGCCTTCCTCGCCGCGGCGATGGCGCGCTTCGGCGAGGCGCCCTTCCGCTATACGCTCTCGCCGCCGCGGTTGAGCTCCGCCGACAGGGTCGATGAGTTCCTGTTCGGGAGCCGCGCCGGCTACTGCACCCACTATGCCTCGGCGATGGCGGTGCTGGCCCGGGCGGTGGGGATTCCCGCCCGGATAGTGGTGGGCTTCCTCGGCGGCGAGTGGCACCCGGATGGTCATGTCACGGTGCGCGACTACGACGCCCATGCCTGGGTCGAGGTGTGGCTGGACGGGGCCTGGCGGCGCCTGGATCCCACCGGCGTGATCGCCCCGGAACGCATCGAGGAGGGCCCCCAGGCGATCCGCGACGGCCGGGAGGCCTTCCTGGCCGATGCGCCCTTCTCGGCGCTGCGTCTGCGCGAGCTGGGCTGGGCCAACCAGCTGCGCCTGGAGTGGGAGCGCCTGGAGTATCGCTGGCAGCGCGGGGTGATCGGGTATCAGCGTGCGTCGCGTGCCGCGCTGATGGAGCGCGTCAGCGAGCGGCTGCGGGCCCTCTGGGCCTGGCTCATCGAGGTCTCGCCGGGGCGTGGGACCCTGGCGGCCGTGGCGACCCTGCTGGTCACCCTGGGTGGGCTGGCGGGGGGCGCGTGGCTGCTGTGGCTGGGGTGGCGGCATCACCGCCGCGGTCGCGACGAACGGGCCCTGCTGCTGGTCCTGCAGGCCTGGCTGGCGCGGCGTGGCCTGGGGCCGGCGCCCGGGGAGTCCCCGGCGGCGCACCTGCGACGTATCGCGCCACTGGCGGGCGCGGCCGGCCCGGCCCTGGAGGAGAGCGCCCGCCACATCGAGCGGCTGGCCTATGCCCCAGTGGGGAGCGCGGAGCGTCGCGAGCGGCAGCGTCGACTGGCGCGGCGAGTGGTCGAAGCGCGCCGGCGACTGGGGCGCCGGAAATCCTCTGCCCCATGAGCCGGGACCTTCGAGGCTGGCATGCGGCCGGCGGGCGTGGCATCGTGGACACCATCACCCCTGAAGCTTCGACCATGTCAATTCACGATTACCAATGCCGCAACTATCGCGGCGAGCCCTTCAACCTCGGTGCCCTGCGCGGCCAGGTGCTGCTGATCGTCAACGTGGCCAGTCGCTGCGGCTTCACCCCTCAGTTGCGGGAGCTCGAGCGGCTCTACCGCCGCTATCGCGACCGGGGGTTCACCGTGCTGGGCTTTCCCTGCAACCAGTTCGGCCACCAGACACCGGAGTCGGCGCAGGACTTCTGCGCCTTCAGCGAGCGGGAGTACCGGGTCAGCTTTCCGCTGATGGAGAAGGTCAAGGTCAACGGGCCGGAGGCCCACCCGCTGTTCGTGGAGCTCAAGCGCCAGGCGCCTGGCGTACTGGGGACCACCCTGATCAAGTGGAACTTCACCAAGTTCCTGGTGGGCCGCGATGGCCGGGTGATCCACCGTTTCTCGCCCCGGGACGGCGAGTTGGAGCTTCGCGAGGCGCTGGAGAAGGCCCTCGATGAGCCCTGACGGCCGTTCGGTCAGGGCATCTCGCCGCGCTCGACCATCAGCCGCACCATCGACTCGTTCCAGCTCGGAGGCATGAGCCGGGTCATCCGGTTCGGTCAGGGCATCTCGCCGCGCTCGACCATCAGCCGCACCATCGACTCGTTCCAGCTCGGAGGCATGAGCCGGGTCATCCGGTTCGGTCAGGGCATCTCGCCGCGCTCGACCATCAGCCGCACCA
>NZ_JAKVPY010000018.1:61290-95393 GCF_022487945.1 Halomonas flagellata
CACCATCAGCTCGTTCCAGCGGTGACGGGTCATCATGGTAGTGAGCCCGGAGAACAGGGCCCAGCTCTTGCGGCGCCACCCCTTGAGGCGCAGGTTGTGCGCCACCAGCTGTTTCATCAGCTTGTGGTCGTCGAAGCCGCGCCATTCGCCGACCACCGACATCTGGTGGCGTGCCAGCACCGGCGCGAGCTCCAGGCGGAAGATCCACTCCAGTTCGCGCAGCGTCAGCCCGTGACGTTCGATCTCCTCTATCATGCGGGCATAGTCGCGTTCGCCGGGTTCGCGTTCGAGCCACAGCGGCGCCAGCGTCAGCCACAGCTCGCCGCGCTCGTCGACCAGGGTCTGTGCATCCATATCGTGCCTCCAGCATGAGGGCTTGCCCGGGAAGAGCATCCTGCCCCAGCCGCCGACGCGGCTCAAGGGCGGACAGGATGCGACGTGGTCGCTAGAATGTGGCCACTGTTACTCCGAATCAACGGGCGAGGCCAGGTTCCCCGCCCGACACCCATCAGCGAGGTCTGTCGTGATCATCAAACCCAAGGTTCGCGGTTTCATCTGCACCACCACCCACCCCGTCGGCTGCGAGAAGAACGTGCTCGAGCAGATCGAGGCCACCCGGGCCCGCGGCCTGAACAAGAGTGCCGGGCCGAAGAAGGTGCTGGTGATCGGCGCCTCCAGCGGCTACGGCCTGGCGGCCCGCATCACCGCGGCCTTCGGCTACGGCGCCGACACCCTGGGGGTGTTCTTCGAGAAGCCGGGCAGCGAGAAGAAACCGGGCACCGCCGGCTGGTACAACAGCGCCGCCTTCGACCGCTTCGCCAAGGCCGAGGGCCTCTACAGCAAGTCGATCAACGGCGACGCCTTCTCCCACGAGGCCCGCGAGAAGGCCATCGAGCTGATCCAGCAGGACCTGGGCCAGGTCGACCTGGTGGTCTACTCGCTGGCCTCGCCGGTACGCAAGCTGCCCGACAGCGGCGAGCTCAAGCGCTCGAGCCTCAAGCCGATCGGCGAGCCCTACCGCGCCACCGCCATCGACACCAACAAGGACACCATCATCGAGGCCGAGGTCGAACCCGCCACCGAGCAGGAGATCGAGGACACCAAGGCGGTGATGGGCGGCGAGGACTGGGAGCTGTGGATCGATGCCCTGGACAGGGCCGGCGTGCTCGCGCCCGGGGCCCGCAGCGTGGCCTTCAGCTACATCGGCACCGAGATCACCTGGCCGATCTACTGGCACGGGGCCCTGGGCAAGGCCAAGGAGGACCTGGACCGGGCCGCCGGTGAGATCGACGCCAGGCTCAAGGCCAGCGGCGGTGGCGCCAACGTGGCGGTGCTCAAGTCGGTGGTGACCCAGGCCAGCGCCGCCATCCCGGTCATGCCGCTCTACATCGCCATGGTCTACAAGGTGATGAAGGAGCAGGGCCTGCACGAGGGCACCATCGACCAGCTCAACCGCCTGTTCGGCGAGCACCTCTATTCATCTCAAGGACGGGGTGGCAGCTTGGATACCGACGAGGCCGGCCGCCTGCGCCTCGACGACTGGGAGCTGCGCGACGATGTCCAGCAGGCGTGCAAGGCGCTGTGGCCGAAGGTGACCACCGAGAATCTGTTCGAGATAACCGACTATGCTGGTTACAAGCACGAGTTCCTCAAGCTGTTCGGGTTCGAGCGCGACGACGTGGACTATGACGCCGACGTGGATCCCGTGGCGGAATTCGATGTCGTAAACCTGTAGGCGGGCATTCCCGACCCGGCGTCTTCCCGGGCCACGCGCCTGCCACTCATCGACGACGGGATGAGCAGGAGGTCCGTATGGATACCAGGGAAAGCAAGACCCCGGAGGAAGAAAGGAACCACGTGATGGGACAGCGTACTCCGGAGGACTACGACAACCCCGAGCCGGACGAAGAGCAACCCGAGGCGAAGGCCCCCTCGCACGGGCTCCATCGCGTGTTGCCCATCGTCATCGTCGTCCTCGGCCTGGTGGTGGCGGCGATGCTGATCTTCAGCGGTGGTGTCATCGACTGACCTCCCGCCACCGGGCCGAGCGGTCCGGTGGCGCCTGATCCCTGACCCGTTGTGAGGCGGGGCTGTGGTTCGCCCCGGCCTTGGGTAAGATAAGCCTTTGCCCGGCCAAGGCTCCGCTTCGCATGTCCGACTCCGTATCTCCTTCCCGCACGTCGACCCTGACGCGGCATGTCGGTGTCGTGGTGCTGCCCGGCTTCTCGCTGCTGGCCCAGGCCTGCGCCACCGAGCCGCTCGCGGTGGCCAACCAGCTCGCCGGCCGGACCCTCTATCGGCTCACCACCTTTAGCCTCGATGCCCGCCCGGTGACCAGCGGCTCCCAGCAGGTACTGCTGCCCCACGAGCGGGCCGGCGAGGCCTTCGCCGGGCTCGACCTGCTGCTGGTCTGCGCTTCCGGGCCGCTGGCGTCGGGGGTGCCCGAGTCCCTCTTCGCGTGGCTGAAGCGGCTGGCGGCCAGGGGGGTGGTACTGGGGGGCATCGGCGGCGGGACCGAGGTGCTGGCCCGGGCCGGGGTGCTGGACGGTTACCGGGCCACGCTGCCCTGGCAGCGCTTCGACGCCTTCGCCCGCGCCTACCCCCGGGTGCGGCTCTCCCAGCAGCTGTTCGAGATCGACCGCGACCGCCTGACCTGCGGTGGCGGCACCGCGGCCATGGACATGATGATGACCCTGATCGGCAGCCAGCAGGGCAGCCAACTGGCCGAACGGGTCTCGGAGCACTTCGTGCTCGAGCGGGTGCGCATGGGCGACGAACCCCAGCAGGTCTCGCTGCGCTCGCGGCTGGGGCATGCCCCCCAGAGCCTGATCGAGGCGGTGTCCCTGATGGAGGCCAACATCGAGGAGCCGCTCAGCACCCATGAGCTCGCCGAGCACCTGGGCATCTCGCGGCGCCAGCTCGAGCGGCTGTTCAAGAAGTACCTGCAGGCGGTCCCCAGCCGTTACTACCTGGGCCTGCGGCTGCAGCAGGCGCGCAAGCTGCTGCGCGAGAGCGACCGCCCCGCCGGCGAGATCGCCCTGCAGACCGGCTTCTCCTCGGCGGCGCACTTCTCCACCGCCTACCGCAATCATTTCGGCATGACGCCGCGGGAAGAGCGTCTGTCCTGAACGTCCATTCGACGCGGGAGGCACGCTTGAGCGCCCTGAGGCCCCATCTGTTCCTGCTGCCGGCGTTCACCATGCCTGGCGCCTGCTGGGGGATTGCCTCCTGCCGGCCCAGGTCGTCGGCGGCCAGGTGGTCGTCGTCGGGGTCTGGTGCACCATGGGAGGTGCGGCATCGGGCGACCTGAACGAGAGGCGTCGCGCGAGCTGAGCGGGCGTCGGCGAGAAGGGCCACCGCCTGCCTCGCCGCGGCGTTTACACAAATTGGGGTCCCATTGCTGAAAGCTTCCCTCGACGCCGCTCCCTATACTCGAGTCTCATCCAGTGATTCCTGACCGATGGAGTGGAGACCGACATGAGCCAGACCCCGACCCGCGTCGACTTCGACCGTTACATGGTGCCCAACTACGCCCCCCAGAAGGCGATACCGGTGCGCGGCGAGGGGAGCCGCCTGTGGGACCAGGAGGGGCGCGAATACATCGACTTCGCCGGCGGCATCGCCGTCAACTCGCTCGGCCATTGCCATCCGGTGCTGGTCGAGGCCCTCACCGCGCAGGCGAACCGGCTCTGGCACCTCTCCAACGTCTACACCAACGAGCCGGCGCTGGCCCTGGCCCGCAGCCTGGTCGAGCGCACCTTCGCCGACAAGGTCTACCTCTGCTCCTCCGGCGGCGAGGCCAACGAGGCGGCCCTCAAGCTGGCCCGGCGCTGGGCTCATGACCACCATGGCGAGCACAAGCACCGCATCGTCTCCTTCGCACAGTCCTTCCACGGCCGCACCTTCTTCACCGTCAGCGTCGGCGGCCAGCCCAAGTACTCCGCTGGCTTCGGCCCGGTGCCCGGTGGCATCGTGCACGGCGAGTACAACGATCTCGACAGCGTGCGCGACCTGATCGACGACGACACCTGTGCGGTGATGGTCGAGCCGATGCAGGGCGAGGGCGGCATCGTGCCCGCCACGCCGGAGTTCCTCCAGGGACTGCGCGACCTGTGCGATGCCCACGACGCCCTGCTGATCTTCGACGAGGTGCAGACCGGTGCCGGCCGTACCGGCTCGCTCTACGCCTACCAGCAGTACGGCGTGACGCCGGACATCCTGACCAGCGCCAAGTCGCTGGGGGGCGGCTTCCCGGTGGGCGCCATGCTGACCACCGATGCCGTCGCCGGGGTCTTCACCCCGGGGACCCACGGCTCCACCTACGGCGGCAACCCGCTCGCCTCGGCGGTGGCGCTCGCCGCCGTCGAGTTCATCGACACGCCCGAGGTGCTCGCGGGCGTGCAGCAGCGTCACGACCTCATCCGCGAGCACCTGGAGACGATCAACCGCAAGCACGACGTGTTCCGCGAGATCCGCGGCATGGGGCTGCTGATCGGCGCCGAGATGGCCCCCGACTACGCGGGCCGGGCCAAGGACATCCTGCCGCTGGCCCTCGAGGAGGGGCTGATGGCGCTGATCGCCGGGCCCAACGTGCTGCGCCTGGCGCCGTCGCTGGTGATTCCCGAGGCCGACATCGCCGAAGGCATGGCACGCCTCGAGCGGGCCGTGGCGCGGCTGGTGGCGGCGCAGTGAGTCGCGGCCCCGCCATGGATGACGACGTATCCCGATCCGGAGGTACCGCCATGCTGGTCGTACGCCCCGTCCGCCCGGCGGACCTGCCGGCCCTGGAACGGCTGGCCGGGACCGCCACCCCGCGGTTGACCAACCTGCCGGCCCATCGCGACCGCCTCGAGGAGCGGATCACCCGCTCCCGCCAGGCCTTCGGCCACGAGGTGGAGTTTCCCGGCGACGAGCACTACACCTTCGTGCTCGAGGACCTGGAGCGCGGCGAGGTGGTGGGGACCGCCACCGTGCGCGCCCAGGCCGGCGCCCGCGAGGCCTACTACACCTATCGCCAGGAGACGCTGATCCACGCCTCGCAGCAGCTCGACGTGCGTCGCGAGGTGCAGACCCTGGCGCTCTCCCACGAGGTCTCCGAGGCGAGCCTGCTGTGCGCCCTGTCGCTGGACCCGCGCTACAAGGGGACCAGCGCCGAGAGCCTGCTGCGCCGGGCGCGGCTGATGTTCATCGCCCAGTACCCGGAGCGCTTCGCCGACATCCTGGCGATGGCCTTCCCCGGCTACCTGGACGACAGCGGCGAGTCGCCGTTCTGGAACAGCGTGGGTCGCCACTTCTTCGTCCGCGACTACCAGGAGATCAACTACCTGGCCGGGGTGCGCTCGAAGAGCTTCATCGCCGAGGTGATGCCGCAGTTCCCGCTCTACCTGGCGCTGCTCACCCCCCAGGCCCGGGCCGCCATCGGTCGCGAGCACCCCGACCACGAGGAGGCCTTGGCCGAGATGCTGGCCGAGGGTTTCCTGCGCTCGCGCCACGTGGACATCTTCGATGCCGGCCCGGTGATCAAGGGCGAGCGCGAGCGGTTCGCCAGCTTCCGGCGGGCCGCCTGGCATCCGGTACGCATCCGCCCGGACCACGCCCTGCCCGATGCCGAGCCGGCCATGATCGCCAACCAGCAGCTGGCGGACTTCCGCTGCATGGTGGCGCGCTATGCGCTGTCGCCCACCGGCCAGCTGATGCTCTCGCCCGAGCACGCCGACCTGCTGGGGGTGGAGGAGGGCCGCGCGGTGCTCGCGGCGCCGTTGGCGCTGCCGGGGGCGGGCGAGCACGACCCGGGCTATGACGAGGGGGAGCTGTGATGCGCATTCGACCCATTGCCGAAGGCGACCTGGACGACCTGCAGGCCCTGGCCCGGGAAACCGGCGTGGGCTTCACCTCGCTGCCCGACAACCGCGACTTCCTGGCCGCCAAGATCGCCTCCGCGGTGAGCGCCTTCGAGGAACGCATCCCGGTGGACCGGCGGCTCTACTTCTTCGTGCTCGAGGACGAGGTCCAGGGCAAGCTGGCCGGCTGCTGCGCCATCGAGGGACAGGTGGGGCGCGAGGTGCCCTTCTATCACTACCGGCTGGGCACCCTGGCCCACTCCTCGGTGCAGCTCGACATGCATCGCACCATCGATACGCTGTTCCTGAGTTCCGACCATACCGGCGATGCCGAGGTGGCCTCGCTGTTCCTGCGCCCGGAGTACCGCGGCACCGACCACCGTCACCAGCGCAACGGCGCCCTGCTGTCGATGATGCGCTGGCTGTTCATGGCCGAGTTCCGCGACCGCTTCCCGGACAAGGTGCTGGCGGAGATGCGCGGCGTCTTCGACGAGCACGGCAGGAGCCCCTTCTGGCACTGCCTGGGCAGCCACTTCTTCCCGCTGGACTTCGATGAGGCGGACAAGCTCACGGGGCTGGGACAGAAGAGCTTCATCGGCGAGCTGATGCCCAAGTTCCCGATCTACACGCCCTTCCTCTCGGAAGAGGCGCGGGCCTGCATCGGCCAGGTCCACGCCCAGACCCGGCCGGCGCTGGCGATGCTGAAGAAGGAGGGCCTGCGCTGGGAGGGCTACATCGACATCTTCGACGGTGGCCCCACGGTGGAAGCCTACATCGACGACGTGCGCGGCGTGCGCCTGTCGCGCCACTGCCGGGTGGAGGTCAAGGCCGGCGCCACGCCTACCGAGGCGCGTCCCCGCTGGCTGGCGGCCACCACCGGCATGGCCGGTTTCCGGGCCGCCTGGGTGGGGCGCGGGCCCGACGCACATGACGTATTGACACTGAGCGAGGAGGAAGCGCGGCGGCTCGAGGTCGCCGCGGGCGATACCCTGCGCATACTGGATACCGAGGAGGAGGCGTGATGAAGGCGAGACGGCAACTGCTGATCGACGGCCACTGGCAGGAGGGAAGCGGCGAGCACTTCGCCAAGCACGACCCGGTGTCCGACGAACGCCTCTGGCAGGGAGGGGCCGCCAGCGAGGGGCAGGTCGAGGCGGCGGTGGCCGCGGCGCGCCGCGCCTTCCCGGCCTGGGCCCGGACGCCGTTCGCCGAGCGCCAGGCGCTGGTGGAGCGCTTTCGCGAGGTGCTGGAGTCCCATCGCGAGGACCTGGCCACGGCCATCGCCCACGAGACCGGCAAGCCGCTGTGGGAGGCGCGCACCGAGGTGGGGGCGATGATCGGCAAGGTGGCGATCTCGATCCGCGCCTACCAGAAGCGTACCGGCGAGCGCCGCCGCGACCTGGGCGACGCGACGGCGGTACTGCGCCATCGCCCCCACGGCGTGATGGCGGTGTTCGGCCCCTACAACTTCCCCGGCCACCTGCCCAACGGCCATATCGTGCCGGCGCTGCTGGCCGGCAACAGCGTGGTGTTCAAGCCCAGCGAGCAGACCCCGCTGACCGCCGACCTCACCCTGCAGTGCTGGCAGGAGGCCGGGCTCCCCGACGGCGTGATCAACCTGGTGCAGGGGGCGGCCACGACGGGCCAGGCGCTCTCCGCCCACCCCGGCATCGATGGCCTGCTGTTCACCGGCAGCGCCCGGGTCGGCGGGATCCTGCATCGCCAGCTGGCCGGCCAGTTCGACAAGATCCTGGCGCTGGAGATGGGTGGCAACAATCCGCTGGTGGTGAAGGACGTGCCCGACCAGGACGCCGCGGTGCTGACCATCCTGCAGTCGGCCTTCCTCTCCGGTGGCCAGCGCTGCACCTGTGCGCGGCGGCTGATCGTGCCCGAGGGGCAGGTCGGTGACCATCTGCTCGACGCGCTCAGTGACGCCATCTTGCGGCTGCGGGTCGCCGGCCAGTTCGCGGAGCCGGCCCCCTTCTATGGCGGCCTGGTGAGTGCCCGGGCGGCGGACGGCCTGCTCAAGGCCCAGGACGACCTGGAGGCGTTGGGTGGCGTGGTGCTGTCGCGCATGGAGCGCCTGGAGGCGGGCACCAGCCTGCTCAGGCCGGCGCTGATCGACGTCACCGGCCTGCCGGTGCCGGACGAGGAGCACTTCGGCCCGCTGCTCAAGGTAAGCCGTTACCAGAGCTGGGATGAGGCCATCGCCCTGGCCAACGACACCCGCTACGGCCTCTCCGCCGGCCTGATCGGCGGAGAGCGCGCCGACTGGGACGACTTCCTGCTGCGCATCCGCGCCGGGATCAATAACTGGAACCGCCAGACCACCGGCGCCTCCGGCGACGCTCCCTTCGGTGGCGTCGGCGAGAGCGGCAACCACCGTCCCAGTGCCTTCTATGCCGCCGACTACTGCGCCTATCCGGTTGCCTCCATGGAGAGCGAGGGCCTGCACCTGCCGGACCAACTGCCGCCGGGGGTGGTGTTATGAGCGTCCGCGAGGTCAACTTCGATGGCCTGGTGGGGCCGACCCACAACTACTCGGGCCTGGCGCTGGGCAACGTGGCCTCCATGACCCACGAGGGGCTGGTGGCCAACCCCAGGGAGGCCGCCCTGCAGGGCCTGGCCAAGATGAAGGCGCTGATGGAGGCCGGCTACGCCCAGGGGGTGCTGCCGCCCCAGCAGCGCCCGGACCTGGGGGCGCTGCGCTCGCTCGGCTTCACCGGCAGCGATGCCGAGGTGCTGGCCCGGGCGGCGGGCGAGGCGCCGCAGATCCTGCGCGCGGTCTGTTCGGCCTCGAGCATGTGGACGGCCAATGCCGCCACCGTGACGCCGAGCGTCGACGCCCCGGATGGCCGGGTGCACTTCACCCCGGCCAACCTGCAGTCGAGCTTCCATCGCTTCCTGGAGCCGGCGACCACGGCGCGGGTACTGGCGGCGATCTTCCGCGACGAGGCGCGTTTCGCCCATCATCCGGTGTTGCCGGCGAGCCCGGCCTTTTCCGACGAGGGGGCGGCCAACCACACCCGGCTCTGCGGCGGTCACGGCGAGCCCGGCGTGCACCTGTATGTCTATGGCCGCGAGGCCTTCGGCTGGGGGCTCGACAAGGGCGTGGCCCCCAGGCGCTTCCCGGCCCGCCAGACCCTGGAGGCGAGCCAGGCGGTGGCGCGCCAGCACGGCCTCGGCGAGTCGCAGACGGTGTTCGCCCAGCAGCATCCCGACGCCATCGACGCCGGGGTCTTCCACAACGACGTCATCGCCGTGGGCAACGGCCCGGTGCTGCTCTACCACGAGATGGCCTTCCTCGACGAGCGGGCCACCCTGGACGAGCTGCGCGCCAAGCTCGCCACGCCGCTGATTCCGGTGCGGGTGCCGGCCGAGGCGGTCAGCCTCGAGGACGCCGTGGCCTCCTACCTGTTCAATTCGCAACTGCTCTCCAACCCGGACGGCTCCATGACCCTGGTGGTACCCGGCGAGTGCCAGGAGCGCGAGAGCGTCTGGCGCACCCTCCAGGATCACCTGCTGGCGGGCCACAACCCGATCGCCGAGGTGGTGGTCAAGGACGTCAAGCAGAGCATGCGCAACGGCGGCGGCCCCGCCTGCCTGCGGCTGCGGGTGGTGCTCAGCGAGGCCGAGCGCGCCGCGCTCTCCGGGCGGGTGCTGCTCGACGAGGCCCTCTTCGGCGAACTCACCGCCTGGGTCGAGCGCCACTACCGCGACCGCCTGGCACCGGAGGACCTGGCCGACCCACACCTGGCCGTCGAGACCCTCACCGCCCTGGATGAGCTGACGCGGATCCTCGCGATCGGTTCGGTATATCCCTTCCAACAGGGGTGAGGCGTCACCTCGACGCCTCCGCTACGATGGGTGTCGTGATCGATTCGGGAGGCCATGATGGCGACACTCGCAACGGGGGGCCGGGGAGGATGATGTCGGCGTCTTCCCCCCTGGCCGCCTACCGGCAGGCGGTCGAGCAGGGCGGCTTCGCGTCCGATGCGGCGCAGTGGCGGGCGGCCGATCATCTCGACCACTGCTTTCATGCCCTTCACCGGCAACAGGACGGCGTGACGGGCCAGGTGCCCGGCGTCTACCTGTGGGGGCCGGTGGGACGCGGCAAGACCTGGCTGATGGATGCCTTCCATCGGCGCCTCGACGTTCCTGCTCGTCGCCTGCACTTCCACCATTTCATGCGCTGGGTTCACCGGCGCCAGTTCCAGTTGCGCGGCACCGCCGACCCCTTGATGGCGCTGGCCCGGGAGCTGGGCGATGAGATTCGGGTGCTGTGCCTCGACGAGCTGTTCGTCAGCGATATCGCCGATGCGATGCTGCTCGGCCGGCTGCTGAGCGCGATGTTCGACCACGGGGTGACAATGGTCTGCACGTCCAATCAGGCACCCGACCAGCTCTATGCCGATGGCTTCAACCGGGACCGCTTCATCCCGGCCATTGCCGCCATCGAGCGGCATACGCAGGTGATCGAGCTGGACGGCGGCCAGGATCACCGGCTACACCCCGGCAAGGCGCACCCGCGCTACTGGGTGAAGCAGCCCGATCGGCCCAGTGCCCTCGCGGCAGTGTTCGAAAGCTTGCGCGGAGACCAGCGGGAGAGTCACGCGCCCATCGAGCTCGGCCATCGGTCGATCCCGGTGGTGCGACGCAGCGAACGGGTCCTCTGGTCTCGCTACGACGACCTGTGCGAGCAGCCGCTATCGGCGCTGGATTTCATCGTCCTCGCCGATCGCTTCACCCATATCCTGCTCGGTGAGGTCCCCTGCTTGAGCCAACGGGGACGGGGCACCGAGATCGCTCGGGGCACCGAGGACGGGGTAGCGCGTATCGAGGCCGGCGAGCGGTCGCTCCCCAAGCTGTCGCGGCAGGACGACGGCGTGCGTCGCTTCATTGCCCTGGTCGATGAGTGCTACGACCGGTGCATCCCGCTCTACCTCGAGGCCGAGGTGGGGCTGAGCGAACTCTATCCCCACGGCTACCTCGCCTTCCCGTTCCGGCGTGCCCTGAGCCGTCTGCAGGAGATGCAGCTGGAACGCTTCGGTATCGGCCCGTCGGCTGATCAATGGACCACTGCGCAAGGAGATCCCGAATGATCGATCGCCTGGAGATCGTTCGATTGACCGCCGAGTCCCCCCATCTCGCCTGGATTGCGGCCTGGCAGCATGCCGAGTGGGGGCACCTGACCTTTGGTGAGACGTCGGCGTCGCGGCTGTCGGCCCTTCGCGAGGAGTGCGGGGAGGCCGCCGGCGTGCCCTCGGCCTTCGTGGCCATGAGCGGGGGGCAGCCCGTGGGCACGGCGAGCCTGGTGGCGCAGGACATGGACGCACGACCCGCACTCTCGCCCTGGCTGGCGTCGGTGTTCGTGCTGCCCGAGTGGCGTGGCCGGGGCATCGCCTCGCGTCTCGTCCGGCGGGTCGAGGCCGAGGTGGCAGCGAGTGGCATCACCCGCTTCTATCTGTTCACTCCTGACCAGCAGGCGCTGTATCGCCGGCTGGGCTGGGAGGACCATGAAGTGCTCGACTATCGTGGCGAGGCCGTGACCATCATGACTCGTCTGGTCGATGCGCCGGTCTGACGGCCGTTCCACGAGCCCGGCCTGCCGTCAGGCGGTCTCGTCGGATATCGGCGTCAAGGGGTAGCCCGCGGCTTCCCAGTCTCGCTTGCCGCCGGCATAGTGGTATACCCGCGTGTAACCCAGGCGTTCGAGGCGCTCGGCCGATCGGCCGGCGCGCTTGCAGGTCGTGCTGGCACAGTAGACTACGATCGGGATGTGCTTGTCGGGCAGTAGCGCCGGGGCCCGCGCCAGGATGTCATCGGAGACGATATTGATGGCCCCCGGGAGGTGGCCCTTGGCGAAACTCTTCGCCGGCAGGGTATCGATCAGCACGAACTCATGGCCCTGTACTTGCCAGGCGCGCAGCGTCTCTGTCGCTATCGGAGTCATCGGTGCCATGGCCTATGTCGTGTCGGTGGGCTTGCGCGGCAGGTAGGCGTCCAGGCCCCACAGCAGGATCCCGAACAGCAGGTGCGGCAGCAGGGAGGCCGGAATCAGCCGGGGACCGATACCCAGCCCGGCGATCCCCCAGCCCACCACCGGAAAGAAGATCACCAGGATCACCAGCCACAGCGCCGCGGCAAGCCCCAGGGCCGTCTTGATGTTGCGTTGCGGGAAAAATCGCACGAACACCACGCACCAGAAGGTCACGTAGACGGTGTGGAACAGCAAGCCGACGGGTAGCGGCAGGCTGCGTGCCAGGATCGTTTCGGCGAAGGCCAGCGAGGGCGGTTGGGGGAAGGGGGAGACCCCCAGCCCCATCAGGGCACCCATCACCAGCGCCGTCAGCAGGGAAACGATCAGCCCGATTCCAATGGCGCGTGGCCAGGAACGGCCGGATGGTTGGACATCACTCATGCTGAACTCCTTGATCCGAATGGGCGTGAGCGAGCCGACGTCACCGTCTTGCGGAGGGGCAGCGCGGGCCACACGCCTCGGGCGTGTCGGCACAACAGGCGCCCACCAGGCCATCCGCCAGGTCGAGCAGGTCGCTGAAAGCCGCGGTATAGATCATGAACTGCCCTTCCCGGCGTGAGCTGACCAGGCCGACATGGGCCAGCTTCTGCAGGTGGAACGTCAGGGCGCTGGGCGCGATGCCCAGGGATTCCCCCAGTTTTCCGGCCGGCAGGCCGGCGGGACCGGCCCGTACCAGTGCCCGCACGATCGCCAGGCGCACGGGATGCGCCAGGGCGCCGAGTCGCTTGACCATCAGCTCATCGTTCATTTTTTCATCGTTGCATGAATTCATGAATTATTGAAATATCGATTATGACTAGGGTCATGACGGGTATCGATGATGCCGCGATGCCCTCCGCCGGCACGCCGCGCTCGGCCAGGGCATGCCTGGGCGAGCGCGGCGTGCGGCATTCGCTCAGCCGCCCGTGGCGGCACCCCCGACCACGCCGCCGCGCAGGCCGCTCTGGTTGTCGCTGGTCCTCAGGTGGCTGGCCACGGCGTCTTCCGGGGAGCCGGCCATCTCGCGGAACATGCCCATCGAGCCGAGCAGGGCACTGGACTCGTAGGGCACGAACACGCGCTCCCCTTCCCCGGCCATGTTGGGCAGGACCTTGATGTAACTCTGGCCCAGCAGGTAGCCGACCACGGTGCGCTTGTTCTCCTCGCTGTCGCCGATGGCATTGAGGACCAGCTTGATCGACTCCTGCTCGCCCTGGGCGCGCAGGATGGCGGACTGCTTGTCACCCTCGGCATTGAGGATCGCCGATTCGCGCTGCCCCTGGGCTTTGGCGATGGCCGCGGCCTTCTCGCCCTCGGCCTCGGTCACCGTGGCGCGACGCTTGCGCTCGGCGGCCATCTGCAGGCGCATGGCGGTCTCCACCTCCTCGGGCATGGCGATGTCCTGCACCTCGACCCGCGAGATCTTCACCCCCCACTTGGAGGCGGGTTCCTCCATGGCGGCCTGGATCTCGTTGTTGACCTCGGCACGGGACTCGAACAGCTTGTCGAGCTCCATCTTGCCGACCACCGAACGCAGGGTGGTCTTGGCCAGGATCTCGACGGCCTGGCTCATGTTCTCCACCTCGTAGACGGCGCGCTTGGGATCGATTACCTGGAAATACAACGCGCCGTTGATCGTGACGGTCACGTTGTCGGTGGTGACCACCGGTTGGCCGGGGAAGTCCATCACCGTTTCGCGGCGATCGATGCGCATCTCGCTGCTGGTGATCGGGTGATATTCCTCGCCGAGCCTCTTGTAGCGGATCATGGTGATGGCGCGGGGCTGCTCGATGAAGGGGATGATGATGTTGATCCCGCTCTCGAGCAGCCGGTGGAACGACCCCAGGCGCTCGATGACCATGACCTCGGACTGGCGTACGATCACCAGCCCCTTGACGATGATCAGGATGCCGATGACGACGACGATCAGGCTGAGGATCAGGCCCGGGCTGAGTGGTAGGTCCATGTTCACTGCTCCCTGTGTGGTGTGGAGGCGTTGCTCGTTGTGGATGACGCGTGGGGGGCGGACGAGACGAGGGCGGTGGTGCCGTCGAACCTCTCGAAGGTCACCAAGGTACCCGCCGGCAGCTCGGTAGCGCCGGTTTCCACCACCCGCAGGCGGTAGAAGTCGCCATTGATCTTGATGCCGGTGGCCCCGTCGAAGTCGCGCTTGAGGGTGGTGTAGGTGCGATGCTTCTCCACCCCGGTACCGGTGGTGCCGTAGGCCACGCCACGGGGCGAGAAGCGGGGCCGGATCACCATCACCGCTAGCGGCACCAGCAGCCCCGAGAACACGCCCATGCCCAGCAGCTGCCAGGGCAGCGACAGCCCCAGGGCGGCCAGGCCGGCGGTCAGGGCGGCGGCCACGCCCAGCGCCAGCAGCACCAGGCCGCCGGACATCAGTTCCGCCAGTCCCAGCAGCAGGGCGATGGCCAGCCAGAGATAGGCGAGGTTCCAGTCCATGGTGGCTCCGGTCCGGGGGTTGAGGCAGGCTGCTCCGAGAGTAACAGATTGTCAATCGTCGGTAGTGCTCCTGTCAGTAGAATTGTGATGCCTTGCCCGGTTCGACACGGCCACGCCCCGAGGCGGTCGCCCCGGGGCGTGGCCGTGGCGGGTCGGTCTTACTCGGCGGCGGCACGGGCCGCGGCGAGCCACTCGTCGACCATCTCGCGGTTGGCGTCGATCCACTCGGCCACCAGCGGACGGATCTGGTCGTCGGTGAGATCCTGTTCGTCCATGGCGCCGTCCACCTCGCTGATCCACTCCAGCGGCAACCGCACCTGACGGAACAGCTCGGCGGCGGCCGGGTTGGCCTCGAGGAAGTCGTTGTTGGCGGCGACCTGGATATCGGCGGCCACGAAGCCCATGTTGACGGGATCGCTGACCGCGCCCTCGACACCCTCGGTCCGCTCGGCCTCGTCCTCGACGATGCCCGGGGCGTTGATCCACATCACGTCTTCACCGGGCACCAGCGACAGCAGCCAGGCGCTGGGGCCCCAGGTGTAGTAGAGCGCCGGTTCGCCGTTCCGGATGCGCGACAGGGCCTCGGCGAAGTTGGCGGCGTAGCCGGCATCCACGTGGTTGATATGGTCGCGCAGCTCGAACTGGTCGAGCATGGCGTTGATGCCCTCGTGGCAGCCCCAGCCGGGGGGGCAGCCGAACAGGTCGGCCTTGCCGTCACCGGTGGCGTCGAAGGCGGCCTTCACCTCGTCGCGGGTGAAGTCATCGATCCCGGTGATGTCGTACTCCTCGATCGAGGGGGTATCCACCAGGTAGCCCTGGATGCCGCAGGCCGGGCAGTGGGGATCGAAGAGGGTGGCGACGTCGTGGAAGCCATCCGGCAGCTGCGGGTCGTGCAGCGGAAACCAGCCGTTGGGCCAGTAGTCGGCGTCGCCTTCGGTGATCGCCAGGTAGGCGACCGGGTTCGAGAGCGAAATGGGGGCCTGGACGTCGTAGCCGAGTTCGGTGAGCAGCTCGACGAATACCCAGCTCACGGGCACCGCCGAGGTCCAGGTCGCCATGGCCGGCTGCACCGACACGCCCTCGCCGGGCTGGTCGGCTGCCGTGTTCTCGGTGGCGGTGAGGGCCCAGGCCGCGGCGGCGGCCAGTACGGCCCACTTCAGCGGACGCGCAGTGCGGGCATGGTATTTCATCGCTTCAGCCTCCCTGGCAGCCTGTCGGACTTGACGCCGCTACCGCGAAATCCGTGTCTCTCGCGACGATCGGTCAAATCCGACAGGCTGCTAGCATGTTGAGAACGACAGGGAAATCGCTGCCCTGTCCCGGTGCCATCGAACGTCTGGAAATATCGTGTCACCTCCTTCCCGCTCAGGGGGCGTTGTTCCTGTTCCTGCCGGGGCCCTTTTCACCCAGCCCCTGGGTGATGCGGTCGAGGACCATGGCCAGCAGTACGATACCGATGCCGCCGACGAAGGCCTGGCCGATATTGAGCCGCTCGAGCCCGGCGTAGACCTCGAGGCCGAGGCCGCCGGCCCCGATGATGGCGGCGATCACCACCATGGACAGGGCGAGCATGATGGTCTGGTTGAGCCCGGCCATGATGGTCGGCATGGCCAGGGGAAACTGCACCTTCCACAGGATCTGGCGTGGCGTGGAGCCGAAGGCCACCGCCGCTTCGATGTACTCCTGGCGCACCTGGCGGATGCCCAGGTTGGTGAGGCGGATCATCGGCGGCATGGCGAAGATGATGGTGGCGATCAGCCCCGGCACGTTGCCGATGCTGAACAGCATCACCGCCGGCACCAGATAGACGAAGGGCGGGGTGGTCTGCATGATGTCGAGAATCGGGCGCATGGCGTTGGCGAAGCGGTCGCTGCGCGAACAGAGGATGCCCAGCGGCAGGCCGATGATGATGCAGAACAGCACCGCGGTGGCGACCAGCGACAGGGTGACCACCAGGGCATCCCAGACACCTATGAAGCCCACCAGGGCGAAGGCGATCAGGCTGAACAGCCCCACCCGCCAGGAGGCGGCCCGCCAGCCGATCAGGAAGATGCCGATCAGGAACAGCCCGGGGGGGATACCCGCCAGGGTCGTCTGGGTGAAGCCCATGACGCCCCGCACCGGCGGACTCACATAGGTGCGGAAGAAGTCGCGGAAGTTGCCGACGATCCAGTTGACCGCGTCGGTGATCCACTGCCGCACCGGCAGGGCCTCGAGCAGCCCGAAGGGGTCGGTGATCAGCTGGCGCAGGAGTTCGAGGATCTCGCTCATGATGACACCTCCTCCCGGGCCGGGTGCGGTTCGCTGCCGGCTGCCGGCCCGCGCTTCTCCAGGATACCCCTGATCAGCTGCGGTTCGTCGATCAGGCCCACGACCCGGCCGTCCTCCTCGGTCACCAGCATCGGTAGGGCGGAGCGGGTGCGTCCCCGCAGCACCCGGCGCAACACCGTTTCCCGCGGGCACTGCATCAGCAGGTCCTCGCGGCGGGTCTGCGGGGCCTCGGAGGCCAGCACGGTCTCCAGCGGCTGAATCTCCAGCTCACGATCGCCCCGCCGGGCCCGGCGCAGGCGGCCGTGATCATCCAGGCCGTACTGCAGTTCAGGCAGGTCGCGGTTGGCGACGAAGTGCACCCCCTCGGCGTCTGCCTGCCGGGGGAAGGCCTGGGGATCGAAGGGCAGGGCGATGGTGCCGGCAGTGATCACCCCGGTGGGGTCGGCATGCTCCACGAAACGGGCGACGTACTCGGTGCGCGGGTTGACCAGGATCTCCTCGGGCGTGCCGAGCTGGACCACTTCGCCCTCCTCCATGATGGCGATGTGGTCGCCGATATGCATGGCCTCGTCCAGGTCGTGGGTGATGAACAGGATGGTGCGGCCCAACTGCGCCTGGATCTTCTTCAGCTCCTGCTGCATGTTGACCTTGATCAGCGGGTCCAGGGCCGAGAAGGGCTCGTCCATCAGCAGGACCCGGGCATCGGTGGCCAGCGCCCGGGCCAGCCCGACCCGCTGCTGCATGCCGCCCGAGAGCTCGGCCGGGTAGGCGCGGCCCCAGTCGCCGAGCCCCACCATGTCCAGCATCTCCCCGGCGTGGCGCTGGCGTTCGGCCGGCGGGCGGCCCTGGACTTCCAGGCCATAGGCGACATTGGCGAGCACCGTGCGGTGGGGGAAGAGGGCGAAGTGCTGGAAGACCATGCTCATGTGGTACTTGCGCAGCTGGCGCAGGCGTTCCGGGGACAGCGCGGTGATGTCCACTTCCCCTTCGTCGGGGTGCTGGAAGAAGATGCGCCCGGCGGTGGGCTCGAACAGCCGGTTGACGCAGCGGATCAGGGTCGACTTGCCGCTGCCCGAGAGCCCCATGATGACGAACACCTCGCCGGGCTCCAGGGCGAAGCTGACCTTGTGCACCCCCAGCACATGGCCGGTCTCGGCCTGGATCTCGCTCTTGCCCTTGCCCGACTCCAGCAGCGGAAGCACCGATGCCGGGGCGGGACCGAATATCTTGGTGACATCCTCTGCACGAATCAAACCACGATCTCCCCTCTTGTCGGCTTGCGTCAGGCGACTTGCCTGCACCGCCGCTGTCAGGCAGCGGGTCTTTCCTCGTGTCGAGCAAGCTATTAACAGGGTAGACAATTCTATTCATGGGATGATCCGGCAGGTGACCCCCGGCCGTCAGGCAGTAGACGGGCGCGCGGGGGGCCGCCGTGAGATTAGATTGGTGCAAGAGTCTTCTGGCCCAGTAGACGGGCGCGCGGGGGGCCGCCCCTGGGCAGCCCCCTCCCGCATGGTCCAGGCGGGCCCGGCCTAGCCTGAACTTCATGGTGCCGGCGATACCGACACCCTTGCCGATCCCGGCCATATGGTTGATCACCGCGTCGACCTCCTCCTGCCCCTCGTCCTGACCGCCATGACTACGCCCCACCCATACGCCACCTCCTACGCCCCCGGGGAGGAGGCCCTCGCCGCGACGATTGGCGAGGCTAGCCTGGTCCGCCAGTCCACGCCGGCCGTGCGCCGGCCCATCGATCGGATAACAACAACCGGAGGTAGTCACCATGACCCCATCACGCCGCCATCTGCTGCTCCCCCTGGTCGCCGCCACCCTGGTCGTCGGCCTGGCCACGCCCGCCCTGGCCTTCGACGACGACCGCCTGACCATCTGGATCGGCGACAACAAGGGGCCCCAGGGCATCCGCGAGGTAGCCGAACGCTTCACCGCCGACACCGGCATCGCCATCGACATCATCCACCCCGACGACATGACCAACCGCTTCCAGCAGGCCGCCGGCAGCGGCCAGGGACCGGACATCGTCATTTTCGCCCACGACCGCCTGGGGGAGTGGGCCCAGAGCGGGCTGCTCAAGGCCGTCGCGCCCTCCGACGCCTACCGCGAACGCTACTTCGATTTCACCTGGGACGCCGTGGTCTGGAACGGCGAGACCTACGGCTACCCGGTCTCGGTGGAGTCGCTGGGGCTGATCTACAACAAGGCGCTGGTCGACGAGGCACCGGAGAGCTTCGACGAGCTGATGGCGCTGGACGCCGAGCTCGCCGAGCAGGACAAGAAGGCGATCCTCTTCGACTACGCCGAGCCCTACTTCAGCTGGCCCCTGCTGGCCGCCAATGGCGGTTACCCCTTCAAGCAGACCGAGGCGGGCTTCGATGTCGCCGACATCGGCGTCAACAACGCCGGGGCGATCCAGGGCGCCGAACTGCTCCTCGAGCTGATCGAGTCGGGGGCGCTGCCCGAGGGCACCGACTACAGCGTGACGGATACCCGTTTCAACCGCGGCGAGGTGGCCACCATGATCAGCGGCCCCTGGGCCTGGAGCAACCTGGAGAAGAGCGGCATCGACTTCGGCGTGGCGCTGCTGCCGAAGGTGGACGACGAGCGGGGCAGGCCGATGTTCGGGGTGATGACCGCCATGCTCAACTCGGCCACCCCCAACGACTTCCTGGCCATCGAGTTCCTCGAGAACTACCTGCTCGACGAGGAGGGGCTGCGCACCTTCAATAGCGACGGCTCGCTGGGCGCCGTGGCTCACCGCGCCTATCAGGCCGACCTCGAGAGCGACCCCAAGATCGCCGCCACCCTGGCCAACGCCGAGCTCGGCGTGCCGATGCCCAACATCCCCGAGATGGGTGCCTTCTGGGCCGCCATGGAGCCGGCGCTGCAGAACATCGGCAGCGGCCGCCAGACCCCGCAGGAGGCGCTGGACGCCGCCGCCCGTCGCATGCGCCAGTAAGCCCACTCGCCGGCGGCCCACGCCGCCGGCCCCTTCGCAGGACCGTCGTCATGTACATCACCAACGCCTCCCGGGGCCTGCCGCGGCACCGCTCGCGCCACCTCGGTGAACGCTACTCCCGCTGGGCGGCCCGCGCCCTGGTCGCCGCCCTCGTCATCTCGCTGATGTGGCTGGTACTGGCCTTCCACCTCAACGGCCAGTGGATGTTCGCCCTGCTGTTCCTGGTGCTCGGTGCCTCGCTCGCCGTGGTGTTCACCCGGCGCAGCCTGATGAGCCATCGCTATATCTTCCCGGCGCTGGCCGGGCTGGGCGTGTTCGTGATCTTCCCGCTGCTGTATACCATCGGCATCAGCTTCAGCAACTACAGCTCTGATAACCTGCTCAGCGAGGAGCGGGTACGCGCCCAGTTCCTCGGCCAGACCTATCAGGCAGAGGGTGCCGCCTACGACTTCACGGCCTACCGCGAAGGGGACGGGGTCCGCCTCTATCTGGAGGCGCGCGATGCCATGGCCGAGGAGGCCGGGGACGCCGCCGGGGTCGCACGGCGCTACGCCTCGGCGCCCCTCGAGCTGCAGGATACAGGGGAGCGGCGGGTGGCACTGCGCCCCGCCGAGGCGGCACCGTCCGGCGAGCCGCTGGCGATGCGCGAGATGATCGCCGCGCGTGATGCGCTCTCCGCCCTGCGCCTGGAGACCCCTGAGGGCATCGAACTGAGGATGACCGGCTTGCGCAGCTTCGCCCCGCTGCTGCCGCGCTATGCGGAGAATCCCGACGGCAGCCTCAGCGACCTGCGCGACGACACCACCCTGACCCCAGACCACGAGACCGGCTTCTTCGTCACCGAAGCGGGCGAACGCCTCACCCCCGGCTGGCCGGTGGCGGTGGGCCTGGACAACTACACGCGGATCTTCGCCGACCCGGACATCCGCGGGCCCTTCGTGCAGATCTTCGTCTGGACCTTCGTCTTCGCCGGGCTGACGGTGGCCTTCACCCTGGCGGTGGGCTTCGTACTGGCCACGCTGCTGCAGTGGGACCAGCTGCGCGGCAAGGCGATCTATCGCACCCTGCTGATCCTGCCCTACGCGGTGCCAGCGTTCATCTCGATCCTGATCTTCAAGGGCATGTTCAACCAGAACCATGGCGAGATTAACCTGATCCTGGAGAACCTCTTCGGCATCAGCCCCTCCTGGTTCACCGACCCGGCGCTGGCCCGCAGCATGCTGCTGATCGTCAACACCTGGCTCGGCTACCCCTACATGCTGCTGCTGTGCATGGGGCTGATCCAGTCGATCCCCCGCGACCTCTACGAGGCCTCGGCGGTGGACGGCGGCGGGCCCCTGACCAACCTGTGGCGCATCACGTTGCCACTGATTCTCAAGCCGCTGACGCCGCTGCTCATCGCCGCCTTCGCCTTCAACTTCAACAACTTCGTGCTGATCGCCCTGCTCACCGGCGGCAGCCCCGACATCCTCGGCGCCAGCACCCCGGCGGGAACCACCGACCTGCTGGTCAGCTACACCTATCGCATCGCCTTCCAGGACGCCGGCCAGCAGTTCGGCCTGGCGGCGGCCATCGCCACCCTGATCTTCCTGCTGGTGGTGGGGCTGTCGTGGCTCAATCTGCGCCTGTCCAAGGTCAAGGTCTAGGAGACACACTCATGGCCATGGTTCAACCCCGTTCCATCCGCGCCCGCAAGCTGGGCGCCCACCTCGCCCTGCTGGGCTTCGTATCGCTGGTGGTCTTCCCGCTGCTGCTGGTGATCTCGATCTCCTTCCGCGAGGGCAACTTCGCCACCGGCAGCCTGATTCCCGAGCGCTTCTCGCTGGAGCACTGGGCACTGGCCTTCGGCATTCCCTGGGAGCGCCCCGACGGCAGCGTGGTGCAGCCGCCGTTCCCGGTACTGCTGTGGCTGTGGAACTCGGTCAAGGTGGCGGTGGTGTCCTCGCTGATGATCCTGGCGCTCTCCACCACCAGCGCCTACGCCTTCGCGCGGATGCGCTTCCAGGGCAAGGCGCCGATCCTCAAGGGCATGCTGATCTTCCAGATGTTCCCGGCGGTGCTCTCGCTGGTGGCGCTCTACGCCCTCTTCGACCGCCTGGGGCAACTGGTGCCCTGGCTGGGCATCAACACCCACGGCGCGCTGATCGTCGCCTCGCTGGGCGCGGTGGCGCTGCATATCTGGACCATCAAGGGCTACTTCGAGTCCATCGACGGCTCCCTGGAGGAGGCGGCGATGGTCGACGGCGCCAGCACCTGGCAGGCCTTCCGCCACATCCTGCTGCCGCTGTCGGTGCCGATCCTGATGGTGGTGTTCATCCTCGCCTTCATCATGTCGATCATGGAGTACCCCATGGCCTCGGTGCTGCTGCTCGACGAGGACAAGCTGACCCTGGCCGTGGGCGCCCAGCAGTACCTGGCCGAGCACAACCAGCGCTGGGGGGACTTCGCCGCCGCCGCGGTGCTCTCCGGGTTGCCCATCACCGCGGCCTTCCTGCTCTGCCAGCGCTGGATCATCGGCGGGCTGACCGCCGGTGGCGTCAAGGGCTGAGGCCATGGCGTAAACCGGACTGTTTCCTCGTCCTGAGCAGAGCCTTGCTCGACCCCGGCCGGATAGCCGGGGTTTTTTATGGGAGGTAGACGGGGCTTCAGGCATCAGGACGGGCCGCGAGGGCCCGCTCGGCGATCGCCAGCAGGCCCTCGGGCCGCCAGGCGCTGCGACCGATGAAGAGGCCGGCGACCTCGGGCAGGGCGGCGAGCTCGGCGCAGTTGTCGAGGTTGACGCTGCCGCCGTAGAGCACCGGCAGGGGAACGCCCTGCGCCGTTGGCGGCAGCGCCTCGTGGATCCGGCGGTGCATCCAGCCGGCGTCCTCGGCCGTGGCCGGGGTACCGTGCTCGCCGATGGCCCAGACCGGCTCGTAGGCGATCAGCACGCGGTCCAGGGCCTCGGGGGGGACGCCGCTGAGGGCGATCCGGCATTGGCGGATCACGGTGTCGGCGGCCACGCCCTGGGCCTTCTCCTCGGCGGTCTCGCCCACGCAGATCAGCGGGCGCAGCCCCTGGGCCAGGGCGGCCTTGACCTTGCGGTTGATCGCCGTGTCGGTCTCGTTGAAGGACTCGCGCCGCTCGGAGTGCCCCAGCTCGACGATATCGGCGCCGCAATCCTGGACCATGAGCGGCGACACCTCCCCGGTGTAGGCGCCCGAATCGGCCCAGTGCATGTTCTGGGCCCCCACCATCACCGGGGTGTCGGCCAGCGCCCGGCACACCTCGCTCAGCGCGGTGAAGGGCGGAATCACGAAGCCCTGCAGCCGCGGGTCGCGCAGCAGCTCGGTGTCGTGCAGGGCGGCGCAGTAGTCGACGGCCTCGCCCAGCGTCTTGTTCATCTTCCAGCTGGTGCCTACCCAGAAAGGGGTCGTCATGGCGTGCTCCTCATGCTGTCGGTGTGTCGGTCGATGCCTGACTCAGGCATGCCGGATGCCGTAGTCGCGAATCCACTGCAGCGAGTCTTCCGTCCTGCCGCTGGGGCTGTACTCCAGCGAGATGTAACGATCGAAGCCCAGGCGCATCAGTTCGGCGAACAGGAAGCGGTAGTTGATCTCGCCGGTGCCCGGCTCGTGGCGTCCCGGGGTGTCCGCCAGCTGGATGAAGCCGATCCGCCCGTTGTGGCGACGGACCGTATCGACGAGCTCCCCCTCCGCGCGTTGCATCTGATAGAAGTCGTACTGGATCAAGAGGTTGGGGTGGTCCACGTCGTCCTGCAGGGCCACCGCCTGGGCCGTGTTGACCAGCGGATAGCCGGGGTGGGTGATGGGGTTGAGCGGCTCCACCAGCAGGCGGATGCCGGCCCGGGCGGTGGCCTCGGCGGCATGGCGCAGGTTGTCGATCAGGGTCCTGTGCTGCACCTCCCCGGACAGGTCATCGCGGGGGTAGCCCAGCGGGCAGTTGAGCTGGCCACAGCCCAGCCGACCGGCGATCTCGATGGTGGTGTCGAGCCCCTCGCGGAACTCGGCGGTGCGCTCGGGCAGGACCGCAATGCCGCGCTCGCCCGCCTCCCAGTCGCCCCCCGGCAGGTTGAAATGAATGATCGCCACGCCGGCCCGGGTCGCGGCATCACGAATGTCCTCGAGGCGCTCGCAGAACGGGTAGGGATTGTGGAACTCCACGTAGCGAAAGCCCGCGGCACGGGCCCGGGCGAAGCGCTCCAGGAAGGGCACCTCGGTGAACATGAACGTCAGATTGGCGGCGAGCTTGAGCACGCTGACCTCCCGCTTTGTCGTTGTCGGTGTGGGGCCGGGCCCGCCACGGCGTGGCGTCATCAGGCCCGCTAGCGCGAGGCTTCCGCAGGGGATGCCCAGGACAGGGGAATGTCTTGACAGCCCCGAAAACCTCCACTAGCGTTATTTTTAACAGTGAACGAACAAAATATCAAAACCGGAGTGAAGCATGAAGAATACCTCGCCGAGTCACAGCGAGAACGACCTGGCCCTGAGGGCGGCCTGGCTCTCCTATGTGGGGGGCTATACCCAGGCGCAGATCGCCGAGCGCCTGAGGGTGTCGCGCATGAAGGTGCACCGGCTGATCGCCGCGGCCCACGAGATGGGCGCGGTGCAGGTGTTCATCCAGGGCTCGCCCGAGGCGTTGCTGACCCTGGAAGACGAGCTCAAGCGGCGCATGAACCTCGAGATGTGCTCGGTGGTGCCCGCCATGCCCGCCGAGGAAGGCGCCAACCCCTTCGCCAATCTGGGCATGGCCGCGGCCTACTACCTGAAGAGCCGGCTGGATGCCAGGAGCGTCGAGGTGCTGGGACTGGGCTGGGGCCGCAGCCTCTCGGAGATGGTCAACTGCCTGCCGCAGATGGACTGCTCGGGGCTCAAGATGGTCCCCGTGCTGGGCAGCGTGGTGCGCAAGATGGCCTTGAACCCCTACGACGTCATCCATCGCCTGGTCGACAAGACCGGCGGCGAGGGCTACCTGCTGCCGGTGCCGCTGTTCGCCGACACCGCCGAGCACAAGCGGGTGCTGATGGAGCAGCGCAGCGTCCAGGACGTGATCAATATCGCCACGGCCGCCGACCTGACCATGGTGGGGCTGGGGGCCGTGCCGTCGCAGGGCCATTCGTTGCTCATGGAGCTCGGCGAGATCGACGCCGAGGATGCCCGCCGGCTGCACGAGGCCGGCGCCGAGGCGGAACTGCTGGGGCAGTTCCTGGATGCCCAGGGCCACCGGGTGGATTGCGAGATCAACGGTCGCACGCTGGGGCTGAGTCTCGAGCAGTTGCGCGACCATCACATCGTCGCCGTCGCCGGGGGCGAGGAGAAGGTGCGCGCCACCCTCTCGGTGTTGCGCAGTGGGCTGCTCAAGGGGCTGATCACCGACGAGGTCGTCGCTCGCCAGGTGCTCGCCCTGCTCGACGAGGACGAGACCTAGCCACGGCAGGCCCGGCTCGCACCCTCACGACGACGCCTAACACGAATACGACAACGACAACGACAGCGACAACACCAGGAGACACGCCATGGCCGACAAACAGGGCGGCGTTCACGCTTTCCACCCTGCCCAGGAGGTGCCCCATGCCGGATGACGTGATCGTCGGCCTGGATGCCGGGACCTCGGTGATCAAGGCGGTGGCCTTCGATCGCCAGGGCCGGGAACTGGCCAAGACCCAGTGCGAGAATCGGCTCGAGACCCGCCCCGACGGGGGCGTCGAGCAGAGTCTCCCGGGCACTTGGGGGACGGCCCGGGCCACGCTCCAGCGCCTGTTCGCCGAGCACCCGGCGCTCGCTCCGCGGCTGGCCGCCATCGCGGTGACCGGCCAGGGCGACGGCACCTGGATGATCGATGACCAGGGCCGACCCGTGGGCGATGCCCTGCTGTGGCTCGACAGCCGCGCCAGCGACATCGTCTCCCACTGGCGGGCGACCCGCACCGGGCCCGAGACCTATCGCCGTACCGGTACCGGGCTCAACCAATCGATCCAGAGCGGCCAGCTGAGCTGGCTCGAGCGTCACGAACCCGGGCGTGTCGCCGCGGCGGCCACCATCTTCCACTGCAAGGACTGGCTGTACTTCTGCCTGACCGGCGACCGCGCCACCGACCCGGCCGAGGCGCTGTGGACCTACGGCGACTTCCGCAGCGGCGACTACTCGGACGCCGTGCTCGAGGCATTCGGTCTGGCCAGGCACCGCGAGCGACTGCCGCGGATCGTCGACGGCAGCCGCGAGCACGGCGAGCTCGGTGCCGAGGTGGCCCGGGAGATCGGCGTGGCCGAAGGCACCCCGGTGGTGCTGGCGCCGGTGGACATGTTGGCCACCGGCCTGGGGGCCGGCGTCTATGAACCCGGCAAGCGGGTGGCCTGCAGCATCATCGGCACCACCGGGGCCCACCTCTGCGTGCGCGAGGACCCGCGCGACATCGTGCTCAGCAACCAGTCCTGCTACACCATGCCCTGCGTGGCGCCCGACACCTGGGTCCAGCTGTGCTCCAACATGGCCGCCACCCTCAACCTGGAGTGGTTCCTCAAGGGTCTCAACGCGATGCTCGAGGCGTTGGGCGAGGCGCCACTGACTGCCGAGGGGCTGCTACCGCGGCTCGACGCGGCGCTGGCCACTACCGAGCCGGGGCGGCTGATCTATCACCCCTTCATCTGCGCCAACGGCGAACGCGGCCCCTTCTTCAACCCCCGCGCCCGGGCCCAGTTCCTGGGGCTCTCCACCGAGGTCAACCATCTGCACATGGCGCGGGCCATCTACGAGGGCGTCGCCTTCGCCGCCCGCGACTGCTACCACGCCCTGGAGGCTCACCCGGAGGAGCTGCGGCTGACCGGCGGCGCCGCCCGGAGCAAGACGCTGTGCACCATCCTCGCCTCGGTGATGGGCGTGCCGGTGCGCACCCTGACCCGGGGCGAAACCGGCGCGGCCGGCGCCGCCATGGTGGCGAGCCTGTGCCTGGGGCACCACCGCGACCTGGCCGAGGCCTGCCGGACCTGGGTGACCCCCTTCCTGGCCGAGGAGTGCGTGGCGCCCGATCCCGCCCTGCAGAACCTCTACGAGCGGCTGTTCGGCGTCTACCGCCGTTCCCACACCAACTCGGACGGCTTCTGGCGCCATCTCGAGCGCGTCAACGCCGAGCGCTGAAGCGGTTCACGTTATTCCCCGACCTGGAGGCAAGCATGTCCGACTCATCCGCCCAGCCCCGGCCCCTCTATGACCTGCTGATCATCGGGGCCGGCATCAACGGCGCCGGCTTCGCCCGGGACGCCGCCGGCCGCGGCCTGTCCGTCGCCCTGTGCGAGAAGGACGACCTGGCCCAGGGCACCTCGTCGCGCAGCGGCAAGCTGATCCACGGCGGCCTGCGCTACCTGGAGTACTACGAGTTCCGCCTGGTGCGCGAGGCCCTCAAGGAGCGCAGCGTCATGCTCAAGCAGGCGCCGCACATCATCTGGCCGATGCGCTTCGTGCTGCCCCACAGCCCCGAGCAGCGGCCCGCCTGGCTGGTTCGCGCCGGCCTGTTCCTCTACGACCACCTGGGCGGCAAGGACGACCTGCTGCCCGGCAGCCGCGGCCTCGACCTGCGTACCTGCCCGGAGGGCGAAGCGATCAAGGACGAGTACCCCAAGGGCTTCGAGTACGCCGACTGCTGGGTGGATGACGCCCGCCTGGTAGTGCTCAATGCGCTCGACGCCGCGCGTCTCGGGGCCAGGGTCTACCCCCGTGCCGCCTGCACGAAGGCGACCCGGCTGGCCGATCACTGGGAGGTCGAGCTCACCGACACCGAGAGCGGCGAGATCACCCCCCTCGCCGCCAGGGCGGTGATCAACGCCGCCGGCCCCTGGGTGGACAGGGTCCTCAAGGGCGCCTTCGACCAGGGCGGCAAGGACAGGGTCAAGCTGGTCAAGGGCAGCCATATCGTGCTGCCCAAGCGGTATGCCACCGCCAACTCCTACCTGCTGCAGAACGACGACAAGCGGGTGATCTTCGTCAACCCCTACGAGGGCGACAAGCTGCTGGTAGGCACCACCGACATCCTCTACGAGGGCGACCCGGACAAGGTGGCCATCGATCAGCAGGAGATCGACTACCTGCTCGGCGTGGTCAATCGCTACTTCAAGACGCCCTACACCGAGGACGACATCCTGACCAGCTTCTCCGGCATCCGGCCGCTGTTCGATGATTCCCAGGACAACCCCTCGGCGGTGACCCGCGACTACGTCTTCGACGTCGCCGACGCGGGCGGCAAGGCGCCGCTGCTGTCGGTGTTCGGCGGCAAGATCACCACCTACCGCAAGCTCGCCGAGCACGGCCTGGAAAAGCTCGCCCCCTACTTCCCGGCGATGGGCAAGACCTGGAACGCGACCGCGCCGCTGCCCGGCGGCGACATGCCGGGAGCCGACTTCGCGGCCTTCCTCAAGGGACTCCAGCGCGACTACCCCTGGCTCGAGAAGGCCACTGCCACCCGCTACGCCCGCCTCTACGGCACCCTCGCCCGGCGGATCCTCGGCGAGGCCCGGCGTTACCAGGACCTGGGCGAGCACCTGGGGGCCGACCTCTACGCCGTCGAGGCGCGCTATCTGGTCGATCACGAGTGGGCGCGTAGCGCCGCGGACATCCTCGAGCGACGCACCAAGCTCTACCTGGTCATGAACGAGGCGGAGGTCGAGCGGGTCGCGGCCTGGGTCGCGCGGGAAGTCGACGCGTCCCCGGGCGCCAGGGCCGGCGCCAGGACCGACAGCGTCGCCACCTCCTGAGCCCGGCGCGACGCTTGCGCCAACGCAGAGATTCCAACAACAAGAGGTCTTTTCACCATGAATGCATCAGTCAATGCCATACCACTGCCGCGTCCCGGGAAGGGGCGTGGCCTCGCCACGGCCATCGGCATCGCGGTCGTCCTGCTGGGCGCCATGGCCCTGGACACCCGGGTCGTGACGATCGGCTCGGATGCGGAGCTGAGCGATGACGGCTTCTCGGCCGCACGCTTCGGCGCGGAACACTTCCCCCTCGTGCGGGCCAGCGTCGAGGAGCGCGCCGTCGAGGCCGGCCAGCTGGCGGCCGCCATCTCCGAGGACAAGACGGCGGCCGGCGAGCGCCATGGCGTGCCGGCCGGCATCGGCCCGGTGGTCCCCGTCAGCTTCTCCGGCGTGGTCGGGGAGGGCAAGGCCGGGATCTATACGGTCGATGTCGCTGGCGTTCCCGATGACCTGACGATCCGGGTCCAGACCGGGCCGGCCATCAACGGCACCGACCTGCGGGACGCCACCGGCACCATTCGATTCGGCCAGTTCACCAACCAGATCGAGTACCAGGACGCCGCTGCGGCGATCAACGACGAGATGAAGGCGCAGGTGCTGGCGGATATCGACACCGGGGAGCTGACCGGCAAGACCGTTTCGGTCAGCGGTGTCTTCAAGCTGATCAATCCGCACAACTGGCTCGTGACGCCGGTCCGGCTGGACGTGCAGTGAGCCAGAGATACTCAAAGACGGATGCGCATGCCATGAACCAGACATATCAAGAACAAGACAGCGTCGACGAGGTCATCCTCTCGGCACGCCACATCGCCAAGTCCTTCGGCAATGTCCATGCCCTGAAGTCGGTGAACTTCGATATCCATCGCGGCCAGGTCACCACCCTGTTCGGCGAGAACGGGGCCGGCAAGTCGACGTTGATGAAGATTCTATCGGGAGTGCTGCAGCCGACCTCCGGCGAGATCCTCCTGGAGGGCCGGCCGGTGAGTGTCGCCTCGACCACCGAGGCGCAGCGTCTCGGCATCTCGATCATCCATCAGGAGCTGAGTCTCGCCCCCAACCTCAGCGTGCGCGACAACCTCTTCATGGGACGCGAGCTGGGAGGACCGACCGGCATCGACTACGCCGAGGAGGAGCGCCAGACGCGTCGGCTGATGGAGGAGCTGGACGAGCCCATCGATCCGCTGACCCCGGTGGAGGACCTGCGCCTGGGACAGCAGCAGATCGTCGAGATCGCCCGGGCGCTGTCGGCGAACTCGCGCATCCTGATCATGGATGAGCCGACCTCGGCGCTCTCCGCCTCGGAAGTCGAGGTGCTGTTCCGGGTGATCCGCGACCTCAAGAGCCGTGGCGTCTCGATCGTCTATATCTCCCACCACCTCGAGGAAGCCCTGCAGATCACCGACCATGCTGTGGTGCTGCGCGACGGCATCATGACGGCCTACGCCCCGCGCCGGGACATCGACCTGGAGTGGATCGTGCGCAATATGGTCGGCGAGGGCTTCGACCTCGGCTCGCCGCCCAGCGGCTACCCCATGGGCGAGGTCGCGCTGTCGCTGCGCGAGGTGTCCGTCCCGGACACCACGGTGCCCGATCGGTCGGCCGTCGACCGGCTGTCCCTCGACGTGCGGGCCGGCGAGATCGTCTGCCTCTACGGCCTGATGGGCGCCGGGCGCACCGAGCTGCTCGAGAGCGTCGCCGGCCGACTCCCGCTGACGGGAGGCAGTGTCGTGCTCGAGGGCCGAGACGTCTCGCGCCTGGGCATCGCCGAGCGCATCGAGCAGGGCCTGGTGCTGGTGCCCGAGGACCGCCAGCGCGACGGGCTGGTGCAGACGATGTCGGTGGGCGAGAACCTCTCGCTGGCCAGTATCGGCGCCTTCACCCGGTGGCTCTTCACCTCGCGCCGGCGGGAGCGGGCGGTCGTCGAGGACTCCATCCGCAACGTGCATATCAAGACCGACGGCGGCGGGGCCGCGATCGGCTCGCTGTCGGGCGGCAACCAGCAGAAGGTCGTCATCGGCAAGATGCTGGCCACACACCCCCGGGTCGTGCTGCTCGACGAGCCCAGTCGCGGCATCGACATCGGGGCCAAGGCCGAGGTGTTCCGGCTGCTCAGCGAGGGCGCGCGGCAGGGCCTGGCCGTGGTCTTCACCACCTCCGAGGTCGGCGAATGCCTGAGCATCGCGCACCGGGTGGTGGTGATGAGTCGCGGCCGGATCGCCGCGGAGTTCGGTGCCGACGTCAACAAGGCAGACATCATGGCCGCCTCGGGTGAAGCCGTGGCCGCCTGATCCCCCTTCATAGCGGAGTACACAACAATGACCAACTCAAGCCAAGCTCAAAACGGCGCCCGAGCGGGAGCGTCCGGTGGCGGTTTCGACCTGGGACGCCTGCTGCTCGAGGGCAGGGCATTCTTCGCCCTGATCGCGATCATCCTCATCTTCTCGATCCTGTCGCCGGTCTACTTCTCGGCGAACAACTTCCTGACCATGTCATCGCATGTGGCGATCTTCGGCCTGCTGTCCATCGGCATGCTGCTGGTCATCCTCACCGGTGGCATCGACCTGTCCGTGGGCTCGACGCTGGGACTCGCGGGCGTCTTCGCCGGCTTCCTGATGCAGGGGGTGTCGTTCGAAGTGTTCGGCGTCGTGGTGTATCCCCCGGTGTGGGCGGTCGTCATCCTGACCTGCGCCCTGGGGGCCTTGGTCGGCGCGATCAACGGCGTGCTCATCGCCTTCTTCAAGGTGCCGGCGTTCGTCGCCACCCTGGGCATGCTCTACGTCGCCCGCGGCGTCGCCCTGCTGATGACCGACGGCCTCACCTACAACCACCTCGGCGGCAGCCCGGAACTCGGCAACACCGGCTTCGACTGGCTCGGCTTCAATCGGCTGTTCGGCGTGCCGGTCGGCGTGCTGATCATGGCGGCCGTGGCCATCGCCGCCATGCTGGCGCTGTCGCGCACCCCCTTCGGCCGCTGGGTCTATTCCACCGGCGGCAACGCCCGGGCGGCGGAGCTGTCCGGGGTGCCGGTCAAGCGCGTGCAGGTGTCGGTCTATGTGCTGTCGGGGATCTGCGCCGCCATCGCCGGCCTGGTGCTGTCGTCGCAACTGACCTCGGCGGGGCCGACGGCGGGCACCACCTACGAACTGACCGCCATCGCCGGCGTGGTCATCGGCGGTGCGGCGCTGACCGGCGGCCGCGGCAACGTGCGGGGCACCCTGCTCGGGGCCTTCGTGATCGGCTTCCTGTCCGACGGGTTGGTGATCATCGGCGTCTCGTCCTACTGGCAGACCGTATTCACCGGCGCCGTCATCGTCCTCGCCGTGCTGCTCAACAGCATTCAATACAAGGGCCGCAAGAAGCCGCGCCCGGCGCCTTCCGGCGCTCAGACGTCTTCCTCGCCACAGCGTGCCGCGGCCTGACCGGCGCCGACCGCTGTGGCAAACCAGCCGAGTCTTCGGCATCACAACCACAACAGTAAGGAAGGTCCACCATGTTCAAGACTGGAAAGCACCTGCTGATCGCCGCCCTCGCCGTAAGCGCGCCGCTCTTCGCCGGCGCCGCCGCGGCCCAGGACAAGGGGCTCATCTCGATCATCGTCAACGATAACTCCAACCCCTACTGGTTCACCGAGGGCAAGATCGCCCGGGAGACCGCCGAGGAGTTGGGCTACGAGGCCAACGTGAGTTCCCACAAGGGGGATACCAATACCGAGAGCCGGCAGATCGATACCGCGATCACCAACCAGGCCGAGGCGATCATCCTCGACCCAGCCAACGCCGACGGCTCCATCGGCGCCGTGCGCAAGGCCGTCGACGCCGGGATCCCGGTGTTCATCGTCAATGCCGAGATCAACCAGCAGGGGCTGGCCGAGGCGCAACTGGTGTCCAACAACGCCCAGGGAGCGGCCCTGGGCGCCCAACAGTGGGTGCAGAACGTCAGCGACGAGGCGAAGTACGTCGAACTCAAGGGGGCGCCTTCCGACAATAATGCCGCGACGCGCTCGAACGGCTACCAGACCGTGCTCAGCCAGTACCCGACCCTGGAACGGGTCGGCGTGGACGTCGCCAACTGGGATCGCACCCAGGGCTACAACAAGATGCAGAGCCTGCTGCAGGCCAATCCCGACATCGACGGCGTGATCAGCGGCAACGACGAGATGGCGCTCGGCGCGATCGCCGCACTCAAGGAGGCGGGCAAGCTCGACGAGGTGGTCGTCGGTGGCTTCGATGGCTCACCCGACGCGATCGATGCGGTCAAGGCCGGCGAGATGGCCTACACGGTCCTGCAGCCGGTGGCCATCTTCTCCGAGCAGGCGGTTCGCCTGGCGGACCAGTTCATCCGCACCGGTGAAACCGGCCTCGATGGCGAGAAACAGCTCTTCGACTGCTTCCTCGTCACCGCGGACAATGTGGATCGGTACACCGCTCCCTTCGTGCTCGCGCAACAATAGCGCGCCACCGGAGGCGGCATTCCCCGCCTCCGCCGTTCCTCCCCTCTGCGCCGCCGGCTCCGCCCGGCGGCGCTTGCGTGTGTCGGGCTGGTGATCTCGAGGCCCGTCTCGGCGATGCCACCGAAACGACACTGCCCGGCGCAAGGCCGGGCAGTGTCGTTGAGATAACGCTGCAGCGTGCGTCAGTCGCCCAGTCGACGGGCCTGGCGGTGGTTCTCCAGTGTCATGACGCAGGCGTCGGCGGCCTCGCGGCCCTTGGTCACGAAGTGCTCATGGAAGAACGCCGTGTGGGTGGCGTGTTCGTGGAAGTGGTGCGGCGTGAGCACCACCGAGAGCACCGGCACCTCGGTGTCGAGCTGGACCCGCATCATGCCGTCGATCACCGCCTGGGCGACGAAGTCGTGGCGATAGATGCCGCCATCGACCACGAAGCCGGCGCCGACGATGGCGTCATAGCGACCACTGTTGGCCAGCAGCTTGGCCTGCAGGGGAATCTCGTAGGCGCCGGCGACGCTGAAGACCTCGACCCGCTCGGCCTCGATGCCGTGCCTTTCGGCGAGTGTGGCGGTGAACGCCTCGCGGGCCCGACCGACGATATCGTCGTGCCAGCTGGCCTGGATGAAGGCGATGCGGGGGGCGTGACTGGGGGTGGACTGATTCATGGTTTTCCTCGTTGATATCACCAGAATCAGGGCAAGCGGGACCGATCGCCGGGCGCAAGCACCCGTCAATGGAGCCGTTCTCTTCCTTCCGGACTATCACCGTCGGCTTCGGAATCGCACCGAATCTGCTGACCCCGGTCGCGGCCGCGTCGGTGGGGAACCGTACGCCGGCCGTCCCGGGCGCTCGCGGGCTGAGGCGAAAGCCGCCATCACCGCCGGTGGGGACTTTCACCCCGCCCTGAGAACAATGACCGCGGCCAGGCGCCTGTCGGATTTCACCGATCGGCGCCTGGCCACGGTCGAACCATTGTATGCGGCACCGCCTGGCGCCGCTAGCCTCTCCGCTCTCGACATCGAGGATCCGGCGTTGGCCGGATCCTCGATGTCGGTATCAGGTGGCCCGCCGGGTCAGCAGCCGTTCGGCCTGCTCGACGACGTTGTCGACGGTGAAGCCGAAGTGCTGGAAGAGGTCTTCCGCCTTGCCCGACTCGCCGTAGCTGGTCATGCCGACTACCCGGCCGTCGAGGCCCACGTACTTGTACCAGGCGTCGACATGGCCGGCCTCGATGGCGAGCCGTGCGCTCACCGCCCTCGGCAGCACGCGCTCGCGGTACTCGGCGTCCTGGGCGTCGAAGCGGTCGGTCGAGGGCATCGAGACCACCCGCACCGCGCGGCCGGCCT
>NZ_JAKVPY010000019.1:0-87933 GCF_022487945.1 Halomonas flagellata
TGCCGAACTCAGCAGTGAAACCGCTCAGCGCCGATGGTAGTGTGGGGTCTCCCCATGCGAGAGTAGGTCATCGTCAGGCACTTCTTCAGAGAAAACCCCGAGCACATCCGTGTTCGGGGTTTTTTCATTTCCGCTCGATGGATTTCCGAGGCTGCACGAGTTCCGATAGAATGTGGACTTTTCCCGTCTGGGGCATGCGCATGACCATCGGTGATCTGATCCGCCTGCTGAGCGATGGCGAGTTCCATTCCGGCGAGCAGCTGGGCGAGCGCCTGGGCGTGTCGCGAGCGGCAGTGTGGAAACAGTTGAGGAAGCTCGAATCGCTGGGGATCCCCATGGAGGCGGTGAAGGGGCAGGGCTATCGCCTGGCGGAGCCGCTGGAGCTGCTCGATGGTGGCGAGATCGTGGCGGGGCTGTCGCGGGATGCGCGACAGCACCTGACGCGCCTGTTCGTCGAGGAAACGCTGCCGTCCAGCAACGCCTTCATCCACGAGCGCTTCGAGCAGGGTGCCGGTCATGGCGAGGTCTGCCTGGTGGAACAGCAGAGTGAGGGCCGCGGGCGTCGCGGGCGCGCCTGGACGACGCCCTGGGGGCGATCGCTGATGCTGTCGTTGGGGTGGCGCTTCGAGTCGGGAGTCGCGGTGCTGGAGGGGCTGAGCCTGGCCATCGGCGTGGTATTGGCCAGGGTGCTGGAAAGCCGCGGGGCAAGGCCGCTGCTGAAGTGGCCCAATGATGTGCTGCTGGAATCGCCGCAGGGGGAGTTAGGCAAGCTGGCCGGCATCCTGGTGGAGATCAGTGGCGATGCGGCCGGCCCCTGTGAGGTGGTGGTCGGCATGGGCATCAATATCGACCTGCCTGCCGACTTCCGGGCCGGCATCGACCAGCCGGTGGCGGCGCTGCGCGACCAGGCGCCACAGGTTTCGCGCAATGCGCTGGCGGTGGAGCTGCTCGAGGGCCTGCTGCCGCTGATGGCGAGCTTCGAGCAGCGGGGCTTCGCCGTCTGGCAGGAGGAGTGGAATGCTCGCCACGCTTTTGCCGGCCACGAGGTGGATATCCTGCGGGGTGGAGGGCGCGAGGCGGCGATCGCCGAGGGGGTCGACGAGTCCGGCAACCTCTGGGTTCGGCAGGGCCAGCAGCGCCTGCGCCTGGCAGGAGGGGAAGTCAGCGTGCGTGGTCGCCCATGATCCTGGATCTCGATATCGGCAATACCCTGTCCAAGTGGCGATTGAAGGATGCCGACAGTAGCGAGATTCGCTCGCGCGGCGCCGTCTGGACCCGCGAGGAGTGGCGCCCCGGCTCGGACATTCCGGACCTGGACGTGGTGGAGGCGGTGCGCATCTCCAGCGTGGCGCGCAAGGTGGTGCTCGAGGAGACCGTGACACTGCTGCGTCGGCGGGTCGGCGCGGTCCATGTGGCGCGCTCCACCCCCGAGGCCCTTGGCGTCACCAATGGCTACGAGGAGCCCGGCCGGCTGGGGGTGGATCGCTGGATGGGGGCGCTGGCCGGCTACCAGCTGGCCGGTGGATGCTGCAGCGTCGACTGCGGTAGCGCCATCACCGTCGACTTCGTGCTGCCGGGTGGGCGGCACCTCGGGGGCTACATCCTTCCCGGGCTGCGCCTGATGAAGGAGAGCCTCAAGCTCGGCACGCGCAACGTGGCCATCGACCCGGACAGCGAGGCCGAGGAGCTGCTGGTGCCGGGTACACGCACGGTGGAAGCTGTTAATCACGGCATCTACATGGCCGCGGTCAGCGCGGTGAATCGTATCTACAGCGAAGTGTGCGACCGGGAGGGGGTGCCCCTGCCCATGTTGCTCACGGGGGGCGATGCGCGGGTGATTTCGCGCGGCATCCAGGTGCCCCATGCGGTCTGGCCGGACATGGTCTACGCCGGGCTCGAGGCCTGTTTCCCTTTGACCGCCGCCGAGCGGGCGGGAAAGCTGTCCGGGGCGCCAGGTGTGCCGTCACCGGTTTCGCTGGAAAAGATACGTGCCGGGCTTGCATTCTCGATGCTGCTTTGACACAATGCGCCGCGTTCCGAAGCGAAGAGGAAGCGCTGAAAGGCTGGGTTCCTCGGTCAGGATAACTGAGAAAACAGTGGCTTGACATCGGGCATGAAGGTGGTAGGATATGCCGCCAGCTGGAGGGGTTCCCGAGTGGCCAAAGGGAGCAGACTGTAAATCTGCCGCGAAAGCTTCGAAGGTTCGAATCCTTCCCCCTCCACCAGAATTCGCCGGCACCGGTTCGATCGGGTGGTGGCAGCAAGAGTGGGTAGGCGGGCATAGTTCAATGGTAGAACCTCAGCCTTCCAAGCTGATGATGCGGGTTCGATCCCCGCTGCCCGCTCCAGGCATCGAGCGTCATGTGATGTCGAAGGGTTGCGCTCATGTAGCTCAGGGGTAGAGCACACCCTTGGTAAGGGTGAGGTCGACGGTTCAAATCCGTCCATGAGCTCCATATCGAAAAGGCGAGCCGCGGCTCGCCTTTTCTCTTTCTTTCCTGTGTCAGCAGGGAAGGGGTTGCCAGGTAGAGCGGCTTTCGCTATCATGGCGCCCGCTGTCGTGCAGGCCGCTCGCAAAGGGCGGTTGCGGAGCAGGTACAGGCCAGTAGCTCAATTGGCAGAGCAGCGGTCTCCAAAACCGCAGGTTGGGGGTTCGATTCCCTCCTGGCCTGCCAGCCTTCCCCAGGCTGGCGTTATTTCATATACTTTCATGTTTCGATTGCCGCGCCCTGAGGAGTCTCGTTTTCATGAAGCATAGCGCCGAGGTGCAGGAGTCGCGCCACGACGGGCTCAAGTGGGCGGTTGTCGTCACTCTGCTGGTCCTGGCCGTTGTCGGCAATACCTACTTCGCCGATCTGGCACTCCTCTACCGCGTGCTGGGTGTCGTCGCCCTGAGCATCGTGGCGGCGCTGGTCGCCCTGACCACGACCCGGGGGCGCGAGCTCACCGAGCTGGCCAAGAGCGCGAAGAAGGAGATCCAGCGCGTGGTATGGCCGACGCGCCCCGAGACCGTGCAGACCACGGGTATCGTGCTGGTGGCCGTGCTGGTGGTCGGTCTGATGCTGTGGCTGATCGACACCCTTCTTGGCTGGGCGATGTCCGGCGTCATTGGTTAGGAGTTTCCATGTCCAAGCGTTGGTACGTCGTGCACGCCTACTCCGGCTTCGAGAAGCATGTCATGCGCTCGCTGATCGAGCGCGTGAAGATGCATGGCATGGAGGAGCGCTTCGGCGAGATCCTGGTGCCGACCGAAGAAGTCGTCGAGATGCGTGATGGCAAGCGCCGCAAGAGCGAGCGCAAGTTCTATCCCGGCTACGTGCTGGTCGAGATGGAGATGGACGATGCGACCTGGCATCTGGTCAACGAGACCCCGCGCGTCATGGGGTTCATCGGTGGGACCAAGGAGAAGCCGGCGCCGATCACCCAGAAGGAGGCCGATGCCATCCTGCGTCGGGTGAAGGACGGCACCGACAAGCCGCGTCCCAAGACCCTGTTCGAGCCGGGTCAGTCCGTGCGCGTGGTCGATGGGCCCTTCGCCGACTTCAACGGCGTGGTGGAAGAGGTCAACTACGACAAGAGTCGCCTGCAGGTCAGCGTGCTGATCTTCGGTCGCGCGACCCCTGTCGAACTGGAATTCGCGCAGGTCGAGAAGGAATAGCCTCTCGGCCTGACGTCTGCGATGCGGCCCCGGGCGGGCCGCGTAACCCGGGGAGCCGCAAGGGGGCGCTGAACAAACTGGCGAGCGGGATGAAGCGCAAGGCGCACGCAGCGCAGACACCGGAGCCTATGCGGTACTAGGTGAGGATGTCGAGCAGCGCGCAACGCAGCGATTCGCCCGCGCAGACATTTGAGCAGTGTTTCCCGAGGCGCTACTACCCAACTGGAGTCAATCATGGCCAAGAAAGTACAGGCTTACATCAAGCTGCAGGTCGCAGCTGGCAAGGCCAATCCGAGTCCCCCCGTGGGCCCCGCGCTGGGTCAGCACGGTGTCAACATCATGGAGTTCTGCAAGGCCTTCAACGCGGCCACCCAGGACATCGAGCCGGGTCTGCCGACTCCCGTGGTCATCACCGTCTACTCCGACCGCAGCTTCACCTTCGTCACCAAGACCCCGCCCGCCGCGGTCCTGCTGAAGAAGGCGGCTGGCATCAAGTCCGGCTCCGGTGAGCCGAACAAGAAGAAGGTCGGTACCGTGACCCGCGAGCAGCTCGAGGAGATCGCCAAGACCAAGGAGCCGGACCTGACGGCTGCCGATCTCGACGCAGCGGTGCGTACCATTGCCGGTAGTGCCCGCAGCATGGGCCTGAACGTGGAGGGTCTCTGATCATGGCCAAGCTTACCAAGCGTGCGAAGATGATTCGCGAGAAGGTCGATCCGACCAAGGCCTACTCCCTGGAAGAGGCCGTGGCGCTGCTCGCCGAGCTGTCCACCGTCAACTTCAAGGAGTCCCTGGACGTCGCCATCAACCTGGGCGTCGATCCGCGCAAGTCCGACCAGGTCGTGCGTGGGGCTACCGTCATGCCCAACGGTACCGGCAAGGACGTGCGTGTCGCCGTCTTCACCCAGGGTGCCAACGCCGATGCCGCCAAGGAAGCCGGTGCCGATATCGTCGGCATGGACGACCTGGCCGAGCAGGTCAAGAAGGGTCAGCTCGACTTCGACGTGGTCATCGCCTCGCCGGACGCCATGCGCGTGGTCGGCCAGCTGGGCCAGATCCTCGGCCCGCGCGGCCTGATGCCGAACCCCAAGGTCGGCACCGTGACCCCGGATGTCGCCACCGCGGTGAAGAACGCCAAGGCCGGCCAGGTGCGCTTCCGTACCGACAAGAACGGCATCATCCACACCACCCTTGGCAAGGTCGACTTCGACGCCGCCGCCATCCAGGGCAACCTGGAAGCGCTGGTCGCCGACCTGAAGCGGCTCAAGCCCAGCACCTCCAAGGGTATCTATTTCAAGAAGATGACCCTGTCCACCACCATGGGGCCGGGCATCACCGTCGACCACTCCGCGCTGGTCTGAGCGGCGGTTCGACGGCAACAGGCAAGAACTTTGCGGTCCCCGTGCATGGTTGCCGAACGTGCCGGCGGGGCACCGTCAAAGACCGCAGGCGCCGCCCCTCCTCGTGAAGGGCGGCTTAATCTTCCACCGGGAGGCCTGCGCAGATGGTGTGCCGCCAGATATCTGGTGAGCACCATCACCCAGGACTCCCGCCCCGACGCTCGAGCGCCGGGGCGGGAGAGATGGTAACCACCGGAGCCCTCGTTCGAGGTTCCGGCACGAAGGAGTGATCACTGTGCCACTAGCACTCGAAGGCAAGAAGGCGATTGTTGCCGAGGTCAGTGCAGCCGCCAAGGACGCTCTCTCCGTCGTAGTTGCCGACTCTCGTGGCGTCGCGGTCAGCGCGATGACCGACCTGCGCAAGCAGGCCCGCGAGAATGGCGTGCAGATCCGTGTTGTCCGCAACACCCTGGCACGCCGCGCCCTGTCCGGAACTCCCTGGGAGATTCTGGACGAGACCTTCTCCGGTCCGACCATGCTGGCCTTCTCCTACGAGCACCCGGGCGCTGCCGCCCGCCTGTTCAAGGAGTTCGCCAAGGGTGAGAAGGACTTTGAAGTCAAGGCGCTGGCCTACGAAGGTGAGCTGATTCCGGCAAGCGACATCGACCGCCTGGCAACGCTGCCGACCTACGATGAGGCGATCGCCAAGCTGATGTCCGTCATGAAGGAAGCTTCTGCCGGCAAGCTGGTTCGTACCCTCGCCGCGCTGCGCGACCAGAAGCAGGAAGCCGCCGCCTGATCAGGCGAACTCCTGCGCGCAGTCCGAATCGAATATTGAATCCTCGAGCTCTCGGCCGACCGAGGCTCCCGCAAAGTTAGGAACCTGAAAATGGCACTGACCAAAGAAGACATCATCAACGCCGTCGCCGACATGTCCGTCATGGAAGTCGTCGACCTGATCGAAGCCATGGAAGAGAAGTTCGGTGTCTCTGCCGCTGCCGCCGTCGTGGCCGGCCCGGGTGGTGGTGAAGCTGAAGCCGCTGAAGAGCAGACCGAGTTCGACCTGGTGCTGACCGCTGTCGGCGAGAAGAAGGTCAACGTGATCAAGGTCGTCCGCGAGATTACCGGCCTGGGCCTGAAGGAAGCCAAGGGTGCCGTCGACGGCGCACCGGCGACCATCAAGGAAGCCCTGTCCAAGGACGATGCCGAAGCGGCCAAGGCCAAGCTGGAAGAAGCCGGCGCGAGCGTGGAGCTCAAGTAATCCTTGTGCCCATGGCTTCACGCGCTGCGTAAGCTTCCACGGCTGGTGGCGGGACACCCGCTGCCGGCCTTTTTCTGTTGTCACTGGCCTCTGCATGAGCAGAGCCGCCAGCCGAATTCCGAAGGCGAGCAACCCGACGCGGTGCTTGCCTTCATCGCCTGACGGAGCCGCTCCCGTCGGGTGGCGCCGACCACGCATCGGTCACCCATGGTGAACAAGCTGGGGAATACAGATGGCTTACTCATACACTGAGAAAAAACGCATCCGCAAGGATTTCGGCAAACTGCCCCAAGTGATGGATGTGCCCTACCTGCTGGCCATCCAGCTTGATTCCTACTACGACTTTCTCCAGCAGGACCGCTCTCCCGAGGAGCGCCTCGAGATCGGTCTGCATGCGGCCTTCAAGTCCGTGTTCCCGATCGAGAGCTTCTCCGGCAACGCCGCCCTGGAGTACGTCAGCTACCGCTTCGGCACCCCGGCTTTCGACGTCAAGGAGTGCCAGCTGCGTGGCGTCACCTATTCGGCTCCGCTGCGTGTCAAGGTTCGCCTGATCATCTACGACAAGGAGTCGGCACACAAGGCCATCAAGGACATCAAGGAGCAGGAAGTCTACATGGGGGAGATCCCCCTGATGACCGAGAACGGCACCTTCGTCGTCAATGGCACCGAGCGGGTCATCGTCTCCCAGCTGCACCGTTCACCCGGCGTGTTCTTCGACCATGACAAGGGCAAGAGCCACTCTTCCGGCAAGCTGCTCTATTCCGCCCGGGTGATCCCCTACCGCGGCTCCTGGCTGGACTTCGAGTTCGACCCCAAGGACAGCGTCTTCGTGCGCATCGACCGTCGCCGCAAGCTGCCGGCCACGGTGCTGATGCGTGCGCTCGGCATGAGCGCCGAGGAGATCCTCGACGAGTTCTTCGAGACCAGCACCTTCCACATCGAGCAGTCCGGCTTCTCCGTGGAGCTGGTGCCGTCGCGGCTGCGTGGCGAGACCGCCACCTTCGACATCAAGGATGGCGAGGGCAACCTGATCGTCGAGGAAGGCCGCCGGATCACCCAGAAGCACATCCGCCAGCTGGAGAAGGCCGGTCTCGAGCGCCTCGAGGTGCCGATGGAGTACCTGTTCGGCAAGACCCTGGGCAAGGACCAGGTCGACCCGAACACCGGCGAGCTGATCTGCTCCTGCAACAGCGAGATCACCCCGGAGCTGCTCGAGAAGCTCGGCCAGGCCGGCATCACTACCCTCGAGACGCTCTACACCAACGATCTCGACTGTGGCCCCTTCATCTCCGACACCCTCAAGCTGGACACCACCGGGTCCCAGCTCGAGGCGCTGGTCGAGATCTACCGCATGATGCGCCCCGGCGAGCCGCCCACCAAGGAAGCCGCCGAGACCCTGTTCCACAACCTGTTCTTCACCGAGGACCGCTACGACCTCTCCGGCGTCGGCCGCATGAAGTTCAACCGTCGCCTGCGCCGCGACGCCGATACCGGCTCCGGCGTGCTCGACCAGCGCGACATCCTCGACGTGCTCAAGGAGCTGATCAACATCCGTAACGGCTTCGGTGAAGTCGACGATATCGATCACCTGGGCAACCGTCGTATCCGCTGCGTCGGCGAGATGGCCGAGAACCAGTTCCGTGTGGGCCTGGTGCGCGTCGAGCGTGCGGTCAAGGAGCGTCTCTCCATGGCCGAGAGCGAGGGCCTGATGCCCCAGGACCTGATCAACGCCAAGCCGGTGGCGGCGGCGGTCAAGGAGTTCTTCGGCTCCAGCCAGCTCTCCCAGTTCATGGACCAGAACAACCCGCTCTCCGAGGTCACCCACAAGCGCCGCGTCTCCGCGCTCGGCCCGGGTGGCCTGACCCGCGAGCGCGCCGGCTTCGAGGTGCGTGACGTCCACGCCACCCACTACGGTCGCCTGTGCCCGATCGAGACCCCGGAGGGGCCGAACATCGGCTTGATCAACTCGCTCGCCACCTACAGCCACACCAACAGCTACGGTTTCCTCGAGACCCCGTACCGCAAGGTGGTGGATCGCCAGGTGACCGACGAGGTGGTGCACCTCTCGGCCATCGAGGAGGGCGACTTCATCATCGCCCAGGCCTCGGCCACCGTGGACGAGTCGGGCAAGCTGGTCGACGACCTGGTGCAGGTCCGCCACAAGGGCGAGACCACCTTCATGCGCCCCGAGCAGGTCACCCTGATGGACGTCTCGCCGCGCCAGGTGGTCTCCGTGGCGGCGGCGCTGATCCCGTTCCTCGAGCACGACGACGCCAACCGCGCCCTGATGGGCTCCAACATGCAGCGTCAGGCGGTGCCGACCCTGCGTGCCGAGAAGCCCCTGGTGGGGACCGGCATGGAGCGCTTCGTGGCGCGTGACTCCGGCGTCTGCGCCGTGGCGCGCCGCGGCGGCGTGATCGACTCGGTCGACGCCAAGCGCATCGTGGTGCGCATCAACGAGGACGAGATCATCGGCGGCGAGGCCGGCGTCGATATCTACAACCTCACCAAGTACGTGCGCTCCAACCAGAACACCTGCATGAACCAGCGCCCCATCGTGCGCCCCGGCGACGAGGTGGCGCGTGGCGATATCCTGGCCGACGGCCCCTCCGTCGACATGGGCGACCTGGCGCTGGGCCAGAACATGCGCATCGCCTTCATGCCCTGGAACGGCTACAACTTCGAGGACTCCATCCTGCTCTCCGAGCGGGTGGTCCAGGAAGACCGCTTCACCACCATCCACATCCAGGAGCTGACCTGCGTGTCCCGCGACACCAAGCTGGGGTCGGAGGAGATCACCTCCGACATCCCCAACGTCGGTGAGTCGGCGCTGGCCAAGCTCGACGAGGCGGGTGTCGTGTATATCGGGGCGGAAGTCGGACCGGGCGATATCCTGGTCGGCAAGGTCACACCCAAGGGCGAGACCCAGCTGACCCCGGAAGAGAAGCTGCTGCGGGCGATCTTCGGCGAGAAGGCCTCCGACGTGAAGGACACCTCGCTGCGCGCCCCGACCGGCATGCGCGGTACCGTCATCGACGTCCAGGTGTTCACCCGCGACGGTGTGGAGAAGGACTCCCGGGCGCTGGCCATCGAGCAGATGCAGCTCGACGAAGTGCGCAAGGACCTGCAGGAGACCTACCGCATAGCCGAGGACGCCACCTTCGAGCGCCTCAAGCGCACCCTGTCCGGCCAGCCGGTCAATGGTGGCCCCGGGCTGAAGAAGGGCGACATCCTCTCCGACGACTACCTCGAGGAGCTGCCGCGCCAGCAGTGGTTCAAGCTGCGCCTGCAGGACGAGGCGCTCAACGAGCTGCTCGCCCAGGCCGACGAACAGCTCGAGAACCGTCGCAAGGAAATGGACGAGCGTTTCGAGGACAAGAAGCGCAAGCTGACCCAGGGCGACGACCTGGCGCCGGGCGTGCTGAAGATCGTCAAGGTCTACATGGCGGTCAAGCGGCGCATCCAGCCGGGTGACAAGATGGCCGGCCGCCACGGCAACAAGGGCGTCATCTCGGCGATCATGCCGATCGAGGACATGCCCTTCGACGACAACGGCGAGCCGGTCGACGTGGTGCTCAACCCGCTGGGCGTGCCGTCGCGGATGAACGTCGGGCAGATCCTCGAGACCCACCTGGGCCTGGCGGCCCGCGGCCTCGGGGTGAAGATCGAGGCCATGCTGCGCGAGGCACGCGACCAGCAGGTCGGCCAGCTCCGCGAGTTCCTGGGGCAGATATACAACACCGAGGGCACCCGCATCGAGGACCTCGACTCGCTGACCGACGACGAGGTGATCGCCCTGGCGAAGAACCTCCAGGGCGGCGTGCCGATGGCCTCGCCGGTCTTCGATGGCGCCAAGGAGGGCGAGATCAAGCATCTGCTCAAGCTGGCGGACCTGCCGGATTCCGGCCAGATGACCCTCTACGACGGCCGCTCCGGCGACGCCTTCGACCGGTCGGTGACCGTCGGCTACATGTACATGCTGAAGCTCAACCACCTGGTGGACGACAAGATGCACGCGCGTTCGACCGGCTCCTACTCGCTGGTCACCCAGCAGCCGCTGGGCGGCAAGGCGCAGTTCGGCGGCCAGCGCTTCGGCGAGATGGAGGTCTGGGCCCTGGAAGCCTACGGCGCGGCCTACACCCTCCAGGAGATGCTCACGGTCAAGTCCGACGACGTGGAAGGGCGTACCAAGATGTACAAGAGCATCGTGGACGGCGACCACACCATGCAGGCGGGCATGCCGGAATCCTTCAACGTGCTGGTGAAGGAGATCCGTTCGCTGGGCATCGATATCGAGTTAGAGAGCTAGGAGCCTCCCAATGAAAGATTTGGTGAAAGTCCTCAAATCGCAGTCTCAGTCCGACGAGTTCGACGCGATCAAGATCACGCTCGCGTCGCCGGACATGATTCGCTCCTGGTCCTTCGGCGAGGTGAAGAAGCCCGAGACCATCAACTACCGCACCTTCAAGCCGGAGCGTGACGGCCTGTTCTGCGCCAAGATCTTCGGTCCGGTGAAGGACTACGAGTGCCTGTGCGGCAAGTACAAGCGCATGAAGCACCGCGGGATCATCTGCGAGAAGTGCGGCGTCGAGGTGACCAAGGCGGCGGTGCGCCGCGAGCGCATGGGCCACATCGAGCTGGCCTCGCCGGTCGCCCACATCTGGTTCCTCAAGTCGCTGCCGTCGCGTATCGGCATGTTCCTGGACATGACCCTGCGCGACATCGAGCGCGTGCTCTACTTCGAGAGCTTCGTGGTCATCGATCCGGGCATGACCACGCTCGAGCGCGGCCAGTTGCTCAACGACGAGCAGTACTTCGAGGCCCTCGAGGAGTTCGGTGACGACTTCGACGCCCGCATGGGGGCCGAGGCCGTCCAGGCGCTGCTCAAGGACATCGACCTCGAGGAGGAGATCGACCGCCTGCGCGAGGAGATCCCCCAGACCAACTCCGAGACCAAGATCAAGAAGCTCTCCAAGCGGCTCAAGCTGCTGGAGGCCTTCTACAACTCGGGCAACGCCCCGGCGTGGATGGTCATGGAGGTGCTGCCGGTGCTGCCGCCGGACCTGCGTCCGCTGGTGCCGCTGGACGGCGGGCGCTTCGCGACCTCCGACCTCAACGACCTCTACCGTCGCGTGATCAACCGCAACAACCGCCTCAAGCGGCTGCTCGACCTCAATGCGCCAGACATCATCGTGCGCAACGAGAAGCGCATGCTGCAGGAGGCGGTGGACGCCCTGCTCGACAATGGCCGCCGCGGCCGGGCCATCACCGGTTCCAACAAGCGCCCGCTGAAGTCGCTCGCCGACATGATCAAGGGCAAGCAGGGGCGCTTCCGTCAGAACCTGCTGGGCAAGCGCGTCGACTACTCCGGGCGCAGCGTGATCACCGTGGGCCCGACCCTGCGCCTGCACCAGTGCGGCCTGCCCAAGAAGATGGCGCTGGAGCTGTTCAAGCCGTTCATCTACTCCAAGCTGCAGAGCCTCGGCCACGCCTCCACCATCAAGGCCGCCAAGAAGATGGTCGAGCGCGAGCTGCCCGAGGTGTGGGACATCCTCGCCGATGTCATCCGCGAGCACCCGGTGCTGCTCAACCGCGCCCCGACCCTGCACCGCCTGGGCATCCAGGCCTTCGAGCCGCTGCTGATCGAGGGCAAGGCGATCCAGTTGCACCCGCTGGTGTGTGCCGCCTACAACGCCGACTTCGACGGTGACCAGATGGCGGTCCACGTGCCGCTGACCCTGGAAGCCCAGCTCGAGGCCCGCGCGCTGATGATGGCCACCAACAACGTGCTGTCACCGGCCAACGGCGAGCCGATCATCGTGCCGTCCCAGGACGTGGTGCTGGGTCTTTACTACATGACCCGCGAGCGCATCAACGCCAAGGGCGAGGGCATGGTGTTCGCCAACCTCAACGAGGTCGAGCGCGCCTTCGGCACCCAGCACGTCGAGCTGCACGCCCGCGTCAAGGTGCGTCTGACCGAGGTTGAGTTCGACGAGGAGACCGGCGAGCGCAGCGAGCATCGCCGGCTGTACGACACCACCGTGGGGCGTGCGCTCCTGTTCCGCATCCTGCCCGAGGGCGTGCCCTTCGAACTGGTCGACCAGTCGATGAAGAAGAAGGCGATCTCGAAGCTGATCAACGAGGTGTATCGCCGTGCCGGCCTCAAGCCGGCGGTGATCTTCGCCGACCAGCTGATGTACACCGGCTTCCGCCTGGCGACCTGGTCCGGTGCCTCCATCGGCGTCAACGACTTCGTCATCCCCGGGGCCAAGGCCGAGATCATCGAGGCCGCCGAGGAGGAAGTGAAGGAGATCGAGGACCAGTTCTCCTCCGGTCTCGTCACCGCCGGCGAGAAGTACAACAAGGTCATCGACATCTGGTCCAAGGCCAACGACAAGGTGGCCAAGGCGATGATGGCGGGCATCTCCAAGGAGACCGTGACCGACCGCGACGGCCAGCAGGTCGAGCAGGACTCGTTCAACAGCGTCTTCATCATGGCTGACTCCGGCGCCCGGGGTAGTGCCGCCCAGATCCGCCAGCTGGCGGGGATGCGGGGCCTGATGGCCAAGCCGGACGGCTCGATCATCGAGACGCCGATCGTCGCCAACTTCCGTGAAGGCCTGAACGTCCTGCAGTACTTCATCTCGACCCACGGCGCGCGGAAGGGCCTCGCGGACACGGCACTCAAGACCGCCAACTCCGGTTACCTGACCCGTCGCCTGGTCGACGTGGCCCAGGACATGGTGATCACCGAGTCGGACTGCGGCACCGAGAACGGCCTGACCCTGCACCCGGTGATCGAGGGTGGCGACATCATCGTCTCCCTGGCGCAGCGCGTGCTGGGCCGCGTGGTGGCCCAGGACGTCATCGATCCGGCCTCCGAGGACGTGCTGATCCCGCGCGGCACCCTGCTCGACGAGGCCTGGTGTGCCGAGCTCGACACCATGGGCGTCGACGAGATCGTGGTGCGCAGTGCGATCAGCTGCGAGACCTCCCACGGCGTCTGCGCGGCCTGTTACGGCCGCGACCTGGCGCGTGGCCATCAGGTCAACATCGGCGAGGCGGTGGGGGTCATCGCCGCCCAGTCGATCGGCGAGCCGGGCACCCAGCTGACCATGCGGACCTTCCACATCGGCGGTGCGGCATCGCGCGCCTCGGCGGTGGACAGCGTCCAGGTCAAGCACGGCGGCCGCGTGCGCCTGCACAACATCAAGCACGTCGAGCGCGCCGACGGCAAGCTGGTGGTGGTGTCCCGCTCCAGCGCCCTGGCGGTGGCCGACGATCATGGCCGCGAGCGCGAGTACTACAAGCTGCCCTACGGTGCCGAGCTCTCGGTCAAGGACGGTGACGTTGTGGAGGCGGGCCAGGCCGTGGCCAAGTGGGACCCGCACACCCACCCGATCGTCGCCGAGGCCGAGGGTACCGTGCAGTACGCCGACATGGACGAGGGCCTGACCATCCACCGCAGCGTGGACGAGATGACCGGCCTCTCCTCCATCGAGGTGATCGAGGCCGCCGCGCGCCCCATGGCCGGCCGCGACAAGCGTCCGATGATCCTGCTGTCCGACGAGGCCGGCAAGTCGGTGACCGTGACCGGCTCCGACACCCCGGTGCAGTACCTGCTGCCGGGCAAGGCGATCGTCACCGCCGACAACGGCTCGAAGATCGGCGTCGGCGAGATCGTCGCGCGGATCCCGGTGGAGGCGTCCGCCAACAAGGACATCACCGGGGGTCTGCCGCGGGTGGCCGACCTGTTCGAGGCGCGCAAGCCGAAGGAGCCGGCGATACTGGCCGAGATCAGCGGCGTGATCAGCTTCGGCAAGGAGACCAAGGGCAAGCGTCGCCTCACCATCACCCCCGAGGGCGGTGGCGACCCGTTCGAGATGCTGATCCCGAAGTGGCGCCAGATCGCGGTCTTCGAGGGCGAGAGCGTCGAGAAGGGCGAGGTGATTTCCGACGGGCCGAGCAACCCCCACGACATCCTGCGCCTGCTGGGCGTGGCGGAGCTGGCCAAGTACATCACCGCCGAGATCCAGGACGTCTACCGGCTGCAGGGCGTGGGCATCAACGACAAGCACATCGAAGTGATCGTTCGTCAGATGCTGCGCAAGGTGGAGATCACCGACTCCGGGGACTCGGACTTCATTCCGGGCGACCAGGTCGAGCTGGTCCGGGTGCTCGAGCAGAACGCCCGTCTCGAGAAGGCGGAGAAATTCCCGGCCAAGTACCAGCGGGTGCTGCTGGGTATCACCAAGGCCAGCCTGGCCACCGAGTCGTTCATCTCCGCGGCCTCCTTCCAGGAGACCACGCGGGTGCTGACCGAGGCGGCGGTCACCGGCAAGCGCGACTACCTGCGCGGCCTGAAGGAAAACGTGGTGGTGGGACGCCTGATCCCGGCCGGTACCGGCCTGACCCACCACGCGGAGCGCAAGCGCAAGCGTGAGGACGCCGACCGCCTGCTCCACCCGTCGGCCTTCGATGTCGAGCAGGAGTTGGGCGCCCAGCTCACTGCGCTCGACTCGGATGACGACGAGATTTGACGACGGGCGATGCCACCTGGCGCCTCCCCCCGGCGGGGGAGGCGCCATGCTTGACGGCCAGCCTCGTCAGCCATTAGAATGCGCAGCCTTTAACAGTGGGGTGGGTGCGCCCGCGCCCGCTGGAAAAGGCAAGGCAACCCATTGGAGTCAGCTACACACCATGGCAACGATCAATCAGCTCGTGCGCAAGCCGCGCAAGCGCCAGGCCGCCAAGAGCGACGTGCCGGCGCTGCAGGCCTGCCCGCAGAAGCGCGGGGTCTGCACCCGCGTCTACACTACTACCCCGAAGAAGCCGAACTCGGCACTGCGGAAAGTCTGCCGCGTGCGCCTGACCAACGGCTACGAGGTCTCCTCGTACATCGGTGGTGAGGGCCACAACCTTCAGGAGCACTCCGTGGTCCTGATCCGCGGCGGCCGTGTCAAGGACCTTCCCGGTGTGCGCTATCACACCGTGCGTGGCGCCCTGGACACCTCCGGCGTGCAGAACCGCAAGCAGGGGCGCTCCAAGTACGGTACCAAGCGTCCCAAGGTGTAATCGGGTGGCTCACGCCAACCCCACTGAATACATGGCATCGGTCTGATAAGAGTAAGGTCGAGCACCGCCGTCGGTGGTCGTCTCGGGTTTACCTGAAGGACCCTTTACAGAGGGCTTATCATGCCTAGAAGAAGAGTTGCGGCTAAGCGCGAGATCCTGCCGGATCCCAAGTTCGGAAGCGAGCGCCTGGCGAAGTTCATGAACCACCTGATGGTCAGCGGCAAGAAGTCCGTAGCTGAGCGCATCGTCTATGGTGCGCTGGACAGGGTTGCCGAGCGTAGCAAGGAAGAGCCGCTGGAGATCTTCGACAAGGCGCTGGAAGCCATCCAGCCCATGGTCGAGGTCAAGTCACGCCGCGTCGGCGGCGCGACCTATCAGGTGCCGGTCGAGGTGCGTCCTTCGCGCCGTCAGGCGCTGGCCATGCGCTGGCTGGTGGATGCCGCCCGCCGTCGTGGCGAGAAGACCATGGTGCAGCGCCTGGCCGGCGAGATGCTGGATGCCGCCGAAGGCAAGGGCTCGGCCGTCAAGAAGCGTGAGGACGTGCATCGCATGGCAGAGGCCAACAAGGCCTTCTCGCACTATCGTTTCTAAGTGCAGCGCTTCTAACGCATCGCCAACCAACGGGGAGTTCCAACGTGGCTCGCAAGACTCCGCTAAATCGTTACCGCAATATCGGTATCGTTGCACACGTCGACGCCGGCAAGACCACCACGACCGAGCGTGTCCTGTTCTACACCGGCCTGTCCCACAAGGTCGGCGAGGTCCATGAGGGCGCCGCCACCATGGACTGGATGGAGCAGGAGCAGGAGCGTGGCATCACCATCACCTCCGCGGCGACCACCTGCTTCTGGCAGGGCATGAACAAGCAGTTCGATGAGCACCGCATCAACATCATCGACACCCCCGGGCACGTCGACTTCACCATCGAGGTCGAGCGTTCCCTGCGCGTGCTCGACGGTGCCGTCGTCGTGCTGTGCGGCTCCTCCGGCGTGCAGCCCCAGACCGAGACCGTCTGGCGTCAGGCCAACAAGTACGAAGTCCCGCGCATGGTGTTCGTCAACAAGATGGACCGTACCGGCGCCGACTTCTTCATGGTGGTCGAGCAGCTCAAGGAGCGTCTCGGCGCCAACGCCGTGCCGATCCAGATCAACTGGGGCACCGAGGACGAGTTCAAGGGCGTCATCGACCTGATCACGATGAAGGCCATCCTCTGGGATGAGGCCAACTTCGGCATGAAGTACGACTTGGTGGACATTCCCGCCGAGCTGCAGGAAACCGCCGAGAAGTATCGCGAGGAGATGGTCGAGGCGGCCGCCGAGGCCTCCGAGGAGCTGATGGACAAGTACCTCGAGGAGGGCGAGCTTACTCCCGAGGAGATCAAGGCCGGCCTGCGTCGTCGTACCCTGGACAACGAGATCGTGCTGGTCACCTGCGGCTCGGCGTTCAAGAACAAGGGCGTGCAGGCGGTGCTGGACGGCGTCATCGAGTACATGCCGTCGCCCACCGAGGTCAAGGCCATCGAGGGTGAGCTGGACGACAAGGACGGCACCATCGCCACGCGCGAGGCGGACGACAGCGCGCCCTTCTCGGCGCTGGCGTTCAAGATCGCCACCGACCCCTTCGTCGGCACCCTGACCTTCATCCGCGTCTATTCGGGTGTGCTGAAGTCGGGCGACAGCGTCTACAACTCGGTCAAGCAGAAGAAGGAGCGCGTGGGGCGTATCGTGCAGATGCACGCCAACTCCCGCGAGGAGATCAAGGAAGTGCTCGCCGGCGACATCGCCGCCTGCATTGGCCTCAAGGACGTCACCACCGGTGACACCCTGTGCGACCTGAACGACAAGATCGTTCTCGAGCGCATGGAGTTCCCGGACCCGGTGATCTCCGTGGCCGTCGAGCCGAAGTCCAAGGCCGACCAGGAGAAGATGGGCGTGGCGCTGGGCAAGCTGGCCCAGGAAGATCCCTCCTTCCAGGTCAAGACCGACGAAGAGACCGGCCAGACCATCATCTCCGGCATGGGCGAGCTGCATCTCGACATCCTCGTCGATCGCATGCGTCGCGAGTTCAAGGTCGAGGCCAACATCGGCAAGCCGCAGGTGGCCTATCGCGAGACCATCCGCAAGAGTGTCGAGCAGGAAGGCAAGTTCGTTCGCCAGTCCGGCGGTCGCGGCCAGTATGGCCACGTCTATCTTCGCATCGAGCCTCTCACCGCAGAGGACAAGGGCGAAGACGAGGACATGCACTTCAAGTTCGCCTCGGAGATCGTTGGCGGCGTGGTTCCCAAGGAATACGTGCCGGCCGTCGAGAAAGGGGCCTACGAGCAGCTGCAGAACGGTGTCATCGCGGGCTACCCGATGATTGACGTCAAGGTCACGCTGTTCGACGGTTCCTACCATGACGTGGACTCGAACGAGACCGCGTTCAAGGTTGCCTCTTCCATGGCGATCAAGGAAGGTGCCAAGAAGGCGAAGGCCGTGCTCCTGGAGCCGGTGATGAAGGTCGAGGTCGTGACCCCCGAGGACTTCATGGGTGACGTCATGGGCGACCTGAACCGCCGTCGTGGCCTCGTTCAGGGCATGGATGACTCCTCTTCCGGCAAGGTCATCCGCGCCACGGTACCGCTGGCTGAGATGTTCGGTTATGCGACCGACCTGCGTTCTCAGACCCAGGGCCGCGCAAGCTACACCATGGAGTTTGCGAGTTACGAAGAGGCGCCGTCCAGCGTCGTTGAAGCCGTCATCAACCAGAACGGTTAACCGTTAGCTAACGTAAAGAGGTTATAGCAGTGGCTAAGGAAAAATTCGAACGTTCCAAACCGCACGTCAACGTCGGCACCATCGGTCACGTCGACCACGGCAAGACCACCCTGACTGCGGCCCTGACCCGTGTCTCCGCCGAGGTGTTCGGTGGCGACTGGCGTGAGTTCGACTCCATCGACAACGCCCCGGAAGAGCGTGAGCGCGGCATCACCATCGCCACCTCTCACGTGGAATACCAGTCCGAGCAGCGCCACTACGCGCACGTCGACTGCCCGGGGCACGCCGACTACGTCAAGAACATGATCACCGGTGCGGCCCAGATGGATGGCGCCATCCTGGTGGTGTCCGCCGCCGACGGTCCCATGCCGCAGACCCGCGAGCACATCCTGCTCTCCCGTCAGGTCGGCGTGCCGTACATCGTCGTGTTCCTGAACAAGGCCGACATGGTCGACGACGAAGAGCTGCTCGAGCTGGTCGAGATGGAAGTGCGTGAACTCCTGAGCGAGTACGACTTCCCGGGTGACGACACCCCGATCATCACCGGGTCCGCCCTGATGGCCCTGGAAGGCAAAGACGACAACGGCATGGGTACCACCGCCGTTGCCAACCTGATCAAGGCCCTGGACGACTACATCCCGGAGCCGGAGCGCGCCATCGACCAGCCGTTCCTGATGCCGATCGAGGACGTCTTCTCCATCTCCGGCCGCGGCACCGTGGTGACCGGGCGTATCGAGCGCGGCATCATCAAGGCCGGCGAAGAGATCGAGATCGTCGGCATCAAGGACACCACCAAGACCGTCGTCACCGGTGTCGAGATGTTCCGCAAGCTGCTCGACGAAGGTCGTGCGGGCGAGAACGTCGGCGCCCTGCTGCGCGGCACCAAGCGCGACGACGTCGAGCGTGGTCAGGTCCTGGCCAAGCCGGGCACCATCACCCCGCACACCGTCTTCGAGGCCGAAGTCTACGTGCTGTCCAAGGAAGAGGGTGGTCGTCATACCCCGTTCTTCAAGGGTTACCGTCCGCAGTTCTACTTCCGTACCACCGACATCACCGGTACCTGTGAACTGCCGGAAGGCGTCGAGATGGTCATGCCGGGCGACAACGTCAAGATGGTTGTCACCCTGATCGCCCCGATCGCCATGGACGAGGGCCTGCGTTTCGCCATCCGCGAAGGCGGTCGTACCGTCGGCGCCGGCGTCGTGGCCAAGATCGTTCAGTAAGTCTCCGGACTGCTGGATCGATCGAAGGGGGCTCCGTGAGGGGCCCCCTTTCTGCGCACCGCGGCGAGTGATTGACACTCGTTGCCGGCGTGCCTATAATGCGCATCCTTTGAATGCGTGGGTGGACGGCTCGCGCCGTCGAGATCCATTGGAGTTTAGGGCAAATGCAGAACCAGAAGATTCGCATTCGGTTGAAGGCTTTCGACCATCGCCTGATCGACCAGTCCGCTGCGGAGATCGTTGAGACCGCCAAGCGTACCGGCGCCCAGGTTCGTGGTCCGATTCCCTTGCCGACCAATCGCGAGCGGTACACCGTGCTGATCTCGCCGCACGTCAACAAGGACGCGCGCGACCAGTACGAGATTCGTACCCACAAGCGTGTGCTCGACATCGTCGAACCCACGGAAAAGACCGTTGATGCCCTGATGAAGCTCGACCTCGCCGCCGGCGTGGACGTGCAGATCAAGCTCGACTGAGACCACACTAGACACTCGCGGCCCAGCGCTCGTCCGCCCCGGAAAGGCCGGCATGAGCAGCAGCCGCCACGCCGTGATGGCGTCACACAACGTGCTAGTGGAATGCTCTGGAAAGGGCAGCCATAGCGGGTGACAGCCCCGTACACTAAAGGAGACTGAGAATGACTATCGGTTTGGTCGGTAGGAAGGCCGGGATGACCCGCGTCTTCACCGAGGATGGCGCATCCGTGCCCGTGACCGTGATCGAGGTTGAGCCCAACCGCGTGACTCGCGTCAAGTCCGTCGAGAGCGACGGCTACTCCGCGGTTCAGGTGACAACCGGCTCCCGCAAGGCCAAGCACCTGTCGAAAGCCCAGGCCGGGCTGTTCGCCAAGGCAGGTGTCGAGGCCGGTCGTTCGCTGATGGAGTTTCGCCTTCCCGAAGGCTTTGATGCTCCGGAAGTGGGCGGCGAACTCACCGTATCCCTCTTCGAAGCTGGTCAGATGATCGACGTGACCGGCACCTCCAAGGGCAAGGGCTTCCAGGGCGCCGTCAAGCGCTGGAACTTCCGCACCCAGGACAACACCCACGGTAACTCCCTGTCGCATCGCGCGCCGGGTTCCATCGGCATGTGCCAGACGCCGGGCCGCGTGTTCAAGGGCAAGAAGATGGCCGGCCAGATGGGCAACGTCCGTTGCACCGTGCAGAGCCTCGAAGTCGTCCGCGTCGACGCCGAACGCAACCTGTTGCTGGTCAAGGGTGCCGTACCCGGCGCCACCGGCAGTGATGTCATCGTGCGCAGCGCCGTCAAAGCAGGCTGAAGGGGAACTTACCGATGAATCTGAATCTTGCAGGTGCAGGCGCCGGTACCGTCGAAGTATCCGATGCCACCTTTGGCAAAGAATTCAATGAAGCGCTCGTGCACCAGGTCGTCACCGCCTATCTGGCCGGTGGTCGCCAGGGCACCCGTGCCCAGAAGAACCGTTCCGACGTGCGCGGCGGCGGCAAGAAGCCGTGGCGTCAGAAGGGCACCGGCCGTGCCCGTGCCGGTACCATTCGCTCGCCGATCTGGCGCAGCGGCGGCGTGACCTTCGCGGCCCGTCCGCAGGACCACTCCCAGAAGGTCAACCGCAAGATGTACCGCGCGGCCATGCGCTCGATCCTCTCCGAGCTGGTGCGTCAGGAGCGTCTGGTCGCCGTCGACGAGATCACCGTCGAGGCGCCCAAGACCAAGCAGCTGGTGGCCAAGCTCAAGGAGCTCGACCTGGAGAAGGTGCTGATCGTCACCGAGGAAGTCGACGAGAAGCTCTACCTCGCCGCCCGCAACATCCCCAATGTGGATGTGGTGGATGTGGCTGCCGCCGACCCGGTGAGCCTGGTCGCCTTCGACAAGGTGCTGGTCACCGTCTCCGCCCTGCGCAAATTCGAGGAGAAGCTGGCATGAACCAAGAGCGTGTATTCAAGGTTCTGCTCGGTCCGCACGTGACCGAGAAGGCCGCCATGGCCGCCGAACGCAACCAGTACGTGTTCAAGGTGGCCAGCGACGCGACCAAGCCCGAGATCAAGAAGGCCGTGCAGGTCCTGTTCGGCAAGAAGGTCGACCGCGTTCAGGTGCTGAACATGAAGGGCAAGACCAAGCGCACCGCGCAGGGTCTGGGTCATCGCCAGGGGTATCGCAAGGCCTACGTGACACTGGCCGCCGGCGAAACCCTTGAAGACTTCTCTGGCGCCGAATAAGGGCAGGAGTACGGATCATGGCAATCGTCAAGACTAAACCCACATCCGCCGGTCGTCGCCACGTCGTCAAGATCGTCGGTGACGAGCTGCACAAGGGCCGGCCCTATGCGCCGCTGCTCGAGAGGCAGACACGCAGCGGTGGGCGCAACAACAACGGCCGCATCACCACCCGTCATGTGGGCGGTGGTCACCGTCAGCACTACCGGCTCATCGACTTCAAGCGTACCAAGGATGGCGTCCCCGCCGTCGTCGAGCGCCTGGAGTACGATCCGAACCGCAGCGCGCACATCGCGTTGCTGAAGTACCTCGACGGCGAGCGTCGCTACATCATCGCGCCCAAGGGCGTGAGCGCGGGCGACCGTCTCGAGTCCGGCGTCAACGCGGCGATCAAGAAGGGTAACGCCCTGCCGCTGCGCAACATTCCGCTGGGTTCCACCGTGCACTGCATCGAGCTCAAGCCCGGCAAGGGCGCCCAGCTTGTCCGCAGCGCCGGCACCAGCGCCCAGCTGGTCGCCCGTGAGGGCAACTACGCCACCCTGCGCCTGCGCTCCGGCGAGATGCGCAAGGTGCTGGCCGAGTGCCGCGCGACCCTGGGTGAAGTGAGCAACTCCGAGCACAGCCTGCGTCAGCTTGGCAAGGCCGGTGCGAAGCGCTGGAGAGGTGTGCGTCCGACCGTTCGCGGCGTGGTCATGAACCCGGTGGACCACCCGCACGGTGGCGGTGAAGGCCGCACCAGCGGTGGTCGTCACCCGGTGACCCCGTGGGGTATCCCCACCAAGGGCCACAAGACCCGCAAGAACAAGCGCACCGACAAGCTGATCGTCCGTCGCCGCAAGGCACGGAACTGAGAACTTACGCCAAGACATTAAGAGGTAACGGCTGTGCCACGTTCACTGAAGAAAGGTCCCTTCATTGACCTTCATCTGCTGAAGAAGGTTGAGGCTGCAGTGGAGAAGAGCGACCGCAAACCGATCAAGACCTGGTCGCGTCGCTCCATGATCCTGCCCAACATGGTCGGGCTCACCATTGCAGTCCATAACGGTCGCCAGCACGTCCCGGTGCATGTCTCCGAGGAAATGGTTGGCCACAAGCTGGGCGAATTCGCTGCCACCCGCACCTATCGCGGTCACGCGGCGGACAAGAAAGCCAAACGGTAAGCCAGAGAGGATTGAGAGATGGAAGTCACAGCTAAGCTGCGTGGCGCTCGTTTATCCGCCCAGAAGGCCCGTTTGGTGGCTGACCAGGTGCGCGATAAGCCGGTCGCCGAAGCGCTGGACCTGCTGACCTTCTCGCCGAAGAAGGCTGCCAAGCTGGTCAAGAAGGTGCTTCAGTCCGCCATCGCGAACGCGGAAGAAAACAACGGCATGGATATCGACGAGCTGCGTGTCTCGACCATCTGCGTCGATGAGGGCATGACGCTCAAGCGCATCCGTCCGCGCGCCAAGGGCCGTGCGGATCGCATTCTGAAGCGCACCTGCCACATCACCGTCAAGGTAGCCGAGAAGTAGGAGTCGACCAGATGGGTCAGAAAGTCAATCCAACAGGCATCCGGCTGGGTATCGTCAAGGACCATACCTCCGTCTGGTATGCCGAGCGCGGCGCCTATGCCGACAAGCTCAACAACGACCTCGAAGTGCGTCGCTTCCTCGAGGAGCGCCTGAAGAACGCTTCCGTGAGCCGCATTCACATCGAGCGTCCGGCCAACAACGCCCGCATCACCATTCACACTGCCCGTCCGGGCATCGTGATCGGCAAGAAGGGCGAGGACGTCGATCGTCTGCGCCGCGAGGTCACCGCGATGATGGGCGTGCCCGTGCACGTCAACATCGAGGAAGTCCGCAAGCCGGAGCTGGATGCCAAGCTCGTCGCGCAGAACATCGCCGGCCAGCTCGAGCGTCGCGTGATGTTCCGTCGCGCCATGAAGCGTGCCGTGCAGAACGCCATGCGTCTGGGCGCCGGCGGCATCAAGGTGCAGCTCTCCGGCCGCCTCGGCGGTGCGGAAATCGCCCGCACCGAGTGGTACCGGGAAGGTCGCGTTCCGCTGCACACCCTGCGTGCGGACATCGACTACGCCACCTACGAAGCCAAGACCACCTACGGCATCATCGGTGTCAAGGTCTGGGTCTTCAAGGGTGAAATCCTCGGGGGCATCGAAGAGGTCCGCGCCAAGGCGAAACAGCCGCAGGCCGCGCCCTCCAAGAAGAAAGGTTCCAGGTAAGGGGAGAGCGAGTCGATGTTACAGCCCAAGCGTATGAAGTTCCGCAAGATGATGAAGGGCCGCAACCGTGGCCTGGCGCATCGCGGAAGCAAGGTGAGCTTCGGGGAATACGGCCTCAAGGCTACCGGTCGCGGCCGCATCACGGCGCGCCAGATCGAAGCCGGCCGTCGTGCGATCACCCGTCACGTCAAGCGTGGCGGCAAGATCTGGATCCGCGTCTTCCCCGACAAGCCGATTTCCAAGAAGCCGCTCGAAGTCCGTATGGGTAAGGGCAAGGGCTCCGTCGAGTACTGGGTCGCGCAGATCCAGCCGGGTCGGGTCCTGTACGAGATCGAAGGCGTTCCCGAGGAGCTGGCCCGTGAAGCCTTCTCCCTGGCCGCCCAGAAGATGCCCCTGTCCACCACCTTTGTGAAACGGACGGTGATGTGATGAAAGCCCAGGAAATTCGTGAAAAATCAGTCGAGCAGCTCCAGGAGCAGCTCTTCGAACTCCTCCGCGAGCAGTTCAACCTGCGCATGCAGAAGGCCACCGGCCAGCTGAGCCAGACTCATCTGCTCAAGCAGGTTCGTCGGGATATCGCCCGGGTGAAGACTGTGCTCAACGAGAAGGCAGGTGACTGAGATGGCCGAAGAAAAGAAAGCCCGTACGCTCACCGGCAAGGTGGTGAGCGACAAGATGGACAAGTCCATCGTCGTGATGATCGAGCGCCGTGAGCGTCACCCGATCTATGGCAAATACGTTAAGCGCTCCACCAAGCTGCACGCCCATGACGAGGCGAACCAGGCGAAGGCCGGCGACACCGTCTCCATCCAGGAGTGCCGTCCGCTGTCCAAGAAGAAGGCCTGGACGCTGGTCGAGGTGGTCGAGCAGGCCAAGGGCTGAGCTCGGCGAGAGCAGTCAGATTAGGTTTGGAGAAAACCGATGATTCAGACTCAGACAATGCTGGATGTCGCCGACAACAGCGGAGCGCGCCGGGTGCAGTGCATCAAGGTGCTCGGCGGTTCACACCGCCGTTACGCCCGCGTCGGTGACATCATCAAGGTCACGGTGAAGGAAGCCATCCCGCGTGGCAAGGTCAAGAAGGGCCAGGTCCTCAAGGCGGTGGTGGTTCGCACCCGCAGTGGCGTTCGTCGTCCCGACGGTTCGCTGATCCGCTTCGACGGAAATGCGGCGGTTCTGTTGAACAACACCAACGAACAGCCGATCGGAACCCGTATCTTCGGGCCGGTAACTCGTGAGCTTCGGAACGAGAAGTTCATGAAGATCATTTCCCTGGCGCCCGAAGTGCTGTAAGGAGCGAGGCGGATATGCAAAAGATCAAACGTGACGATGAAGTGGTCGTCATCGCCGGCAAGGACAAGGGCAAGCGTGGCACGGTCAAGCGCGTCCTCAAGGACGAACGCTTCGTCGTGTCCGGTGTGAACATGATCAAGCGTCACACCAAGCCCAACCCCATGGCGGGTAAGCAGGGCGGTATCGTCGAGCGCGAGGCTCCGATTCACGCGTCCAATGTTGCCATCTTCAATCAGGAGACCGGTAAGGCGGATCGCGTCGGCTTCCAGGTGAAGGAAGACGGTACCAAGGTACGTATCTACAAGTCGACGCAGACGCAGATCGACGCCTAACGCGAGTCGGGTAGCAAAATGGCGAACTTGAAAGAACGTTATCAGAACGAGGTGGTGGCTCAACTCAAAGAGCAGTTCAGCTACGCCAACGTGATGCAGGTGCCGCGGATCACCAAGGTGACTCTGAACATGGGCATCGGCGAAGCGACCAGCGACAAGAAGCTGATCGAGAATGCCATCGGTGACCTGGAGAAGCTCTCCGGTCAGAAGCCGTTGGTGACCAAGGCGCGCAAGTCCATCGCGGGCTTCAAGGTGCGTGAAGGCTGGCCGATCGGGATCAAGGTGACCCTGCGCTCCGCGCGCATGTGGGACTTCCTCGATCGCCTGGTGAATATCGCGATCCCCCGCGTTCGTGACTTCCGTGGTCTCAACCCGAAGTCCTTCGACGGTCGTGGCAACTACTCCATGGGGGTGCGTGAGCAGATCATCTTCCCGGAGATCGAGTATGATAAGATCGATCGGATTCGTGGTCTGGATGTCACCATCACCACCACCGCCAACACCGATGAAGAAGGTCGTGCGCTGCTGAGCGCGCTGAACTTCCCGTTCAAGAAATAAGGGTGGGATCATGGCAAAGAAGAGCATGGTAGAGCGTGAGCTCAAGCGCACCAAGCTGGTGGCGAAGTATGCCGCCAAGCGCGCCGAGCTCAAGGCGGTCATCCAGGACGTCAACGCTTCCGATGAAGAGCGCTTCGAGGCAACGCTGAAGCTGCAGCAGCTGCCGCGCGACTCCAGCCCGGTGCGCCAGCGCAACCGCTGCCGTATCACTGGCCGTCCGCACGGCTTCTACAACAAGTTCGGCCTCGGCCGCAACAAGCTGCGTGAAGCCGCCATGCGTGGCGACGTCCCTGGGCTGAAGAAGTCCAGCTGGTAACGCCACGTAGAAACATCAGGAGCGCAACGTAAATGAGCATGCAAGACACTCTGGCGGATATGTTCACCCGTATCCGCAATGCGCAGATGGCCACCAAGGAGACGGTTTCCATGCCGTCCTCCAAGCTGAAGGTCGAGGTGGCTCGCGTATTGAAGGAAGAGGGCTACATCAACGACTTCGCGGTGTCCGAAGGTGCCAAGCCCGAGCTGGCCGTGACCCTCAAGTATTTCGAGGGCAAGCCGGTCATCGAGCACATCCAGCGGGTTTCCAAGCCGTCCCTTCGCTCCTACAAGGGCAAGGACGCGCTTCCGAAGGTCGCCGATGGCCTGGGTATCGCGATCGTCACCACCTCCAATGGGGTGATGACCGATCGTGCGGCTCGCAAGGCTGGTGTCGGTGGCGAAGTCATCTGCACCGTATTCTAGGAGTTTGGAATGTCCCGCGTAGCCAAATATCCGGTTAAAGTGCCCAGCGGCGTCGACATCAAGTTCGACGGCGACCAGCTGACCGTCAAGGGCGGCCAGGGCACCCTGTCCATGACCGTGCACGCCGATGTGGCGATCGGTCAGGAGGACGGACAGCTGACCTTCGCCCCGAGCGAGTCCGCCAAGAGCTGGGCAATGGTCGGTACCACCCGTGCCCTGGTCCAGAACCTGGTCACCGGTGTCTCCGAGGGCTTCACCAGGACCCTCGAGATCAACGGCGTCGGTTATCGTGCCCAGGCAAAGGGCCAGACGCTCAATCTTACACTGGGCTTCTCGCACCCGGTCGACTACACGCTGCCTGACGGTGTCGTGGCGGAAACGCCCAAGAACACCGTGATCGTGCTGAAGAGCGCGGACAAGCAGAAGCTCGGCCAGGTCGCCGCGGAAATCCGCGCCTTCCGTCCGCCCGAGCCCTACAAGGGCAAGGGTGTCCGGTACGCCGACGAGCAGGTGCGTCGCAAAGAAGCCAAGAAGAAGTAAGGCAGGGTTATGAACGCGAAGAAAGAATCTCGTCTCCGTCGTGCCCGCCGTGCTCGCGCCAAGATCCGCGAGCTGGGCGTGTATCGCCTGTGCGTCAACCGTACCCCCCGCCACATCTACGCGCAGATCATCTCGCCGGATGGTGGCAAGGTCCTGGCCAGTGCTTCCACGCTGGACAAGGCCCTGCGTGAGGGTGCGACCGGCAACGCCGACGCCGCCGCCAAGGTGGGCGCACTGATTGCCGAACGCGCCAAGCAGGCAGGCATCACCCAGGTGGCCTTCGATCGTGCCGGTTTCAAGTACCACGGTCGCGTGAAGGCCCTGGCCGACGCCGCTCGTGAAGGCGGCCTGGAATTCTAAAGGGTTTTTACGATGGCGAAGAACGAACAGCAAAGCGGCGATCTGCAGGAAAAGCTCGTGCAGGTCAACCGTGTCGCCAAGGTGGTCAAGGGTGGCCGGATCTTCGGTTTCACCGCCCTGACCGTCGTGGGCGATGGCAAGGGTCGTGTCGGCTTCGGTCGTGGCAAGGCGCGTGAAGTGCCGGTCGCGATCCAGAAGGCGATGGACCAGGCGCGCCGCAACATGATCAAGGTGAACCTCAGCGGTGGCACCCTGCAGTACCCGGTCAAGGCCCGTCACGGCGCCTCCAAGGTGTACATGCAGCCGGCCTCCGAGGGTACCGGGATCATCGCCGGCGGCGCCATGCGCTCCGTGCTCGAGCTGGCCGGCGTCCACGACGTCCTGGCCAAGTGCTACGGCTCCACCAACCCGGTGAACGTGGTGCGGGCGACCGTCAATGGTCTGGCCTCCATGCAGTCGCCGGATGACATCGCCGCCAAGCGCGGTCTGTCCGTCGAAGCGATCACGGGGTAAATACCATGGCAGCAACACTCAAGGTTACCCAGACCCGCAGCACCATCGGCATCCTGCCCAAGCACAAGGCCACCATGAAGGGCCTCGGGCTGCGCCGCATCGGTCACTCGGTCGAGCTGGAAGACACCCCTGCCGTGCGCGGCATGATCCACAAGGTCAACTACCTTGTGCGCGTTGAGGGAGAGTAATCCATGAAACTCAATAGCCTGAGCCCGGCTCCGGGTTCCAAGCACGCCGAGAAGCGCGTCGGCCGTGGCATCGGCTCCGGTCTGGGCAAGACCGGTGGCCGCGGCCACAAGGGCCAGAAAGCGCGCAGCGGCGGCACGGTGAAGCCCGGTTTCGAGGGTGGCCAGATGCCGTTGCAGCGGCGTCTGCCCAAGTTCGGCTTCACCTCCATGAAGTCGTTGGTCTCCGAGGAGGTCCGCCTGGCCGAACTGGCCAAGGTCGCCGGTGACGAGGTCACCCTGGACAGCCTCAAGCAGGCCAACGTGCTGAAGGACGCCACGCAGCACGCGAAGGTGATCCTTTCCGGCGAACTGAACAAGGCGGTCACGGTTCGCGGCCTCAAGGTCACCAAGGGTGCCCGTGCCGCGATCGAAGCCGCCGGTGGCAAGGTAGAGGACTAAATGGCCAAGTCAGGAAAAATGCCGGCGATGGGCAGCGGTCTGAGTGAACTGTGGGCGCGTCTGCGCTTCGTGCTCCTCGCCATCGTGGTCTACCGTATCGGTGCCCACATCCCCGTTCCCGGTATCAATCCTGACCAGCTTGCTGCCTTGTTCAGGGAGCAGCAGGGCACCATCCTGGGCATGTTCAACATGTTCTCGGGTGGCGCCCTGGAGCGCATGAGCATCATGGCGCTGGGCATCATGCCCTACATCTCGGCGTCGATCATCATGCAGCTGCTGACCGCGGTCTCGCCTCACCTCGAGCAGCTCAAGAAGGAAGGCGAGGCCGGCCGCCGCAAGATCAGCCAGTACACCCGCTACGGCACCGTTGTCCTGGCGCTGGTCCAGGCCACCGGCATGTCGGTGGGCCTGGCCAGCCAGGGCATCGCCTACTCGGCCGACTTCAGCTTCTATTTCACCGCCATCGTCAGTTTCGTGACCGGTGCGGTGTTCCTGATGTGGCTGGGCGAGCAGATCACCGAGAAGGGCATCGGCAACGGCATCTCGCTGCTGATCTTCTCCGGTATCGTCGCCGGCCTGCCCGGCGCCGTCGGCCAGGCCTTCGAGCTGGCCCGCAACGAGGGGGCGTGGAACGTGTTGCCGCTGCTGGCCCTCACCGTGCTGGGTGTCGCGACCGTGGCCTTCGTGGTGTTCATCGAACGCGGCCAGCGCCGCATCACGGTGAACTACCCGCGTCGCCAGGTCGGCAACAAGATGTACGCCGGCCAGAGCAGCTACCTGCCGCTCAAGGTGAACATGGCCGGCGTCATTCCGGCCATCTTCGCCTCCAGCATCCTGCTGTTCCCGGCCTCGCTGGGCCAGTGGGTGGGGGCCGGCGAAGGCATGGAGTGGCTGCAGCGCGCCTCCCAGGCCCTGGGCCCGGGTCAGCCGCTGTATATCTTGCTTTTCGGCGCGGCGGTGGTATTCTTCTGCTTCTTTTACACAGCGCTGGTCTTCAATCCCAAGGATGTCGCTGACAACCTCAAGAAGTCGGGGGCCTTCCTGCCGGGGATTCGCCCGGGCGAGCAGACCGCTCGCTACGTCGACAAGGTCATGACCCGTCTGACCCTGTTCGGTGCCTTGTACATCACTGCGGTTTCCCTGATGCCCCAGTTCCTGATCGTGGCGTGGAACGTGCCGTTCTTCTTCGGCGGTACCTCGCTGCTGATCGTGGTGGTGGTGATCATGGACTTCATGGCCCAGGTGCAGTCGCACCTCATGTCGCACCAGTACGAGTCGGTGATGAAGAAGTCCAACCTGAAAGGCTACGGTAGCGGCGGCATCATGCGCTGAGGCGCGCCGCTGGCGATTTGGCGCGCCGCGAGCCGAAGTGTCGGCTCGGGGCGCGAGCCAACTTTGGAGATGGAACGATGAAAGTTCGAGCTTCCGTAAAGAAAATGTGCCGTAACTGCAAGATCATTCGTCGCAATGGCGCCGTGCGCGTCATCTGCAGCGAACCGCGGCACAAGCAGCGTCAGGGCTGAGCCCCGACCGCTGTGCTGGACCGGGTGCCGGCATGCCCCTTGCCCTCTGGTAGGGAAAGGGGTATGCTGTTGCGCCTTTTGTAGATGACCAATCGAGCAAGCCGCTCAATTTTCGGAGTAAGCTGATGGCCCGTATAGCAGGCGTCAATATCCCGGACAACAAGCATGCGGCGATCTCGCTGACCTATATCTTCGGGATTGGCCGTACTCGCGCTCAGGGGATCTGTGCCGCGACCGGCATCGCGCCGACCACCAAGATCCAGGAGCTGTCCAGCGAAGAGCTGGATGCCCTGCGGTCCGAAGTCGGCAAGTATACCGTTGAAGGTGACCTGCGCCGTGATGTCACGCTGAATATCAAGCGTCTCATGGACCTGGGTTGCTACCGTGGTCTGCGTCATCGTCGTGGTCTTCCGCTGCGTGGTCAGCGTACCAAGACCAATGCGCGTACCCGCAAGGGCCCGCGCAAGCCGATCCGCAAATAACACGCACGTTCTGGCGTAAAGACAGGAATAGACATCAACATGGCTAACCCGCGTAGCAACCGTAAAAAGGTTAAAAAGCAGGTGGTGGATGCCGTTGCGCATATCCACGCCTCTTTTAACAACACGATCGTGACGATCACAGACCGCCAGGGCAACGCTCTTTCCTGGGCGACTGCCGGTGGTTCGGGTTTTCGTGGTTCTCGCAAGAGCACCCCGTTCGCTGCTCAAGTGGCAAGCGAGCGTGCAGCGACTGCTGCAGCCGAGTATGGTGTGAAAAACGTCGACGTGCTGGTCAAGGGCCCCGGTCCTGGCCGTGAATCCGCCGTGCGCGCTCTGAATGCCGCCGGCTTCCGCGTGCAGAGCATCACCGACGCGACGCCCATTCCCCACAATGGCTGCCGTCCGCCGAAGAAACGCCGCGTATAAGGAGACAGATTCATGGCTCGTTACATTGGACCGAAGTGCAAACTGTCTCGTCGTGAGGGGACCGACCTCTTCCTCAAGAGCGGTGTCACTCCCTTCGAGAAGAAGTGCAAATCCGAGCAGATTCCGGGTGTGCACGGCCAGCGCCGTCAGCGTCTTTCCGACTACGGCTTGCAGCTTCGCGAGAAGCAGAAAGTGCGCCGCATGTACGGCGTGCTCGAGAAGCAGTTCCGCAACTACTACAAGGAAGCGGCCCGTCTCAAGGGCGCGACCGGCGAGGTGTTGCTGCAGCTTCTCGAATCCCGACTGGACAACGTCGTCTATCGCATGGGCTTCGGCTCGACCCGTTCCGAGGCGCGTCAGCTGGTCAGTCACAAGGCGATCGCCGTGAACGGTCGCGCCGTCAACGTGGCGTCCTACCAGGTCAAGCCCGGGGACGTGGTGTCCGTGCGCGAAAAGGCGAAGAACCAGGCGCGTATCCAGAATGCCCTGGCGATCTCCGCCAACCGCGGCGATGTGGCCTGGGTCGAAATCGATGCCAAGAAGATGGAAGGCACTTTCAAGGCTCTGCCTGAACGCGGTGACCTGACTGCCGACATCAACGAAAACCTGATCGTCGAGCTGTACTCGAAGTAATCGCCTCCGGGTGATGCCGGGCCCGCGGTGCGGGCCCGGTGACGAGTACCGAGTATCCGTTTGGCAGCCTGAAAGGTGTTCATATGCAGCGTTCAGTGACAGAGTTTCTCCGGCCTCGCGACATCAAGGTCGAAGAAATCAGCGCACACCACGCGAAGATCGTGCTCGAGCCCTTCGAGCGTGGTTTCGGCCACACTCTGGGCAATGCACTGCGTCGCATCCTGCTCTCGTCCATGCCCGGCTGTGCCGTGGTGGAAGCCGAGATCGCCGGAGTCGATCACGAGTACAGCGCGATCGAGGGCGTCCAGGAAGATGTCATCGAAATCCTCCTGAACCTCAAGGACGTGGCGATCAAGATGCACAGCCGCGACGAGGCGGTGCTCTCGCTGAACAAGCAGGGCCCGGCCGTGGTGACCGCGGGTGACATCGCGCTCGACCATGACGTCGAGATCGTCAATCCCGAGCACGTCATCGCTCACGTCAACGAAGGCGCCGAGCTGAAGATGCAGCTCAAGGTGGCGCGCGGCCGCGGCTATGAGCCGGCAGATGCCCGTCTCGGTGCCGACGACGAGTCTCGTGGCATCGGTCGCCTGCAGCTGGATGCGACCTTCAGCCCCGTGCGCCGGGTTTCCTACGCCGTGGAGGCCGCGCGTGTCGAACAGCGCACCGACCTCGACAAGCTGATCATCAGCCTGGAGACCGACGGCACCCTGGATCCGGAAGAGGCGATCCGTCGCAGCGCGACCATCCTGCAGGAGCAGCTGGCCGCGTTCGTCGACCTGGAAGCCGACAAGGAACAGGAAGTGGAGGAGGAGGAGGATCACATCGATCCGATCCTGCTGCGCCCCGTAGACGATCTCGAGTTGACCGTCCGCAGTGCCAACTGCCTGAAGGCCGAGAATATCTACTACATCGGCGATCTGATCCAGCGCACCGAGGTGGAGCTGCTGAAGACCCCGAACCTCGGCAAGAAGTCCCTGAACGAGATCAAGGACGTTCTGGCAGCCCGTGGTCTGTCCCTGGGCATGCGGCTGGAGAACTGGCCGCCGGCAAGCCTGAAGGACGACAAGGCCTCCGCGTGAGCGTCGACTCGAGTCCCAGTTTGGTAAGGAATCACAACCATGCGTCATCGTAAGAGTGGTCGTCACCTGAATCGCACGAGCTCGCACCGCCAGGCCATGTTCAAGAACATGAGCGTGTCGTTGATCGAGCACGAAGTGATCAAGACAACCCTGCCCAAGGCCAAGGAGCTGCGTCGCGTCATCGAGCCGCTGATCACCCTGGCCAAGCAGGACAGCGTCGCCAACCGCCGTCTGGCCTTCAGCCGTACCCGCTCGAAGGAAGCGGTCGGCAAGCTCTTCAATGAGCTGGGCCCGCGTTACGTCGAGCGTCCGGGCGGTTACGTCCGTATCCTCAAGTGCGGCTTCCGCACCGGCGACAACGCCCCCATGGCCTTCGTCGAACTCGTCGATCGCCCGATCGTCGAGGACGAGGACGTCGCCGTCGAGGAGTGATCCCCGGCAGCGGGCTTCGGCCTGGCAGCGCAAGAGAAAAACCGGCTCCCGAAAGGGGCCGGTTTTTTTTGAGCTTGCTCAGCTCTCCGCCGCGCTCGCGGCCCGTGGCTCGCGGCTCGTCGCCTGTTTCTCCAGCAGCGGCTTGAGGAAGCGCCCGGTGTGCGAGGCCTCCATGCGGGCGACCTGTTCCGGGGTGCCCTCGGCGATGATGCGCCCGCCGCCGGAGCCGCCCTCGGGGCCGAGATCGATGAGCCAGTCGGCGGTCTTGATCACGTCCAGGTTGTGCTCGATCACCACGATGGTGTTGCCGTGGTCGCGCAGCCGGTGCAGCACGGTGAGCAGCTGGCGGATGTCCTCGAAGTGCAGGCCGGTGGTCGGCTCGTCGAGGATGTAGAGGGTCTTGCCGGTGTCGCGCTTGGCCAGTTCGCGGGCCAGCTTGACCCGCTGGGCCTCGCCGCCGGACAGCGTCGTGGCGCTCTGGCCCAGGCGGATGTAGGAGAGCCCCACGTCCATCAGCGTCTGCAGGCGGCGGGCGATGGCCGGCACCGGGCTGAAGAACGCCAGCGCCTCCTCGACGGTCATCTCCAGCACCTCGTGGATGCTCTTGCCCTTGTAGGCGATCTCCAGGGTCTCGCGGTTGTAGCGCTTGCCCTTGCAGACGTCGCAGGGCACGTAGATGTCGGGCAGGAAGTGCATCTCGACCTTGATCATGCCCTCGCCCTGGCACGCCTCGCAGCGCCCGCCCTTGACGTTGAAGGAGAAGCGCCCCGGCTTGTAGCCCCGCGAGCGGGCCTCCTGGGTGCCGGCGAAGAGCTCGCGGATCGGCGTGAAGATGCCGGTGTAGGTGGCGGGGTTGGAGCGCGGCGTACGCCCGATGGGGCTCTGGTCGATGTCGATCACCTTGTCGAGCAGCCCGAGCCCCTCGATGTGGTCGTGGGCCTCCGGCGTCAGGCTGGTGGCCTTGTTGAGCTCGCGGGCGGCGATCGGCATCAGGGTGCCGTTGATCAGCGTCGACTTGCCGGAGCCGGAGACGCCGGTGACGCAGATCAGCAGCCCGAGCGGCAGCTCCAGGGTGACGTCCCGCAGGTTGTTGCCGGTGGCGCCGACCAGGCGCAGCACCTTCTCCGGGTTGCCGGGAATGCGCCAGGGCGGGACCTCGATGCGGCGTGAGCCCGCCAGGTACTGGCCGGTCAGCGACTCCGGCGTGGCCATGATCTCTTCGGGCGTACCCTGGGCGACGATGCGGCCGCCATGGACCCCGGCGCCGGGGCCGATGTCGAGCACGTGGTCGGCGGCACGGATGGCCTCCTCGTCGTGCTCGACCACGATCACGGTATTGCCCAGGTCACGCAGGTGCTCGAGGGTCTTGAGCAGGCGGTCGTTGTCGCGCTGGTGCAGGCCGATGGAGGGCTCGTCGAGGATGTACATCACCCCCACCAGGCCGGCGCCGATCTGGCTGGCCAGGCGGATGCGCTGGGCCTCGCCGCCGGAGAGGGTGTCGGCGCTGCGCTCCAGGTTGAGGTAGTCGAGGCCGACGTTGACCAGGAACTCCAGGCGAGCATGGATCTCGTTGATGATCTTGATGGCGATCTCGCCCTTGCGGCCGGGCAGCGTGAGCTCCCTGAAGTAGCGCAGGGCCTCGCCGATCGGCAGGTGGACGATAGCCGGCAGGGGGCGGTCGTCGATGTAGACGTGGCGCGCCTCCTTGCGCAGGCGCGAGCCGTGACAGGTGGGGCAGGGCTGTACGGCTACGAAGCGCGCCAGCTCCTCGCGCACCATGCTCGACTCCGTCTCGCGGTAGCGGCGCTGCATGTTGGGCAGCACCCCCTCGAAGGGGTGCTCGCGGGTCACCTTGCGTCCGCGGTCGTTGACGTAGCTGAAGGCGATGTCGTCGCCGCCGCTGCCGTGGAGGATGATCTCGCGCTCGTGGCGGGCCAGCTCCTGCCAGGGGGTCTCCAGGGTGAAGCGATAGTGGTCGGCCACCGCCTGGAGCTGGTTGAAATAGTAGACGCTGCGACGGTCCCAGCCCTTGATCACGCCCTCGGCAAGCGACAGCTCCGGGTGGCTGATCAGCTTGGCGGGGTCGAAGAACTGCTGTACCCCCAGGCCATCGCAGGTGGGGCAGGCCCCGGCCGGATTGTTGAAGGAGAACATGCGTGGCTCGAGCTCGGCGATGGAGTAGCCGCACACCGGGCAGGCGAAGCGCGCCGAGAAGGGGATGTCGGCCTGTTCGCCGTCCATGAAGTGGACCACGGCGATGCCGTCGGAGAGCGCCAGCGCCGTCTCGAAGGACTCGGCCAGGCGCTGGGCCAGGCCGTCGCGGACCTTGATGCGGTCGACCACCACGCTGATGTCGTGCTTGCGATTCTTGTCCAGGGGGGCGATGTCGTCGAGCTCCAGCGCCTGGCCGTCGACCATGGCGCGCACGAAGCCCTGGGCGCGGAGTTCGGCGAGCAATTGCAGGTGCTCGCCCTTGCGGCCCTTGACCACCGGCGCCAGCAGCATCAGCTTGCTGCCCTCCGGCAGCGCCAGCACCTGGTCGACCATCTGCGAGATGGTCTGGGCCTCGAGGTCCTCGCCGTGCTCCGGGCAGCGCGGGGTGCCGGCGCGGGCGAACAGCAGGCGCAGGTAGTCGTAGATCTCGGTGATGGTGCCCACCGTGGAGCGCGGGTTGTGGGAGGTGGACTTCTGCTCGATGGAGATCGCCGGCGAGAGCCCCTCGATGTGGTCGACGTCGGGCTTCTCCATCATCGACAGGAACTGCCGGGCATAGGTGGAGAGCGACTCCACGTAGCGCCGCTGGCCCTCGGCGTAGAGGGTGTCGAAGGCCAGCGACGACTTTCCGGAACCGGAGAGCCCGGTGACCACGATCAGGGCGTCGCGTGGCAGCTCCACATCGATCTGCTTGAGGTTGTGGGTGCGGGCACCCCTGACCAGAATCCTGTCCATTCCCACCTCGAGACGCACGGCAAAGGCTCGATTATACGTCCGCCGCCGCATCGCCGGCAAAAGCGTTGCCGGTGAGTGGCTTTCCCTGGGGGGTGGCGAGCCGCTAGAATGTGCGGTCCACCAACGGGCAGACGATGCCCGCTCACGGAATGCCGAAAACCCTATGCGAAAGGTCTCTGGACTGCTGTTAGCCACCGAGCGGCGTGCCATCGCCGGCCTCGCCGGCCTCTATGCCACGCGCATGCTGGGGTTGTTCATGGTGTTGCCGGTGCTGGCGCTCTATGCCGACGAGCTGAGCGGCGCCACGCCGTTGCTGGTGGGCCTGGCGCTGGGCGTCTACGGGCTCACCCAGGCGATCCTGCAGATCCCCTTCGGGTTGCTCTCCGATCGCCTCGGCCGCAAGCCGGTGATCGCCGCCGGTCTGCTGCTGTTCCTGCTCGGCAGCGTCGTGGCCGCCCAGGCGGACTCCATCGGCGGTGTGATCCTGGGGCGCTGCCTGCAGGGCAGCGGGGCGGTGGCCGCGGCGATCATGGCGCTGCTCGCCGACCAGACCCGGGAGCAGGTGCGCACTGCGGCCATGGCCACCATCGGCTTGTCGATCGGGGTGGCATTCGCCGTGGCCATGGTGCTGGGCCCCTGGCTGGCGGCCTGGCTCGGCCTGTCGGCGGTGTTCTGGTTCACCGCCTTGCTCGCCATGCTGGGGCTCGCGGTCCTGTGGAAGCTGGTGCCGCCGGCGCCGCGTCGCCTGCGCCACCGCGACGTGGGGATCGACCGCGACCAGTGGCGGGCGATCATCGCACGCAGCGACCTGTGGCGAATGGACCTGTCGATCTTCGCCCTGCACCTGATCCTGATGGCGATCTTCGTCGCCGTGCCCTTCCGGCTGCTGGAGGTAGGCATCGACCTCGAGCGCCATGGGCTAGCCTACCTGGGGATCATGGTGCTGGCCTTCGCCATCATGGTGCCGCTGGTGATCGTCGCCGAGAAGCAGCGACGCATGAAGACCATGTGCCTGCTGGCGATCGCCGCCATCACCCTGAGCCTGGGGGGGCTGGCGGGGCTCGCCGCGGGTCGCTGGGGGCTGTTCGGCTGGCTGCTGCTGTTCTTCGTCGCCTTCAACCTGCTCGAGGCCACCCTGCCATCGATGCTCAGCAAGCTGGCCCCGGCCGGGGCCAAGGGCACCGCCATGGGCATCTACTCCACCAGCCAGTTCCTCGGCGCCTTCCTGGGCGGTGTGCTGGGCGGGCTCCTGGCCCAGCAGTGGGGGCTGTCGGCGGTCTTTCTCGGCTGTGCCCTGCTCGGCCTGGGGTGGCTGACGCTGATGGCCGGCATGACGCCGCCACGCCACCTCTCCAGCGAAGTGGTGGCGCTGGAGGGTGAGCACCATGGTGATGCGCTGGAGACGCTGATGGCACATCTCGCCGAGGTGGCCGGGGTCGAGGACGTGCTGGTGGTGCCCGAGGAGCGGCTGGCCTACCTCAAGGTGGATCGCCAGCGCCTCGACGAGGAGGCGTTGGCAAGGTTGATCGATACACGCAGGGATCACAGCGGCGTATGATCTGACACAGGGCGCCCCGTCGCGCCACCGATATCGCAGCATCACGAATTCACGACAGCAAGGAGTCCCTCATGGCCCGTGGCGTCAACAAGGTCATTCTCATCGGCAACCTGGGGCAGGACCCGGAAGTGCGCTTCATGCCTTCCGGCAACCCGGTCGCCAACCTGCGTCTCGCCACCACCGACACCTGGACGGACCGCCAGAGCGGCCAGCGCCAGGAGCGCACCGAATGGCACACGGTGGTGATGTTCAACAAGCTGGCCGAGATCGCCCAGCAGTACCTCAAGAAGGGGTCGCGCATCTACATCGAGGGACGGCTGCAGACCCGCAAGTGGCAGGGCCAGGACGGCCAGGATCGCTACAGCACCGAGATCGTCGCCAATGACATGCAGATGCTCGATTCCCGCGGCGGCGGTGACGCCCAGGGTGGCGGCATGGCCCAGCAGGGCGGTGGCATGGCCCAGCAGGGCGGCGGTTATCCGGGGGGGCAGCAGCAGCCCCAGGGTGGCTACGGCAATGCGGCCCAGCAGGGTGGCGGCTTCGGCGGCGGCCAGCCCCAGCAGCGACCGGCCCCGCAGCCGGCACCGGCCCCGCAGCAGGGCGGCGGCCAGCAGGGCGGCAACTATGGTGCCCCCGATCCGGGCAGCTTCGATGACTTCGACGACGAGATCCCGTTCTGAGCGAGCCGGACCTGACGCCCGGGCGGCGCCGGAACCCGAAGGAGACGCCGTGAAGCTGCTGATACTCGATGCCGGCCACTGCCTGAGCCTGGCGCTGGCCCGGGAAGCCAACCGGCGTAGCGATACCGAACTGGTCATCGATGCCGGCCTCGCGCTCGACGCGGGCCGGCTCGAGGAGATCGCCCCCGATGCGCTGGTGATTCCGCCCCTGGCGCGGCCGATCAGCGCCGAGCCGGCCGCCGTCACGGCCCATGCCGAGGCGGTGGAGACGTGCCTGGAGGCCTGCCTGGCGGCCGGCGTGCCCCTGGTGTGGTGTGTCTCCGACCAGCTCTACGAGGATGGCTTCGAGGCGCCGATCGACGAGCATGTCATCCCCGCCCCGCGCGACGAGAGCCTGCGCCGGCTGATCGTCACCGGCGACCGGATCCGTGCCGAGCACCCCCACCATCTGATCGTGCGGCTCGGGCCGCTGTTCGCCCTGGAGGGCAGCAACGCCTGGCTGAATGAACTGATCGATACCCTGGTGGCCGGCGGGGAGGTGCGCGGCGAGTCCGACGTGACCTTCTGTCCGACCTCGGCGGATGCCGTGGCCATGGCGCTGATCGGCATGCTCCAGCAGCAGCACTGCGGTGCCGGTGCCTGGGGCAGCTACCACCTGGCCGGCACCGAGCCGGTCAGTGCCTACACCTTCATCTCCATGGTGCGCACCCAACTGGCGACCCGGCTGGAGGGGCGTGGCGAATGCCTCGAGCTGGGCAGCGTCAAGGCGCTCCACCACCACCATGACCAGCCGTTGCGCCGGGTGCTCAACTGCCGCCGGGTCCTGGAGGTGTTCGGCGTACACCAGAAACCCTGGCGGCTGGAACTGGGCCGCATGCTGGATGCCTGGTTCCGGGGCTATGACCGCTGCCGCCCCGACACGGAGGTCGACGAGAGGCCATGAACGTCCTGCGCAGCCTGCTGTTCTATGCCGGCTACTTCCTGGCCATGCTGGTCTGCGGGGTGCTGTTCGTGCCGGTGGCGCCGCTGCTGCCGCTGTCGCGGCGCTACCGGCTGCTCAACCTCTACAACCACTTCATCATCGCCTGGTTCCAGGTGACCTGCGGGGTGCGCTACGACATTCGCGGGCGCGAGCGGTTGCCCGAGGGGCCCTGCGTGATCCTGGCCAATCACCAGTGCGAGTGGGAAACCGTCTACCTGCAGTTGCTCAAGCCGCCGGTATGCACGGTACTCAAGCAGGAACTGCTGCGTATTCCCCTGTTCGGCTGGGGGCTGCGCCTGCTGCATCCCATTGCCCTGGATCGCTCCAAGCCGGCCCGGGCCATGCGGCAGGTGCTCAGCCAGGGCAAGTCGCGCCTGGAGGAGGGCCTCTCGGTACTGATCTTCCCGGAGGGGACACGGGTGCCCCCGGGCAGGCGCCGCCGCTACAACAAGAGCGGCGCGGTGATTGCCTGTCGCGCGGGGCGGCCGGTGGTGCCGGTGGCCCACAATGCCGGCGAGCGCTGGCCGGGCCGGTACTGGGTGAAGAACCCGGGGCGGCTCTCGCTGGTGGTGGGTGAGCCCATCGAGACCCTGGGGCGGACGCCCGAGGAGGTGCTGGTCGAGGTGGAGGCCTGGATCGAGGCGCGGCTGGCGGAGATCTCCGAGATTCCCCGGCCGACGGCGCCGGAGACGGCCACGGCCACCGAGAAACCGACGGCGTGACGGACCGGTCGCTGCCCGCCTGACGCAAGAGGCGCCCCGATGGGGCGCCTCTTGCGTGTCGGCCCGCTCCGCCGGGTGTCAGTCGCGGAACTTCTCCAGCACCAGGCAGGCGTTGGTGCCGCCGAAGCCGAAGCTGTTGGTGAGCACGCGTTCGACCTTCACGCCGTCGCGCCGGGTGGTGACGATGTCGAAGCCGTCGGCCTGTGCGTCGAGGGTCTCGACGTTGGCGGAGGCGGTGATGAAAGCGTTCTCCATCATCAGCAGCGAATAGATCGCCTCCTGCACGCCGGTGGCCCCCAGGGAGTGGCCGGTCAATGACTTGGTGGAGCTCATCGCCGGGGTGCTGTCGCCGAACACCTCGCGGATCGCCTTGAGCTCGGCGACATCGCCCACCGGGGTGGAGGTGCCGTGGGTGTTGATGTAGTCGATCTCGCCATCCACGGTGGCCAGCGCCTGGCGCATGCAGCGTGCCGCGCCCTCGCCGGAGGGCGCCACCATGTCGTGGCCGTCTGAAGTGGCACCGTAGCCGGTGACCTCGGCGTAGATCCTGGCGCCGCGGGCACGAGCGTGCTCGAGTTCCTCGAGCACCAGCATGCCGCCACCACCGGCGATGACGAAGCCGTCGCGGCCCTTGTCGTAGGGCCGCGAGGCCTTGTCGGGAGTGTCATTGTAGTGGGTCGACAGCGCCCCCATGGCGTCGAACAGGCATGACAGGGTCCAGTGCTCCTCTTCGCCGCCGCCGGCGAAGACCACGTCCTGCTTGCCCATCTGGATCTGCTCCATGGCGCTGCCGATGCAGTGGGCCGAGGTGGCGCAGGCCGAGGAGATCGAGTAGTTGACCCCCTTGATCCTGAACGGCGTGGCCAGGCAGGCGGAAACGGTGCTGCCCATGGTGCGGGTGACCCGATAGGGGCCGACCCGGCGCAGGCCCTTCTCGCGCATCACGTCGGCGGCCTCGACCTGGTTGGCGCTGGAGGCGCCGCCGGAACCGGCGATCAGGCCGGTGCGCTCGCTGGAGACCTGCTCCGGGGCGAGGCCCGCATCCTCGATGGCCTGGGCCATGGAGACATAGGCGTAGGCCGCCGCATCGCCCATGAAGCGGAGAAGCTTGCGGTCGATCAGGGCGTCGAGATCGATGTCGACGACGCCGGCCACCTGACTGCGAAAGCCGCGCTCGGCGTACTCCTCCTTGAAGCGAATACCGGAGCGCCCGGCCTTGAGCGCCTCGAGAACCTGTTGCCGGTCGTTGCCCAGGCAGGACACGATGCCCAGGCCGGTGACTACCACTCGTCGCATGGAAGCCTCCTGATCAGAAGTTCGCAGTGGAGGTGAACAGGCCGACGCGCAGGTCATTGGCCTGATAGATGTCGCGGCCATCGACGCACACGGTGCCGTCGGCCATGCCGAGGATCAAGCGCCGGGTGATGATGCGCTTGATGTTGATCCGGTAGGTGACCTTCTGTGCATCGGGCAGGATCTGGCCGGTGAACTTGACCTCGCCGCAGCCCAGTGCCCGGCCACGCCCCGGGTGGCCCAGCCAGCCCAGGTAGAAGCCGACCAGCTGCCACATGGCATCGAGGCCCAGACAGCCGGGCATCACCGGGTCGCCGGGGAAGTGGCAGTCGAAGAACCACAGGTCGGGGCGGATATCCAGCTCGGCGATCAGCTCGCCCTTGCCGTGATCGCCGCCGTCTTCGTAGATGCGCGTGATGCGGTCGAGCATCAGCATGTTGGGAGCCGGCAACTGGGCGTTGCCCGGGCCGAACAGCTCGCCGCGTGAGCAGGCCAGCAGTTCTTCGCGATCAAAGGAGTGTTGCTTGGTCACTGAGTCATTCCGAGAGTCGACATTGTTGTCTGCCGCGAGCGGCATGCTGCCGCCGAGCGGCCCCGACTAGTCTACTGTCCGTGGCCCGGGAATGCACGTCGGGCCGCTGGCGTTGAAAGTTGCCTGCCGATGCCGGGTTACAGTTATGCGGCAGACGGCCGATATCGGGGGAACGAAACCGCCCGCGCCAGACGCGATGCCCCTCACCTGCCCGAGCCGAGCCTTCTGCCATGTGGCCAGCCTTCTCGCTCAATCGCCCGCTGCTCTGGATCGGCCTGGCCGCCTTGTCGGCGAGCGTCTGGTTGCCCGGCGTCGCCCTTCGCCTGGCGGCCGCCTCCCTGGTGGCGCTGGGCCTGATGGACGCCTGGCGGCAGGTCCGCCTGGAGCACCAGCGGGCCCGCCTGGGCCAGGATGCCCTGGCGCTGTCGGAAGACGGGGTGATCATCACCGACGCCGACAATCGCATCCAGGCGGTCAACCCCGCCTTCACCCGCATCACCGGCTATACCGCCGAGGAAGTGCGCGGGCGCAACGCCACCACACTCTCCGCGCCGCGTCACGACAAGGCCTTCTTCGAGCGCTACTGGCAGACGCTGCGCACTACCGGACGCTGGGAGGGGGAGATCTGGAACCGACGCAAGCACGGCGACGAGTACCCCGAGTGGCTGAGGGTCCGAGCGGTCAGCGATGACCGGGGCCGGACCACCCACCATGTCTGCCTGTTCACCGACATCTCGATGCACAAGGCCCGGGAGCGGGACCTGCGACGCATCGGCTTCGAGGACCCGCTCACCGGCCTGCCCAACCGCCGTCGCCTGCACGACCTGCTCGACTCCCGGCTGCGCCACCTGCGGGCCGGCGAGAGCCTGGACATGGCGATGATCGACATCGATGGCTTCAAGTCGATCAACGATGGGCTGGGGGTGGAGATGGGCGACCGCCTGCTGGCGCGCTTCGGCCAGCGGCTCGCCGGCCATGTGGCCGGCGGCGTGGTGGGTCGCCTTGGCGGCGACGAGTTCCTGGTGATCCGCACCACCACCTTCGATGATCATGACCACTGGATTGCCGGCCTCCAGGCCCACCTGGGCGAACCCTTCGAGATCGAGGGGCACTCGCTGCGCTTCGGCCTGACCATCGGCAGCTGCCGGGCGCCCGAGGACGGTCGCGAGTCCGGCGTGCTCTTCCAGCGGCTGGAGTCGGCCCTCTATGCCGCCAAGCGCCATGGCCGCAACCACAGCCAGCGCTTCCGGCCGTCGCTGGACATGCAGGACAGTCCGCAGCTGGGGCTGGTCAACGAGCTGCGCCATGCCCTGGCCACCGGTACCCAGCTGGAACTCCACTACCAGGGGCAGCACCACCTGGCGGATGGCGCCCTGGTGGGGCTCGAGGCGCTGCTGCGCTGGCGACATCCACGGGACGGGATGATCTCGCCGGCGGACTTCATCCCACTGGCCGAGCGTCACGGCCTGATGGCCTCGCTGGGCAACTGGGTGATCGACCAGGCGCTGGCGCAACTGGCCCGCTGGCGGCGTCTCGGCATGCCCGAGGTGCCGGTGTGGGTCAATGTCTCGGCGCTGCAGATGTTCCAGGGCGAGCTGGAGACGGCGCTCGCCGCCGGGCTTGCCCGTCACGGCATCCCCCCGGGGCTGCTCGGCCTGGAGATCACCGAGTCGGTGCTGCTCGACGAGCGGGCCGGCGATATCGCCCCGCGCCTAGGCGTGTTGCGCGAGCGTGGCCACCCCATCGCCATCGATGACTTCGGCACCGGCTATTCGTCGCTGGGCTACCTGAAGAAGCTGCCGCTGGACAAGCTCAAGCTCGACCGCGCCTTCATCAAGGCCCTGCCCGACGATCGGGCCGATGCGGCCATCGTCGGCGCGGTGCTGGCCATGGCCCGGGGGCTCGAGCTCCAGGTGATAGCCGAGGGGGTGGAAACGATCGCCCAGCGCGACTTCCTGCAGGCGGCGGGCTGCTCGCTGGTGCAGGGCTTTCTCTATGCCCGCCCCTTGCCGGCAGAGCTGCTCGAGGCGCAGTGGCAGGAGCATGACTCGGCCGGGGGGCCGCCCGGCGGGGCGCGGGTGGCGGCGGAAGCGACCGCCTAGCCTGGGCGGGCCCGGTGCATGGCGATGTCCTCCCGGTGGAGTGAGCGGGGTTCAGGCCGGCCTGAGGGCCTTGAAGGCGTCCAGGGCGCGGGCCCGGGCGGCCTTGTGGTCGACGATGGGGGGCGGGTAGTCGAGGCCGCCGACCGGGTCCCGGGGCGGTGCATGGCGGGCCCGGGCCGGCAAGGCGGCGAGCTCGGGCAGCCACTCGGCGAGGAAGGCGCCGTCCGGGTCGAAGCGCTGCGACTGGGTGGTGGGGTTGAAGATGCGGAAGTAGGGGGCGGCATCGGTGCCGGTGGAGGCCGCCCACTGCCAGCCGCCGTTGTTGGCGCAGAACTCGCCGTCGACCAGGTGGCGCAGGAAGAAGGCCTCGCCGCGACGCCAGTCGATCAGCAGGTGCTTGGCCAGGAACATGGCGGTGATCATGCGCAGGCGGTTGTGCATCCAGCCGGTGGCCACCAGCTGGCGCATGGCCGCATCGACGATGGGATAGCCGGTGCGCCCCTCGCACCAGGCACGAAAGCCGGCGTCGTCGTCGCGCCAGGCGAGGGCCTCGGTGTGAGCCTGGAAGGCGCGACGGCGACAGACCCGGGGAAAGCCGAAGGCGACGTGCCGGTAGAACTCCCGCCACACCAGTTCGTTGACCCAGGCCGTGAGCCCCGCATCGCCCTCGGCGAGGCGGCCGGCGTTCTCGGCCAGCACCGCCTGCAGGCACTGGCGGTGGGAGAGCATCCCCAGCGCCAGGTAGGGCGACAGCTCGCTGGTGCCGCGGATCGCCGGGACGTCGCGCTGGCGGGCATAGTGGCGGCCGCGAAAGCACAGGAAGCGCTCGAGCCGGTCGGCGGCGGGGCCCTCGCCGGCGGGCCAGAGCCGGTCATCGACCGGGGTGTCGTCGAGTGCCGGCAGCTCGGGCAGCGGGTCCGGGGCGATGGGCAGGCGTGCCTGGGGCGCCGGCGCCTCGTGCAGGGCGATGCGCTCTGCGCTAAGCCGGTGGTGCCAGGCCTTGGCGAAGGGGGTGAAGACGCCGTAGACGTCGCCCTTGCCGGTGAGCAGTTCACCGGGAGCAAAGGCGACGCTGTCGTGATGGCCCCGGGCCGCCAGGCCGGCGGCCGCGAAGGCGCCGATCACGGCTTCGTCGCGGCGCCTCTCGTCGAGGGGGTACTCATGGTTGAAGTGCAGTGTCCGGGCGCCGGTGTCCCGGGCGACGGCCAGCAGCGCCGCCGGGGCCTCGGCGAAGTCGTCGAGCTCCCGGTGGAGCAGCGGAATGTGGAGGCCCTCGAGGGAGACCTTGAGGGCCGCCACCCCGCGGGCCCAGAAGTCGAGCTTGTTGGCGCCGTGGCCGTGGCGCTGCCAGTGGGGCAGGCAGCGCAGGAAGACCGCGACCACCGGCCCCTGGCGGGCGGCAGCGGCCAGGGCGCGGTTGTCGTGGACGCGCAGGTCGCTGCGGAACCAGATCAGGATGGGGGCAGGCATGGGGGCTCCAGCGGTCGTTCAGCTATCCCGGATCAGCGAACCCAGGCGGGTGATGGCCTCGGGCAGGTCGTCGCCGAGCACTTCGACCCGGCTCGGGTCCAGCTCGGCGGCCCGGATGCGAGCCACCGGGCCGCACAGGGCGAGGGGAGCATCGAGCTGCTCGGCCAGGCGCGGCAGCTGGCGGCGGATCAGGTCGGCGCGCTCGGCCTTGCCGCTGGCGAGCAGCAGGGCCGCGGCGTGGAAGCGCTCCATGGCCAGCGGCAGCTCGGTGAACGGCAGGGGGGCATCGAACAGCTGCACCCGATAGCCCTGGTCGCTGGCGGTCAGCGCCGCCAGCAGCATCCACAGCGGACCGGGGTCGTCCGGCAACTGGCCGATCAGCACCAGCGGGCCGGCGGCGCTCTGGTTGGCATGATAGAGCCGCGTGCCGATACGGGTGCGCAGGAAGGCCTCGAGGGTGCGGCGCTGGAGCAGGGCCCCGAGCTGGTCGTCCCAGCGCTCCTCCAGCTCGCGGACAACCGGCTGCCAGAATTCGGCGATGCAGGTCGTCACCGGGTAGAGCGCCAGGCTCTGGTTGAACAGGGTCTCCAGCCGGATCAGGTCGCAGGCTTCCAGGGCAGCGACCAGCTGGTGTCGCTGGCTCTGCCAGTCGCCGGCGGAGGGCGTCGGCGACTCGGCCGGCTCGGGTTGCTCGAGCAGCTCGCGGACCTGGCTGACCGGCACGCCGCGGCTCAGCCACTGGAGGATGCGTTCGATGCGCTCGATGTCGTCACGGGCGTAGAGGCGGTGGCCCTTGGGTGTGCGGCGGGGCCTGATCAGGCCGTAACGGCGCTCCCAGGCCCGCAGGGTGACCGAATTGACGCCGGTCAGCCGGGAGACCTCCCGGATCGGGTAGAGCGGTGTGTCGGCCGGGTGGGTCGCCTTGTCACTCATGGGCGGCTGTGCCTCTTGCTGATCCCTTGCCCCGCCGGTGTCGAGGCGGCCGGCGTTCAGGGGCTGATTTTGTACAAGTCACTGTCAATGTACAACATGGTGCCGGGTATCCGCCCCGACCTTTCAGCCGGAGGAGGCTTCCCCGGCCTGTTCGGCGATCACGGCGGCCAGGGCCTCGACGAAGGCCGGGTGCTCGCCCACCGGTGGCAGCAGGCGCAGGTCGATGCCGGGGTGGGCCTCGGCGAGGACCTCGACCTGCCCGGGGACGTCCTGGCGCAGGTGGCGCCCCGCGGCGAAGAACAGCGGCAGGATCTCGGCGCGCTCGACCCCCGCCGCGGCCAGCTCGGCCACGGTGGTTTCCAGGGAGGGCTCGCTGAGTTCCATGTAGGCGAGTTGCAAGGGGGTCTCCAGGCGGCGGGCGAGTGCCTCGGCCAAGTGCTCGAAGGGGGCCCGCCAGCGAGGGTCGCTGGAGCCGTGGGCGAGCAGGATCAGGGCGTAGCGCATGCCGGTGGATCTCCTCTGTCGTGGGTCGGGATTCGGTAGTGCCCGGGGGAGGAACCGGGCGTCCAGGCCCGCAGGGGCGAGGCGGGCAGTGCCGTGGACACCGCAGGCTCGCGCAGCTGAAGGCTTTTCAGCTAGACTAGCAGAAGTGTACAACGACTGTATAACTCATTGGCGCAGAGGAGGGATCCACGATGCGAGTGCTGATCACGGGGGGGAGCGGCTTCGTCGGGCAGCGGCTGTGTCGGCGGCTCAAGGAGGCCGGGCATCGCCTGCTGGTGGTCTCCCGGGAGCCGGACCGGGTGCGTGACCGCTTGCCGAGCGGCACCGACATCCGCCGTTCGGTGCTGGATTTCGTCGACACTCCGCCGGACGCCATCGTCAACCTGGCCGGCGAGTCCATCGCCGCCCGGCGCTGGAGCGACGACCAGAAGAAGCGGCTCATCGACTCGCGGGTCAATATCACCCGCGACCTGGTGATGCTCTGCGAACAGCTCGCCGCGACCGGCGGGCGCGCGCCCGCCGTGATGGTGTCGGCCTCGGCCATGGGCTACTACGGCGACCAGGGCGACCGGGAGGTGACCGAGGAGACCCCGCCCCATGACGAGTTCGCCTATCGCCTGTGCAAGCGCTGGGAGGATGCCGCCAGGGAGGCGGCGGACTTCGGCACCCGCGTGGCGATCCTGCGCATCGGCCTGGTGCTCGACGCCGGCGGCGGCAGCCTGCAGAAGATGCTGCCGCCGTTCAAGCTGGGCCTGGGGGGGCGGTTCGGTGACGGCACCCAGTTCATGCCCTGGGTGCACCGGGAGGACCTGGTGCGGGCGATCCTCTTCCTGCTCGACGGCGAGGAGCTCGAGGGGCCCTTCAACGGCAGTGCGCCGCATCCGGTGACCAATGCGGAGTTCACCCGGGTGCTGGCGAAGCAGCTGGGCCGCCCGGCGATCTTCCCGGTGCCCGCCATCGTGCTCGAGACCGCCTTCGGCGAGATGTCGCGGCTGTTGCTGACCGGGGCCGACATGCGCCCGCAACGCCTGCTCGACGCCGGCTTCGAGTTCAAGTTCCCGACGCTCGAGCAGGCCCTGGCCGATATCCTGGGTTGATGTCCTGAGCCGTATCGCCGGATCAGCCCCGAGGCATTTTCCGGGCTAGATGGCCTCAGCGCGTCTCCTCGCCCACCGTGACGATGACCCGCACGGCGTCCAGGCGCAGGCGGGTGCCCTCGATGGCGGCGTCCAGGGCGCTGCGCTCCTCGCGCAGGGCCTGGAGCTCGTCGTCGCGCACCGCCGGGTTGTGGAGGGCCAGCGCCTCCAGGCGGTTGAGTTCACCGTCCAGTTCGGCACGCATGCGCCGCTGGGCCGCCTCGACGATGGAGGAGAGCTCCCGCTCGGCTTCCGTCTCGCCGCGGTCGATCAGCTCGCGCAGCTGGTCGTGGCGGCTGCGGATCAGGTCGCGGGCCATGGCTTTCTTGACCTTCTGCAGGTTCTTCGACAGCCCGGTGAAGGAGACCTTGTCGGTGAGGCTGGCGCCGGACTCGTCGAGCAGTATCCGCACCGCGGTGGGTGGCAGGAAGCGGTTGAGGTGCAATCGCTTGGGCGCCGGGCAGTGGGTGCGGAAGACCAGTTCGGCCATCAGCCGGCCGGCGGGAATCGACGGATGCTTGAGCAGCGCCAGGGCCGTATTGCCCATGGTGCCGTCGAGGATGCGCCCCATCATCTCGCGCAGCAGGGGGTGCTCCCAGGAAAGGCGCTGGACGTCGTCACGGGCCAGGGCGAGCCGCCGGGAGAAGGTGGCCGAGAAGCCCTCCTCGCCCTTCACCAGCCCCGGCAGGCCGTCGAGCATCTGCGGGCTCGGTCGCAGGTGGAGGATGCCGCCACCGAGCTCTTGGCTGTCGACGCCGAAGATGTCCAGCGCCTGGTCCAGGTAGCGCGGCAGGGCGCGATCCTCGTCGAGCTCGCGGATCGCCGCGGCGACCGTCTCGGCGCGATCGAAGCGGCAGGCGTTGAGCTCCAGCAGGCGATTACGGCCGGCGTCGCGCTCGGCCAGGCGGCTCTCGAACAGCGCCCGGGTCTCCTCGATCACCTCCGCGAGGCTCTCGTCGTCGAGCAGGGCGTCGGCCAGGGCGTCGCCGAAGGCGGCGAAGATCTCGCTGCCCACCCCATGGGGGCTGCTGAAGGCGTCCATGCCCTGATGGTACCAACGCAGCAGCTTCTCGCCGGGGCTCTGCTCGAACACCGGCACGTGGAGTTCGATGGCATGGCGCTGGCCGATGCGGTCGAGCCGCCCGATGCGCTGCTCGAGCTGGTCCGGATGCAGCGGCAGGTCGAACATCACCAGGTGGCGGCAGAACTGGAAGTTGCGCCCCTCGGAGCCGATCTCCGAGCAGACCAGCACCTGGCAGCCCTCCTCCTCGTCGGCGAAGGCGGCGGCGGCGCGGTCGCGCTCCACCAGCGAGAGGCCTTCGTGGAACACCGGGGCATGGTAGCCGCCCAGCACGCGCAGACCCTCGGCCAGGCCCTGGGCGGTCTCGCGGTCATGGGCGATCACCAGCACCTTGTCGTCGGCGAAGCCGCCCTCAGCGGTGTCGGCGAGCCGCTCCAGCAGCCAGGTGACGCGGGGGTCGAACTGCCACCAGGGCTCGGTGTTGAGCGGGTCGTCGGCCAGCGCCCGGTACATGGTGTCCAGGTAGACCAGCACCTCCGGATGGTCGAGGCCGGTCTCGATCAGCAGCTCGTCCAGGTAGTCCTCGTCGCGCTCCAGACGGCGCAGTACCCGACGGTAGGATGACGGCAGCTCGAGGCGGGCGACATGCAGGCGGCGCTCGGGAAAGCCGCCCACGTGACGACGGCTGTTGCGGAACATCACCCGGCCGGTGCCGTGGCGGTCGAGCAGCTGGTCGCGCAGCTGGTCGCGGGCGGCGGCCTGCCGGGCCGCGTCGCTCTCGTGATCGGCCAGGGCCTCGAGCAGCGCCAGGCTGTCCGGCTCGTCGATCACCGCGGTGACCCGCTGGCGATCGTCGTCCCCGCGGTCGGTCGTCCCGCCGGGCAGGCGGTCGAGGGCATCGATCGCCTCGGCCACCTCGACGTAGTGGGCCTCCTCCTCGCGGAAGCGCTCGAGGCTGTGGTAGCGGTCCGGGTCGAGTAGCCGCAGCCGGGCGAAGTGGCTTTCCAGTCCCATCTGCTCCGGGGTCGCGGTGAGCAGCAGCAGGCCCGGCACCGCCGTCGCCAGCCGCTCCACGCAGGCATAGCCCGGCCCCACCATCTCGGCGGACCACTCGAGGTGGTGGGCCTCGTCGACGATCAGCAGGTCCCAGTCGCAGGCCTCGGCCTGGGTCTGGCGGTGAGGGTTGGCGAACAACCAGTCCTGGCTGGCCAGCACCAGCTGGCCGGTCTCGAAGGGGTTGGCCTCGCCGTGGGCCTGGCTCTGCTGTTCGTCGAGCAGGGTCACCTCGAGGGCGAAGCGGCGCAGCAGCTCCACCAGCCACTGGTGGGTGAGGCTCGCCGGCACCAGGATCAGCGCCCGATCGGCGCGGCCGGTGAGCAGCAGCCGGTGCAGGATCAGGCCCGCCTCGATGGTCTTGCCCAGGCCCACCTCATCGGCGAGCAGCACCCGCGGGGCGTGACGGCGGGCCACCTCGTCGGCGATGTAGAGCTGGTGGGGAATCAGGTCGATGCGCGGCCCCGCCAGGCCCAGCGCCGGGTTCTGTTCGATGCGGTGGAAGTGGTGCAGGGTGCGAAAGCGCAGGTCGAACCAGTCGTTGCGGTCGATCTGGCCGGTGAGCAGGCGATCGCGGGCCTGGTCGAACTGCATGGTGTCGGCGAGTTGGGCCTCGGGCAGTTCGCGCAGCTCGCCCTGGTCATCCTCGCCGATGTAGACGATCAGGCCGTCGACCTCCTTGCTGTCGTCGACGGTCAGGTTCCAGCCCTCGGCGGCCTGGATGCGGTCGCCGCTGCCGAACGCCACCCGGGTGAGCGGGGCCTGACGGCTGCTGTAGGTGCGGGTTTCCTGGCTGGCGCCGAAGAGCACGGTGACGCTGCGGAAGTCGCAGCCGAGAATGGTGCCCAGGCCGAGTTCGGCTTCGCCGTCGCTGATCCAGCGCTGGCCGGGTGAATAGTCGCTCATGATGCCTCGGAGGATGCTGAAACGGTGCGCTCGTTCGCCGCCAACGCCGGGATGGCGGCAACAGGGCGCGGTATCTTACAGCAAAGGCCGGCGCGGCTTAAGTGGTGACGAGCGGCGACCAGGGCTATCGCAGATAGCAGCATTGCTCGGGGCTGATCCGTCGGCAGGCCTGCGAGGAGGCGCTGTGAACCCTTCCCTGGGCGCTACCTTTTCCATCCCTGGAAAAGGACCTCCTCTTCGGCCTGCCCCCGGCGCCCCTCGCTACAGTCAACTGTGATAGCCCTGGAGCGGCGTCAGTGCTTCCGCAGCCAGCCGTCGAGCTGGGCGCGACTGAGCTCACCCACGTGGCGCTCCACGGCACGCCCCTCGGCGTCGAACAGCACCGTGGTGGGTAGCCCGGGAGACTCCGTCAATACCATCAGCTCCTGGCTCGGGTCGAGCAGCGGGTAGCGGAACGCCAGCTCCTGTTCGTCGAGATAGCGAACGACCTGCAGCAGGTCCTCGCCCTGGTTGGCCACCACGACCGTCACGCCGTCGCGGGTGTCGGCCTCGGCCAGCAGCGGCATCTCGCGCAGGCAGGGGGGGCACCAGGTGGCCCAGAGGTTGACCACCACCAGCTCGCCGCGCAGCGAGCGCAGCTCGACTGGGTTGCCGTCGAGATCCTCGAGGGCCAGTTCGGGTAGCTCCCCGAGCGGCATGTCGTCGCCCAGCGGGGCCAGGGTCACCAGCACCAGCCACAGGCTCGAGCTGCCCACCACCAGGGCCATGGCACCGATCAGGCGCAGCAGGTGGGCGCGCAGGGCCCAGCCGGTCCAGATCAGTGCCGCCACCATGCCCCACAGGCCGTGAAAGCCCGGCTGCCAGAGCTTGACGATATCCAGCGGCGCGGCGACGTAGGCGTCCAGGTTCAGGGCCACATGGCCGAGGCGGGCGCCAACCAGCCAGGCCAGCACCAGGCCGTTGAACCAGCGGATGTGTTCGCGCCGTGGCAGGCCGAGCAGACAGGCGCTGGCCAGCAGCAGGAGCAGGGCAGCGGCGAAGGCATAGAGACGGGGCACGGAGATCAGCACGGGGCCCAGGGCGATGGCATCCATGGCGGGGCGAAGCTCCAGGAGAGAGGGTCGGCGTCCGCGAGCAGGCGCGTTACAATGACGAGTTCGACGGCTAGCCTACTGCCAGCGTGCGAGGCTGTCACTCATACTCGTGCGGGAGCATCCATGGCCAAGCCTGCCTTCGACACCCTGCGCGCCCTGGCCATTGCCAGCCAGGCGCTCGGCTTCATCCTCATCATCACCCTCGAGACCGTAATGGGCGATGCCGCCCGGCCCTGGCAGGGACTGACCCTGGCGGCAATGGTCACGGCCGCGCTGTGGATCGCCCTGGTGCGCCTGTATCGGCGCAACCGGTCGCGCAAGGCCCTGGCGCGACGACTCGCCGCCGACGACGACGATGCCGCCTGAGCGCCGCCGGCGACCTGGCTGGCTGTAGGGCAGGACGGTCCGAGCGACAGGGCGGTCCGACCGACAGGATTCGGCGAGGGCTGTCAGGTACCCTCGTGCTCGGCATACTGCGGGCTGTCCGGGGCGCAGCGGCTGGGGTCGATGGCCACGACCTGCAGGTGATGGCCCTCCGGCATCCGGCAGTGCAGGACCCGCCAGGCACAGCCCCGGGCGGCGCTGCCCTCGCTCTCGAAGAGCCGGGCGCCGTGGGCCAGCAGTTGCGCGCAGGTGGCGGGAAACTCCTCGCCGCTGACCTCCAGGGTCAGCCGGCGCGGCGGGCTGGGCGTCTCGGCGGCGATCAGCATCATCACCTGGACATTGCCGCCGGCGTCCCTGCCCAGTTCGAAGGTGGCGCCGGTGGCCGAGCGTACCAGGCGTGGCAGGCGCAGGACCTCCTCGCAGAAGCGCTGCATGGCATCGAGGTCGCGTACCTCCAGGACCGCGCGGTCCAGCGAGAGTCGTTGCATGGCGTACTCCCGGCATGAAGCCTTCCGAAGGTCGAGTGGGCCGCCTCCCTGGGCGTCTGCCTACAGTCTGGCGCAGCTTCGCCGGCCCTGCCCCCTTGACCCTCCCGATGGCGGCCATCGGTGCAGGCTATCGACGCATCGGCCGGCTCGTCGTTCTCGCCGGAATGGCCCGGCAGGCTGTGGCGCACAAGAAAAAGGCCTCGCGATTTCTCGCAAGGCCTTGAAATTCTGGTCGGAGTAGCAGGATTCGAACCTACGACCTCTGCCTCCCGAAGGCAGCGCTCTACCAAGCTGAGCTATACTCCGATCTTTCGTCGCGGGGCTCGTCGCCCACCGACGGAAGCGCATTATACGCAAACGCCGTCGCCGTGCAAGCCCCCGGGCGGGTATCCCGTTGTCAGGCCTGGCGATCCACCGCCATGCGGGCCAGGTCGGCCATGCTGTCGCGGTAGTCGCTGGCCGGCAGCCGCTCGAGCTGTTCCAGGGCCTTGGCGGCCATCTCCTCGGCCCGGGCGCGGGTGTAGTCCAGGGCGCCGGTCTCGCGGACGATGGCCAGCACCTCGTCGAGCCGGCTGAGACCGCCCTCGCGGATCGCCTGGCGTACCAGGCGGGTCTGGTCGGGGGTGCCGGCGGCCATGGCCTGGATCAGCGGCAGGGTCGGCTTGCCCTCGGCCAGGTCGTCGCCGACGTTCTTGCCCATGGCCTCGGCATCGCCCTGGTAGTCGAGCAGGTCGTCGATCAACTGGAAGGCCAGCCCCAGGTAACGGCCGTAGTACTGCAGCGCGGTTTCCTGCTCGGGAGTGGCGTCGGCGAGGATGGCGCCGCTGTGCGAGGCCGCCTCGAACAGCATGGCCGTCTTGCCCTGGATGGTCTCGAAGTAGGCGGTCTCGTCGGTGTCCGGGTTGCCCACGTTGGTGAGCTGCTGCACCTCGCCCTCGGCGATGGTGCAGGTGGCCGCCGACAGCACATCCATGATCCGCATGGAGCCCACCCCGATCATCATCTGGAAGGAGCGGGAGTAGAGGAAATCGCCCACCAGCACCGACGGTGCGTTGCCCCAGGCGTCGTTGGCGGTGGCCTTGCCGCGGCGCAGGTGCGACTCGTCGACCACGTCGTCGTGCAGCAGGGTCGAGGTGTGCATGAACTCGATCAGGGTGGCGAGCGTCACGTGCTTGTCGCCCTGGTAGCCCAGCGAGCGGGCAGCCAGCAGCACCAGCAGTGGGCGCAACCGCTTGCCGCCGCTCTGGATGATGTACTGGCCGATGGTCTCGACCAGCGGGATCCGCGAGGCGAGCTGGGCGACGATGGTGCGGTCGACGGCGGCGAAATCCTCGGCGACCACGGTATGGATGGACGAGGGGGCGGAGGCGACGGTGGGCGGCGAGGCGTTGGCAGGCATGTGGGCGTAATCGACAGTAAAGGAGGGGCCTTGGGTTGTCGGCCATGCTATGGGCCCCCCATGGGGGCGTCAAGGCGAAGCGGTCGGGGGGAGGCGAGGCGGCCGGCGGGTTGTATGGCGTCACGGGCATGGTTATAATGCGCGGCCCACTCATCACGCTCCCTGTCAGATGGCTGCCGGAAGGGGCGCCACTCGAAGCAGGTCGATGAAGAGCCAACCCAGGATGAGTTCCGGAGAGAGAAGCATGTACGCAGTTATCAAGAGCGGTGGCAAGCAGTACCGCGTTCAGGAAGGCCAGACCCTCAAGCTCGAGAAGCTGGAAGTGCCGACCGGCGAAGCCGTCGAGTTCGACGAAGTGCTGCTGGTGGCCGATGGCGACGACGTCAAGGTCGGCGCGCCGCTGGTCGAGGGTGCCAAGGTGGCCGCCGAGGTCGTCTCCCACGGCCGTGGCGACAAGGTGACCATCATCAAGTTCCGCCGCCGCAAGCATCACATGAAGCGTCAGGGCCACCGTCAGTGGTTCACTGAAGTCAAGATCACCGGGATCTCCGCGTAAGCGGCAACTCCCCTGAACGAGCGAGGTATTTGCAATGGCTCACAAGAAGGCAGCGGGCTCCACACGTAACGGCCGCGATTCCGAATCCAAACGCCTTGGCGTCAAGCTCTATGGTGGCCAGGCGGTAACCGCCGGCAACATCATCGTGCGTCAGCGCGGCACCAAGTTCCACGCCGGCACCGGCGTCGGCCTCGGCCGCGATCACACCCTGTTCGCCCTGAGCGACGGCGTGATCAAGTTCGAGACCAAGGGTCCGAAGAACCGCAAGTTCGTCAGCGTCGTCTCTGCCTGAGCGCGCGCGGATTTGCAGCAGGAAGGCCCCGCTCAGGCGGGGCCTTCTTGTATCATGGTGGCAGGTTGCCGCCTGGAGAGTGACAGATGCAGTTCGTCGACGAAGCCTCGATCATCGTGGAAGCCGGCAATGGCGGTAACGGCTGCCTGAGCTTCCGCCGCGAGAAGTACGTGCCCAAGGGGGGGCCCGACGGGGGCGACGGGGGGCATGGCGGCAGCGTCTACCTGATCGGTGACGATGCGCTCAACACCCTGATCGACTTCAAGTACCAGCGCTTCTACAAGGCCCAGAACGGCCAGCCCGGCATGGGGCGGCAGATGAGCGGCAAGGCCGGCGAGGACCTGCACGTCAAGGTGCCGGTGGGCACCACGGTGATCGACGAGGATACCCTCGAGGTGATCGCTGACGTCACCGAGATCGGCCAGGTGGTGCTGGTGGCCCAGGGCGGTCGGCGCGGGCTCGGCAACATCCACTTCAAGTCGTCGACCAATCGCGCGCCGCGGCGCACCACGCCGGGCACCGAGGGCGAGCGTCGCAACCTGCGCTTCGAGATGAAGGTGATGGCCGACGTGGGCCTGCTGGGCATGCCCAACGCCGGCAAGTCGACGCTGATCCGAGCCGTCTCCGCGGCCAAGCCCAAGGTCGCCAACTACCCCTTCACCACCCTGGTGCCGAACCTCGGCGTGGTGAAGCTCGGGACCCACGAGCACTTCGTGATGGCCGATGTGCCGGGGCTGATCGAGGGCGCCTCCGACGGCGCCGGCCTGGGGTTGCGCTTCCTCAAGCACCTGACCCGCACCCGGCTGCTGTTCCATGTGGTCGACGTGGCGCCCTTCGACGAGTCCGACCCGGTGGAGGCCGCCGAGGCGATCATCCACGAACTGGGTCAGTTCTCGCCGGCGCTCGCCGAACTGCCTCGCTGGCTGGTGATCAACAAGCTCGACCTGCTCCCTCCGGAGGCGCGCGAGGCGCGGGTCGACGAGATCGTCCGTCGCCTCGGTTGGGAGGGGCCGGTGTTCCGTATCTCCGCCATCTCCAGTGACGGCACCGACGCCCTGGTCCAGGTCGCCCATCGCTGGCTCACCGAGCAGCGTCGGCTGGAGAACGAGGACGAGGAAGCCGCCGAGCGAGCCCGCGAGATGCGCACCCGCATGGAGGAGGAGACGGTGGCCCGCACCGAGGCGCGCCTGGGCCGCCGGCGCAAGCGGGACGACGAGGATGACGACGACTTCGATGATGATGACTACGACGTCGAGGTCGAATACGCGCCGTGAGGAGCCGGTGGCCGGTCGCCTGCGCTGGTGCATCCTATGGGGTCAGACCCCGGCGGTGGCGCCATTCGCTGGCGAAGTGCACGAAGACGGTCCGGGCAGTTTGGCTGGGGTCTGACCCCATAGGGGCGACCTCGCTTCCTGCTCCGGACTAGCGGATATCACGTCTGGGTTGAGGAGCGAATGGAAAGCATCGAGCAGGTGGCGGGTCGCGAGGCGCTGAGCGGCGCCCGCCGGGTGGTGGTGAAGATCGGCAGTGCGCTGCTGACCAACGACGGCCGCGGCCTCGACGAGGCGGCCATCGGTGGCTGGGTCGACCAGATCGCCGAGCTGCACCGTCGCGGCGTCGAGGTGGTGCTGGTCTCCTCCGGCGCCGTGGCCGCCGGCATGGTGCGCCTCGGCTGGCAGGCCCGGCCCTCGGCGGTCCACGAGCTCCAGGCCGCCGCGGCGGTGGGCCAGAACGGCCTGACCCAGTGCTACGAGCACCACTTCGCCCGCCACGGCCTGCTCACCGCCCAGGTGCTGCTGACCCACGACGACCTCTCCAATCGCAAGCGTTACCTCAATGCCCGCTCGGCGCTGCGCACCCTGGTCGGCCTGCGCGTGGTGCCGGTGGTCAACGAGAACGATACCGTGGTCACCGACGAGATCCGCTTCGGCGACAACGACACCCTGGGCGCCCTGGTGGCCAACCTGCTGGAGGCCGACGCCCTGGTCATCCTCACCGACCAGGAGGGGCTGTTCGATGCCGACCCGCGCCACGACCCCGTGGCCCGGCTGATCCGCGAGGGGCGCGCCGACGACCCGAGCCTGGCCGCGGTGGCCGGGGGCGGCGGCGCCCTGGGGCGCGGTGGCATGACCACCAAGGTCCAGGCGGCGCGGCTCGCGGCGCGCTCCGGGGCCTATACCGCCATCGCCAGCGGCCGTCAGCCTGAGGTGCTCACTCGGCTGGCCGCGGGTGAGCGGCTGGGCACCCTGCTCAGCCCGGAGCAGGCCCCGATGGCGGCGCGCAAGCGCTGGCTGGCCGGCCAGCTGCAGGTGCGCGGCACCCTGACCCTGGACGCCGGCGCGGTGAAGGTGCTGCGTGGCAGCGGCTCCAGCCTGCTGGCGGTCGGCGTCAAGGCGGTGTCGGGCAGCTTCGTCCGCGGCGACATGGTGCTCTGTGTCGACGAGCAGGGGCACCGGGTCGCCAAGGGGCTGGTCAACTATGGCGCCGAGGACGCCGGCCGGATCCTCGGCAAGCCGAGCCACCAGATCGCGGAGATCCTCGGCTTCATGGAAGCGCCGGAGCTGATCCACCGGGACAACCTGGTGGTGCTTTAGCAGATGGCCCTACCAGCTCGGGGCTGATCCGTCGGCAGGCCTGCGAGGAGGCAGCAACTATAGAAAGCGCATCACGGGCTGTGGTAGGATGCGCCATCCTCTCAGACACGGCCCGTGAGCGATCGCTGATGTCAAGCGGTCGGCCAGATGGCCAAGCCGGCGGAAAGGCTCAACCCTTCCTGCCGGATCAATACGTTATCGAAGCCGTCAAGAATCCGGCGGCGACAGAATCTCCAAGGAGACAGTTCAGTGGCAAACAGCAAGCAAGCCCGCAAGCGTGCCCGCCAGGCGGAAGGTCGTCGTGTCCTGAAGGCGAGCCAGCGCTCCATGGTGCGCACCTACATCAAGCGCGTCATCAAGGCCATCAACGGTGGTGACCACGCCGAGGCCATGACCGCCTTCCAGAAGGCGCAGCCGGTCATCGATCGCATCGCCGACAAGGACGTGCTCTCCAAGAAGAAGGCCGCGCGCCTGAAGAGCCGCCTGAACAAGCGTATCAAGGCCCTGGCTGCCTGAGACTCGTCTGCTCCCTCCGGATGCAGGATGATTCTTTCGGCCGGATAGGCACTTGAACAGAAAAACCGGCTGTGGCCGGTTTTTTTGTGCCCGTTACCCCGAGGTCTCCCAAGGAAGAGAGCCGTGAGCGACCGCGAACAGGATCGACAGCCCCCCGCCCCGGCCCGCGACACGCCCGTCGTGCCGGCCGACGACGACCGCGTGGTGGCGCCCAAGGGCGGTGGCCTGATGCGCTCGGGGCTGGTGGTCAGCGTCATGACCCTGCTCTCGCGGGTCATGGGGCTGATGCGCGACGTGGTGGTGGCGACCCTGTTCGGTGCCGGCAGCGGCGCCGACGCCTTCTTCGTCGCCTTCAAGATCCCCAACTTCATGCGTCGCCTGTTCGCCGAGGGGGCCTTCAACCAGGCCTTCGTGCCGGTGCTCTCGGAGTACGCCACCCGCGGCAGCAAGCGCGAGGTGCGCGAACTGCTCGATGCGGTGGCCGGCAGTCTCGCCGCGGTGCTGGTGCTGATCACCGCCGTCTTCATGCTGGCGGCGCCCTGGCTGGTATGGGTCTTCGCCCCCGGCTTCGGCCGCGACCCGGCCAAGCTGGCGCTCACCGCCGACATGCTGCAGCTGACCTTCCCCTACCTGCTGCTGGTCTCGCTGACCGCCTTCGCCGGCAGCGTGCTCAATACCTGGAACCGCTTCGCGGTGCCGGCCTTCACCCCGGTGCTGCTCAACCTCTCGCTGATCGGGGCGGCGCTGCTGCTCACGCCCTTGATGGACGAGCCGGCCATGGCGCTGGCCTGGGGGGTGCTGATCGCGGGGGGCGCCCAGCTCGCCTTCCAGGTGCCCTTCCTGGTGCGGCTGGGGCTGATGCCGAGGCCCTGGCCCGATTTCGCCCACAGCGGGGTGAGGCGCATCCTGGTGTTGATGGCACCGGCGCTGTTCGGCGTCTCGGTCTCCCAGATCAACCTGCTGCTGGACACAGTGCTGGCCTCGCTGCTGGCGCCGGGCAGCGTCTCCTGGCTCTACTACTCCGACCGCCTGGTGGAGCTGCCGCTGGGGGTGTTCGGCATCGCCATCGGTACCGTGATCCTGCCGGCGCTCTCCAAGCGCCATGCCGAGCAGTCCGGTGAGCACTTCGCCGCCATGCTCGACTGGGCGATCCGTGCCGTGCTGCTGCTGGGGCTCCCCGCGGCGCTGGCCCTGGCGGTGCTCGCCGAGCCGCTACTGATCTCTCTGTTCCACTATGGCGCCATGACCGAGCGCGACATCGCCATGGCGGCCATGAGCCTGCGTGCCTATTCGCTGGGCCTGGTCGCCTTCATGCTGATCAAGGTGCTGGCGCCGGGCTTCTTCGCCCGCCAGAACACCAGGACTCCGGTGAAGATCGGCATCATCGCCATGGTCGCCAACATGGTGCTCAACCTGATCCTGATCTGGCCGCTGGCCCACGCCGGCCTGGCCCTGGCCACGGCGCTCTCGGCCTTCCTCAACGCCGGCCTGCTGGGCTGGTTGCTGAGGAAGGAGGGCGTGCTGGTGTTCCAGCCCGGCTGGGGGCGCTACGCCGTGCAACTGCTGGGTGGCTGTACGGTGATGGGGGTGGGCCTCGCGTGGCTCGCACCCGACTGGCAGCAGTGGCTGGGCTGGGGCGTCTGGGCCCGGGTGCAGTGGCTGGCGGCGCTGGTGGTGGCCGGCGCGGCGGTCTATTTTGCCTGGCTGGCGGCGTTCGGCGTGCGGGTCCGGCATTTCCGGATGAAGGGCTAGGAGCTCCTGCAGTCGGCGTCGGCCGACGCTACTATCATGGGATGGTACATCGCAAAGATCGGGAGAGTCCGGCATGGACGCAGGGAACGGGAAGCGCAGGGTCGATGGTGGGGTCGTGCGGCTGCTGATCATCGTGCTGCTGGGGGTGGGGCTGATCAGCGTGCCCTGGCTGACCCATAATCGGCTGGTGACGGGTGAAGAGGCGGTCGACGCGGCCTGGGCCGATGTCGAGAGCAACCTGCAGCGGCGCGCCGACCTGGTGCCCAACCTGGTGCGCAGCCTGCAGGAATACATGACGCACGAGAGCGAGACCCTGGTGCGCCTGGTCCGGGAGCGTGCCGAGGCGTTGAGCGAGGCGCTGGGGGAGACCCGCGAGATCGAGACCTCCCGGATCGCCGGGCTGGATGCGGCCCTGTCGCAGGATCTCGGCCGGCTGATGCGGCATGCCGGCGAGCACCCCGAACTGCGCTCCGGCGACCAGTTCCTGCGTTTCCAGGCGCAGCTCGAAGGCAGCGAGAATCGCCTCAATGTGGCGCGCATGCGCTACAACGAGGCGGTGCGGGAGTACAACGCCGGCCTGCGCGGTTTCGTGGGCCGCTGGGTCGCCGAGCCGATGGGGCTGCGGTCGCGAGACTACTTCGAGGCGAGCCCTGCCGCCACCGAGCCCTTCGCGGTGGAGTTCTAGCCGTGGCCGTCGAGCCGGTGGTCGGGGCCGGGCTGTTGATCCTGGCGCTGCTGCTGGCCGGGCGTGGGTGGCGCTTCCCCTGGTGGGGGAGCCTGGGGCTGGCGGCGCTGGTGCTGCTCGGCTCGCCCTGGTGGCCGCGGACGCCCGAACTGGTGGAGGATCGGGGCGGGCTGCTGGCGGATGCCGAGCGAGCGCGCCTGGGTGACCACCATGCGCTGCTGCGGGCCGATCACGGCATCGACTACCGGGTGGTGATCGGGCGCGAGCTCGGCGACCTGGACCGCTTCGCCGTCGACTATTTCCGCCGCCACGACCTGGGCGCGAACGGGGGCGCCGGCCGGGGCCTGCTGCTGGTGCTGGACGTGGCGGCCAACGAGGTGCGCCTCGAGGTGGGGCACGGGCTGGAGGCGGTCTTCGTCGATGCCTTCGTCGCCTACCTCGAGGCGCGCCAGATGACCGAGTTCTTCGCCGTGGGCCGGGTGGCCGACGGCATCCTGGCCAGTACGGAGCTGATCGTGACGCAGGCCGAGGCGGCCGAGGGCGAGGTGCTGCCGGCCCTCGCGGGCAGTGGGGGGGCCGGGGCGCGGATGCCGGCGCGCCTGGGGGAGGGGGCCGCGGCTCCCGGCGAGGCACAGGTGGCGGTCGGCGAGGGTGCCGTGCCGCGCGATGTGCTGGCGGCCTATCGCCGTGCCATGCAGCAGCGCAACGACAACCCCGAGCTGGCGATCTACGGCCGCGAGACGCGACGCATGCTGGCCGACTGGGTGATGACCCCGGCGCAGATGGACAACATGGCACGTAGCCTGGCGACCTGCCCGGTCGCCCGTGAGCTGACCGCCGCCGACGGCCGGCGCGTGGTGCTGCTCGCCCCCCTGGCCGAGCGCCGCTGCCCGCCGTACTTCTTCATTCGCGAGGAGGGCGTCTGGCGCCTGGACCTGGCCGGCATGATGCAGGCCGTGCGTTTCGGCCGCGACAATCGCTGGCGCCTGGAGGTCGAGGCCCTCGGCCCCTATGGCTTCGGCTTCGAGGCCCTGGCGCTCGATGCCAACGGCTATCCGCGCGCTCCCTGAGCCCTTGCGCGCCAAGGACCAAGCCGGGCCGGCTGTCAAGGGGGCGGCTGTCCGGTATAATCCAGCACTTTACATGTTCAAACCTCTACGGGGCCCGTGGCGATTCCCATGCGAGTGATTCGAGGACTGCACAATCTGCGCGAGGAGCACCGCGGCTGCGTGGCCACCATCGGCAATTTCGATGGGGTGCACCGCGGCCACCAGGCGATCCTCGACCAGTGTCGCGAACAGGCCGCCGCGCTCGGCCTGCCGGTCGCCGTGGTGGTCTTCGAACCCCAGCCCCGCGAGTTCTTCGCCGGCGACCAGGCCCCGCCACGGCTGACCCGGCTGCGCGAGAAGGTGCGCCTGCTGGTCGAGGCCGGCGTCGAGCGCATCCTCTGCCTGCCGTTCAACGACGCCCTGCGCAGCCTGACCGCCGAGGAGTTCATCGACCGGGTGCTGGTCGATGGCCTGGGCGTGCGCCATCTGGTGGTGGGCGACGACTTCCGCTTCGGCTGCGACCGCCGCGGCGACTTCCACCTGCTCACCGAGGTGGGCGAGCGGCGGGGCTTCAGCGTCGAGCACACCCGCACCTTCACCCTCGACGACGAGCGCGTCTCCAGCACCCGGGTGCGCACCCTGCTGGCCAGCGGCAACTTCTCCGGCGCGGCGCGCATGCTGGGGCGCCCCTACCGACTGGGCGGCCGGGTAGTGCCCGACCAGCAGCTCGGCCGCACCATCGGCGTGCCCACCGCCAACCTGCCCCAGCCGCCCAGGCCACTGGCGCTGCAGGGCGTCTACGCGGTGATCTGCGAGCTGCCCGACGGCCGCCGCCTGCCCGGCGTGGGCAACATCGGCTGGCGCCCCACCCTGGGCAGTCGGCGCCCCGTGCTGGAGGTGCACCTGTTCGATTTCGATGGCGACCTCTACGGCCAGCGGCTGACGGTCTTCCCCTGCGCCAAGCTGCGCGGCGAGGTGAAGTTCGACGATTTCGACGCCCTCAAGCGCCAGATCGGCGCCGACCAGCGGCGCGCGCGGGGGTACTTTCTCGAACGCGCCGCCGGTACCGGCGGGTACACGGCGGACGACACCCTTCCTCTGGCATCGGCGCCGCTGGCGCGCGAGGCCGTGACTTCCGATTCCTCGGCGGGCCTGCCCGCCGACCACGACGACGGCTGATCCCCAGGATATGAGCGACTACAAGCACACACTGAACCTGCCAGAAACCGACTTTCCCATGCGCGGCATGCTGCCCAAGCGTGAGCCCGAGCGGCTGGCCCAGTGGGACAGGCTGGATCTCTACCATCGCCTGCGCGAGGAGCGCCGGGGACGGGAGTTGTTCGTGCTGCACGACGGCCCTCCCTATGCCAACGGCAGCATCCATATCGGTCACGCCGTCAACAAGATCCTCAAGGACATCATCGTCAAGTCGAAGAACCTGGCCGGCTTCGATGCCCCCTACGTGCCCGGCTGGGACTGCCACGGCCTGCCCATCGAGCACAAGGTCGAGACCACCCACGGCAAGCACCTGCCCGCCGAGCGCGCCCGCGCGCTGTGCCGCGAGTACGCCGGCGAACAGATCCAGGAACAGCTGAGCGACTTCGTGCGCCTGGGGGTGATCGGCGACTGGGGCAACCCCTACCGCTCCATGGACTTCGCCAACGAGGCCGGCGAGATCCGCGCCCTGGCCGACATGGTCGAGGGCGGCTATGTATTCAAGGGGCTCAAGCCGGTGAACTGGTGCTTCGACTGTGGCTCGGCCCTGGCCGAGGCGGAGGTCGAGTATGCCGACAAGCAGTCCGATGCCATCGACGTGGCCTTCCCGGCCGCCGACGAGGCCGGGCTGGCTGCCGCCTTCGGCCTGGAGGCGCTGCCCAAGCCGGCCGCCATCGTCATCTGGACCACCACCCCCTGGACCGTGCCCGCCAACCAGGCGCTGAACGTCCACCCCGAGTTCACCTACGCCCTGGTCGATGCCGGCGAACGCCTGCTGGTGCTGGCCGAGGAACTGGTGGAGTCGTGCCTCGAGCGCTTCGGGCTGGAGGGCGAGATCATCGCCACCGCCACCGGCGAGCGGCTCGACGGCGTCACCTTTCGCCACCCCCTCTATGACCGCCTGTCGCCGGTCTACCTGGCCGACTACGTCGAGTCCGAGGTCGGCAGCACCGGCATCGTCCACTCGGCCCCGGCCTACGGCGTCGACGACTTCGTCACCTGCCGCGCCCACGGCATGGACTTCAGCGAGATCCTGAGTCCGGTGCAGGGCGATGGCATCTACGCCGACGATCTCCCGTACTTCGGCGGCCAGCTGATCTGGAAGGCCAACCCGCAGATCGTCGACAAGCTCGAGGAGGTCGGGGCGCTGCTGGCCCACAAGCGCATCACCCACAGCTACATGCACTGCTGGCGCCACAAGACCCCGGTGATCTACCGGGCCACCGCCCAGTGGTTCGTGGGCATGGATCTGGTAGGCAAGGACGGCAAGACCCTGCGGGAGAAGGCGCTGGAAGGCATCGAGGCGACCCGCTTCACCCCGGCCTGGGGCCAGGCGCGCCTGCACGCCATGATCGCCAACCGCCCCGACTGGTGCATCTCGCGCCAGCGCAACTGGGGCGTGCCGATCCCCTTCTTCCTGCACAAGGCGACCGGCGAGCTGCATCCGCGCACCGTCGAGCTGATGGAGCAGGCCGCCCAGCGCGTCGAGGCCGAGGGCATCGACGCCTGGTTCCGTCTCGACCCGGCCGAGCTGCTGGGCGACGAGGCCGCCGACTTTGAGAAGGTCACCGACACCCTGGACGTCTGGTTCGACTCCGGCACCACCCATCGCCACGTGCTGCGCGGCTCCCACCCCCATGGCCATGACCAGGGGCCGCGGGCCGACCTCTACCTGGAAGGCTCCGACCAGCACCGCGGCTGGTTCCACTCCTCGCTGCTGACCGGCTGCGCCATCGACGGCCACCCGCCGTATCGCGGCCTGCTGACCCACGGCTTCACCGTGGACGCCCATGGCCGCAAGATGTCCAAGTCGGTGGGCAACGTGGTGGCCCCCCAGGAGGTGATGGACAAGCTCGGCGCCGATATCCTGCGCCTGTGGGTCGCCTCCACCGACTACGCCGGCGAGATGGCGGTCTCCGACGAGATCCTCAAGCGCACCGCCGACGTCTACCGCCGCATCCGCAACACCTCACGCTTCCTGCTCGCCAACCTCCACGGTTTCGAGCCCGAGCGCGACGCCCTGGCCTTCGACGAGATGCTGGCGCTGGACCAGTGGGTGGTCGACCGCGCCGCCCAGCTTCAGGCGCGCATCGAGAAGGCCTATGACGACTATCGCTTCCTCGACGTCTACCAGCAGGTGCACGGCTTCTGTGCCCGCGAGCTGGGCGGCTTCTACCTGGACGTGATCAAGGACCGCCAGTACACCACCCAGGCCGACTCGGTGGCGCGCCGCAGCGCCCAGACCGCGCTCTATCACGTGGTGGAGGCGCTGTCGCGCTGGGTGGCGCCGATCCTCTCGTTCACCGCCGAGGAGATCTTCGAGAACATCCCCGGCAAGCGCGGCGACAGCGTGCTGCTCGAGACCTACTATGGGGGGCTCTCGACCCTGGCGGACGGCGCCGAACTGGGCCGCGACTTCTGGGAGCAGGTGCTCGAGGTCAAGCAGGCGGTGAACAAGTGCCTGGAGGACGCCCGCAACGCCAAGACCATCAAGGGCAGCCTGGCCGCCGAGGTGACGCTGTTCGTCGACGACGGGCTGCGCGCGACCCTGGCCAAGCTGGGCGACGAGCTGCGCTTCGTGATGCTGACCAGCGAGGTGCGCCTGGCACCGCTCGCCGACGGCGGCGAGGCCGAGGCCACCGAGCTCGACGGCCTGCGGGTGGCGGTGGCGGCGAGCGGCCACACCAAGTGCGAGCGCTGCTGGCACCATCGCGAGGAGGTGGGGTCGTACAGCGAGCATCCCGACCTGTGCGGCCGCTGCATCAGCAACCTGCCGGACGGCCCCGGCGAAACCCGCCGTTTTGCATGAGTCGATGAGATGGCCGAGAGAGGCGAGGTGCGCGTGAGCGGTAAGCGAGAGCCCCGGAGGGCTACCCAGGTGGAACCCATGCGCCGCCCGCAGCGCTGGCTGTGGCTGGCCGCGGCGGTGATCGTGCTCGACCTGGGCACCAAGGCGCTGGCCTCGGGCCTGCTGGGCTATGCCCAGCCGGTGGAGGTGCTGCCGTTCTTCAACCTGACGCTGCTGCACAACACCGGCGCGGCCTTCAGCTTCCTGGCCGGCCACCCCGGCTGGCAGCGCTGGTTCTTCGCCGTGATCGCGGTGGGTGCCAGCATCGGCCTGACGATCTGGTTGACGCGCCTCAAGGCCGACGAGACGCTGCTCGCCGGGTCGCTGGCGCTGATCATCGGCGGGGCCCTGGGCAATCTCTACGATCGCCTGGTACACGGCTATGTGGTCGACTTCCTCTCCTTCCACGTCGCCGGCTGGTACTACCCGGCCTTCAACGTGGCGGACATCGGCATCACCCTGGGCGCCATCGGGCTGATCTGGGAATCGACCATCGGCGAGCGGCGCCGGGCACGGCGGCGCCAGGGGTAGTCGGCGGCCACGACACGCCCCGCGGAATGAATTCATTCACGGTTGCGCCGTCCCACGAGCAGGGAGCAGGCGGCAACCACCGAGTTTCGAGAGAGCGCAATGAGCGATTATCGTATCGACGAGGGCATGGAAGTGACCCTGCACTTCACCCTCAAGCTGGAAGACGGCACCGTGGTGGATTCCACCCGCGACAAGGAGCCCGCCACCTTCCAGGTCGGCGACGGCAACCTGCCGCCGGGCTTCGAGGCGCCGCTCAAGGGGCTGGCCGACGGCGACACCGGCAGCTTCGAGATCACTCCGGAGCACGCCTTCGGCCAGCACAATCCGCAGAACATCCAACTGCTCAAGCGCGACGACTTCGAGAGCGATGAGCCGGAAGTGGGGATGGTGATGTCATTCGCCGATGCCGCCGGCGGCGAACTGCCCGGCGTGATCACCAGCATCGACGACGACCAGGTGGAAGTGGACTTCAATCACCCGCTGGCGGGGCGTACCCTGACCTTCGAGGTGGAAGTGATCGACGTGAAGCCCGCCACGACTCATTAAGGCGGTGCCCCGCTGTCGGAGGCCGGCTCCGCTGAGCGACAGGGGCGGCTTGCCGCCTTTGGGGTCAGACCCCGGCGGTGGTGAAAACGCTTATTTCGTGCACACAGACAGGTCTGGCACATGGGCTGGGGTCTGACCCCCAAGGCTCCACCAGCGCCGGCAATCAGATACCGATGCTCGAGCATCAAGGCAAGGCAACCATGCAAGCTAACTCCGTGCAGATCAGGCTGGCCAATCCCCGTGGCTTCTGCGCCGGCGTCGACCGCGCCATCGAGATCGTCAACCGGGCGCTCGATGTCTTCGGGCCGCCGATCTACGTGCGCCACGAGGTGGTCCACAACCGCTTCGTGGTCGACACCCTGCGCGAACGTGGTGCCGTCTTCGTCGAGGAGCTCCATGAAGTGCCCGACGACGTCATCGTGATCTTCTCGGCCCATGGCGTCTCCCGCGCCGTGCAGGAGGAGGCCGACCGCCGCGGGCTGCGCGTCTTCGACGCCACCTGCCCGCTGGTCACCAAGGTGCACCTGGAGGTGCTGCGCTACGCCCGCCGCGGCCAGGAGTGCATCCTGATCGGCCACGCGGGCCACCCCGAGGTGGAGGGCACCATGGGGCGCTACGATACCTCCCACGGTGGGCACATCTACCTGGTGGAGGACGAGGCCGATGTGGCAGCCCTCGAGGTCAAGGACCCGAGCCGGCTGGCCTTCGTCACCCAGACCACGCTCTCCATGGACGACACGGCCAGGGTGATCGACGCCCTGCGCGCCAAGTTTCCCGCGATCGAGGGGCCGCGAAAGGACGACATCTGCTACGCCACCCAGAACCGCCAGGACGCCGTGCGCGAACTGGCCGCCGGCAGCGACCTGGTGCTGGTGGTGGGCAGCCCCAACAGCTCCAACTCCAACCGCCTGCGCGAGCTCTCCGAGCGGGTCGGCACCCCGGCGTACCTGATCGACAGCGCCGAGCAGATCGACGGCGCCTGGCTGGAGGGCGTGAGCAACGTCGGCGTGACCGCCGGGGCCAGCGCCCCCGAGGTGCTGGTGCAGGGGGTGATCGAGCGCCTCCAGGCACTGGGGGCCACGGCCCCGCAGGAGCTCGATGGCCGCGCCGAGACCATCACCTTCTCGATGCCGCGGGAGCTGCGTGAGCGAGTGATCGCCAGCGACTAGACTGAGGTGATGCGAGTGGCCGCTAACCGGCTGTCGCCGGTGCCTCAAGAACCGCAAGGAAGGAAGCCGGGCTCGCGCCCGGCTTTTTTGGTCCCAGGCCCTATCGAGAACGAGATTCTTGATACATACTGAAACCAAATGTAACGACATCGTGGAGAAGCGCCGCGTGACCCAGCAGAGCACCCGACGCAGGCCCCAGGGCCCTTCAGGCACCACCCGGCGAGCCGCCGGCTTCACGCTCATCGAACTGATGATTGCGGTAGCCGTGATCGCGATTCTCGCGGCGATCGCGTATCCGAGTTATACGCGGTATGTGCAGGAGGCGCGGCGGACGGACGCCATGTCGGCGCTGACCAGCATCGCCGGGCAGCTCGAGCGGTGCTATACGGTATCCAGCGACTACACGGGTTGCGTCACTTTTCCCGTTGACTCGGAGGAGGGGTTTTACAGTGTCACAGCTACGCTAACGGCTTCGACGTACACATTGCAAGCCGCCCCCCAGGGAGCCCAGTCTGGGGATTCTTGTGGCAACTTTACGCTGAACCACCAAGGCGTGAGGGGGGCGGGTGGAACCGACTGCTGGTAATGATAAAAAACGTGCCGGCTTCACTCTGATCGAGTTGTTGGTGACGCTCGCCGTGGTGGTAATCCTGGCGACCGTGGCCGTGCCTAATTTTCAGGGTCTGTTGGAGCGGAATCAATTCGCCATCGAGTATAACGAGGTGCTTTCTGGTTTCTATTATGCTCGAAGCGAGGCCATCAAGCGCCGTGAGAACGTTACCGCGACCATTTCCCAGTCCGATGGAACCTGGAGGCTTGTGGTGACTGACTCCGCCTCGCCTGCCAACGAGCTCATGGTGAGGGAAGGGGAGGATGGAGACGTGAGTGTTCCGTCAGGCTCCGTTACCTTCAATAGTCTCGGGCGGCGTGATAGCTGTAGTGGTAGTGACTGGGCGGGCTGCTCTGTGACTGTCAGCACTGTCAACAGCGCGTCGCTATCAGGGGTCATAGAAATCAATGTGACGGGAAGGGTGGCAAAGTAAACGTTTGCGTATACTCGATTGGCGGCTGATCATGAATAATAGGTCAATGAATGGTTTTACTTTGCTCGAGGTGCTGGTAGCCCTCTTGGTGCTCAGTTTTGGTTTTCTGGGGGTTGCTGCCATGCACATTAAATCCATGCAGGCGGCTCACTTATCCTATCAGCGCTCAATTGCCACCTTGGCGGCTCAGGATGCGGGAGAAAGGCTATGGAAAGAATTGGCCGAGAATCCTCCCGTTTGTCCGACAGCGAATACCGGCGATACATGGTCGGTGGAGTGGTATGGCGAATGGAGTCAGCACCTACCCGGGCTGGTTCATGATGGCAGCACTATTTCAAAGAATGATTGTACCTACACCATAACCGTCGAATGGCAAGATGACAGATTTGGTGGAGAGAGTGTGTCGAATCTGGTGTATGTGATTCGTTTGCCTGGAGATGTGTCATGATGGCTCTGAATCGGGGGCTGGCAAGGCAGCGAGGCTTTACACTCGTCGAGTTGATGGTGGCTTTGGTGATAGGGCTTCTTGTGATACTGGGAGCGACTCAATTGTTCGTGTCGGGGAGGCAGGCACTAAACCGCGTAGAAGAACTGACGTGGCGGCAGAGCAATCTTGACTATGTTGCTGAAACGCTTTTTCGAGAGATTCGCATTGCCAATGGCCAAGTGGCTCCAGTCTCTGGGGGGGGCAAGGTGTCGAGTTCTGCGAATCTGCTTATCGAATTTGATGAGTCCTCGTCTGGTTATGATCCCTATTGTGGTGGAGATCGACTCGTGGGGGTGGAGTACTTCAAGCTGACAGATAGTGATTCATTGAGAATGCAGGTGAAATGTTCTTCGGCGTCAGAGTATGACCTTTACTCAGCGGAAGGGGTCGAGGTTATAGAAGGAGTGAGGTCGCTAGAGTTTCGCGGAGATATCACTTCGGGAGGCTCACCCTATATTGAGGTTGATATCGGGTTTTCTTTGATGTCCGGAGAGAGCTCTACGACAGCCGATGTGAGTTATGTCGTGACGAATAGAAAAAAGGTCATAGAAAGCCTCAACTAAACAATGTGAATGTAGCGCAGGAGGAGGTATGAGAAGACGGCAGCGAGGTTCCGCTCTAATAGTCAGCTTGGTGCTGGTGACCGCGGCCTTGATGGTTGGGGTATCAGGAATGCAGTCCGCGCAGATCGAGGAGTCAGCCTCGGGAAACCGGAGAGCAGGTGCCAGTGCCTATATGGCGGCAGAGTATGGTGGTGATGAAGCACTGAATACCGTCAACTTTGCTTCGTTGGGAAAAGGTGCATGTACAAGCGGCTCAGGCAACGTTGGTAACGCCCAGGCTGTCGTGTCATACAACTATGATGCCTGCAAGAGCACGGGGGGAGGGGTCGCGACGATCAATGCGCAAGGGAGTGTAGGAGGTGTGGCCAGAGAGGTCGTGATAGAATACATCCTGTCATCAGGATTTCTTGGGCTATCACCCATTAATCTCCCTACGCCGTTGTCTGCGTTCAATGCGGCAAACTCAAATGCCTTTGTCGTCGAAGGGCAGATATCAAGTGGAGGGGATGGTGGCCACCTCCCGGCTATTTCAACTGCAGGCAACAGGGACTATATCTTGGGGGAAATCGGTGATAGAGAGGATAATTATACTGGTGGGATTTCTGACTCGATTAGTGAGAGTATTTTGCAGGACCCAGTCGAGTTTGACAGCTTTATTGCTGAGGTGAAGAATGTTGCCGACAGCTCGGGGCGGACCTTCTCTGCGCCGTCAGATGTCGATACTTATGGTACAACCACGCTGGATGGTTCTCCGGATGCCAAGTTGACTTACATAGATGGTGACTTCACGATGACCGGCAATTGGTCGGGTAGAGGGCTTCTGGTTGTCAATGGCGATTTCGATGTTAGCGGCACCCCCTATTTCGAAGGGATGGTGATCGTGCTCGGGAATAACTATAGTCTGAGTGGTGGTGGTGATGGTGGCATCAATGGAGCGATGATAACGGCGCCTATCGATTCGAGTGCTTCGCCTCTGGTTTATGATAGTGCCAACGTGACCGTTTCGGGTGGCGGTAATGCTGACTATGTCCATGATGCTAAGGCACTGGATGATGCTTTCGAGTTGCTTTCGGGAACCTCGGCTGAGACAGAGTGGAATACCCAGAATGTTAGCACTCACAGTGCTGCCTTCGTCAGCAGCTGGCGCGAAGTGGTTGATTAATGGTTTCGGTTTTCTGGTTAGGCATTAGCAACTGGGGGGAGCCGCCGTTGCGCGAACCCTTCCAGTATTGTTTAGCACAATTGATGTGCTTGACCCATGTCCTCCGCACACATTGAAAGTGCCGTTGTAACCTTGTGACCAGCCCATGGCGGAGAACCGTACCGGGCGGTCATCCCTATTGAAGTTGACTTGGACCTTGTCCGAGGCTTCCAGCACACGCAGGACGGTAACTCCCGCCAGACTGCTTCCCGTGACTTCACCTTCCACGATCACCCAGTCGTGATCCCAGTCGTCGAAGGCGCAGGTGTCGTAGGTCGGCCCCGGGCTGGCGCAGATCGAAATGGCCGTTCCCCGTGTCACGGCGGTATTCCTGGCCACCGCCAGCGCCGTCTTGAGGCGCAGCACCTCGGCGGCGACCTCGTTGCGGGCGGTGAGGCTCTGGAAGCCGGGGATGGCCCAGGTGACCAGGATGGCGAGCACGGCGATGGCGACGACCAGCTCGATCAGGGTCAGGCCCCGCTGACGCGACTTTGCCAGCCGGCCGGGCCTGCCGGTATGGTACAGGGCGCGCGCGGTGACGGGGCGCATGGCTCCCTCCTGGAGAGATTTCTTCCCTGGGGTGGTCACTTCACCCTAGTCAAGCTACCGCGCCTCTCTGTAAGCCATTTCGGACAATGCCTGTGAGTGAATTCCTTGTCGTGGGTGGCGGCGTCATCGGCATGATGACGACGCTGCAACTGGCCGATGCCGGCCATTCGGTGACCCTTCTCGAGCGTGGCGACTGCGGCCGCGAGGCCTCCTGGGCCGGCGGCGGCATCGTGTCGCCGCTCTACCCCTGGCGCTACAGCGCGCCGATCTCGCGGCTCTCCACCTGGTCGGAGGGCTTCTACCCGGAACTGGCGCTGCGCCTGCTGGAGGAGACCGGCATCGACCCGGAGTACCGCCAGAAGGGGCTGCTCTACCTGCGTGTCGATGACGAGGCGAAGGCCATGGCCTGGGCGCGGGAAGTGGGCAAGCCGCTCGAGCGGGTCGAGGCGGACTTCCTCTATGCCAAGGAGCCCCAGGCGGCCCCGGGCCTGTCCGAGGCGCTGTGGATGCCGACCCTGGGCAGCATCCGCAACCCGCGCCTGGTGCGCGCGCAGCGCGCGCGGCTGGCCAGCATGCCCCGGGTCACCCTGCGCGAGCAGTGCGAGGTCACCGGTTTCGAGCAGGCAGGCGGGCGGATTGCCGCGGTGCGTACCGCGTCGGGGCCTGTCTCGGGGGAGCAGGTGGTCGTCTGCGGCGGCGCCTGGGCGGCAGGCCTGCTCGAGCGGGTCGATGTCCGGCTGCCGGTGCGCCCGGTGAAGGGGCAGATGATCCTGTTCAAGGCGCCGCCGGGACTGGTGCGGCGGGTGGTCCTGATGGACGGGCGCTACGTGATTCCCCGGGCCGATGGCCGGGTGCTGGCCGGCTCCACGCTGGAAGAGTGTGGCTTCGACACGAGCACGACGAGCGAGGCCCGGGAATCCCTCTGGCAGAGCGCGGTGAGCATCATCCCGGCACTGGCCGACTGCGAGGTGGAACACCACTGGGCGGGGCTGCGTCCCGGTTCGCCGGACGGGGTTCCCTTCATCGGCCGGGTGCCGGGCGTGGATAACCTCAGCGTCAACGCCGGGCACTACCGCAACGGCCTGGTGCTGGCCCCGGCCTCGACCCGGCTGCTGGTGGACCAGCTATTGGGGCGCGAGCCGATCATCGATCCGGCGCCCTATCGGCTGGAGCGATAGCGCTACTCGGACTTCTGCTCCTCGAGATACTTGTCACGGTGGGCGCTGCAGCAGAACCATTCCTCCTTCTCGCGCAGCGCCTCGTTTTCCGGCACATGGACCTTGCACCAGGTGCAGCGCACCATCTGGCTACCCTCCTGGCGTTCGTCGCCCTCGAGCAGTTCCTCGCGTTCGAGCTTCCACTCCCGGTACATGCGGTAGAGCTTGAGGCCGGCGAAGAACAGCACGGCGAAGATGATCAGGCGAATGAGCAACAGGTTCATCCTTTGTGAGACTCCCTGGTGAAGGGCGGCCACCTTTGCCACTCGGCCGCCCTTGCGGGACAATGAAGGGTATCCATGGATTCTCGAGAGATTTCTACGCCCATGCAAGATCTGACGCTGGTGATGGCTCAGCTGGACCCGCTGGTCGGGGACATTCCCGGCAATACCGACCGTGCCATCGAGGCGGTGCGCGAGGCCCGCATCGAGCATGGGGCCGACATCGTGGTGCTGCCCGAGCTGTTCCTGACCGGCTACCCGCCGGAAGACCTGCTGCTGCGGCCCGCCATGGAGAGCCGCCTGCGCCATGCCCGTACCCGCATGGCCGAGAAGGTGGTGCGTGACGTCCTGGTGATCGTCGGCTACCCCGGCCGTCGCGAGGGACAGACCTGGAACCTGGCCGGCGTGCTCTACAACGGCGAATGGCTCGGCGAGTACGCCAAGCAGGCGCTACCCAACTACCAGGTGTTCGACGAGCAGCGCTACTTCGCCGCGGGCACCCGGCCGCTGGTGATTGACCACCAGGGGGCGAAGCTGGGCATCCTGATCTGCGAGGATATCTGGAAGGAAGCGCCGGTGCGCCAGGCCCATGATGCCGGTGCCGATATCCTGATCAGCCTCAACGCCTCGCCCTTCCACCAGGACAAGCCCGAAGAGCGCCTGCATCTGCTCAAGGAGCGTGCCGCCGAGGCGGGGCGACCGCTGGTCTACGTCAACATGATCGGTGGCCAGGACGAGCTGGTGTTCGATGGTGGTTCGGCCTGCGTGGATGCCAAGGGCAAGCTGATGGTGCAGGCACCCCACTGGGCGGTGGGCCTGATGCCGGTGCAGTTCGTGCACCAGAAGGGCCAGTGGGTACCCCGGCCGGGCGAGACCGATCCCGAAGTGGAGCCGGAAGAGAACCTCTACTGCGCGCTGGTCACGGGGCTTCGCGACTACGTCAACAAGAGCGGTTTCGAGGGCGTGGTGCTGGGGCTTTCCGGCGGCATCGACTCGGCCCTGTCGCTGGCCATTGCCGTGGATGCCCTGGGCCCGCAGCGCGTGCATGCGGTGATGATGCCCTATCGCTACACGGCGGACATCTCGAAGGAGGACGCCGCCGAACAGGCGAAACTGCTCGGCGTCGGCTACGAGGTGCTGCCCATCGAGCCGATGGTCGAGGCCTTCATGGACACGCTTGCCGAGAGCTTCGCCGGCACCGAGCGGGATACCACCGAGGAGAACCTGCAGTCGCGCTGCCGTGGTGTGCTGCTGATGGCGATCTCCAACAAGAAGGGCCTGATGGTGCTGAGCACCGGCAACAAGAGCGAGATGGCAGTGGGCTACGCGACCCTCTACGGCGACATGGTGGGCGGCTACAACGCCATCAAGGACGTCTACAAGACCTGGGTCTACCGCCTGGCCCGCTGGCGCAACAGCCAGTCGCCGGCGATCCCACAGCGGGTCATCGAGCGGCCGCCCTCCGCCGAGCTGGCCCCGGACCAGAAGGACAGCGACTCGCTGCCCGGCTACGACGTGCTCGATGCCATCCTGGTGCGCTACATCGAGGGCGACATGAGCGCCGAGGCGATCATCGCGGCGGGCTTCGACCGCGGCGACGTCTACAAGGTGGTCAAGCTGGTCGATCGCTGCGAGTACAAGCGCCGTCAGGCCCCGGTGGGCGTGCGTGTCACGCCGCGGGGCTTCGGCCGCGATCGCCGCTATCCCATCGTCAACGGCTGGCAGCCGGGGGAATGAGAGCTGGAAGCCTGAAGCTGTAAGCTTGAAGAAAAGACCGGCGCTGCGATGGCAGCGCCGGTCTTTTCATCCTATGGATCAGTGTGAGCCGTGCTGTTCCAGGCGCTCGGCTAGCCAGATCTTGATGATCGACTGACGAGTGACGCCGAGGCGAGCGGCTTCACGGTCCAGGGAGTCGAGCATCCAGGCCGGGAAGTCGACATTGACACGTTTCTGCTTCCTGAGCGGGCGCTTGGCTTGCGTCAGGTCGAGTTCATCGATGATGTCGTCGCCTTCATCAAAGCGTGAATCGAGCTCATGGGCCTTCATAGAGTGTTACCTCGCTGCTGCGTGAACGTCTGACCGAGATCAGGCGAATCCGTTTGCCTCTGTAGGTGATGATGCCGGACCAGTGCTTCCCGTCGATCCTGCCAATGACCACGGAGCGTGGCTCGTCGGTGGCCTTTGCTGGAATCTCCAGCAAGTCCGGATCTTCCCAGAGCCGCTGGGCATCGACAAAGTCGATACCGTGCTTGAGCCGGTTCGACTCGCTCTTCCGGGGATCGAATTCGAAGGCGCTCATGAGTAAAAAATATACCTTTTTTATGCCACGGGGAAGGCATGTGTTGCGAAGCTGGCCACAAAAAACCGGCGCCGCCCGAGGGGGCGGCGCCGGTTTTTTCCGTCTGGGCGGGCGTCAGGCCGAGAGCGACTGCGCCCTGACATGCTTCGGCTGGAAGGTGCGGCCGCGCAGCTGTTCGTGGTGCGGTGCGTTCTCGAGCAGCACGGCCAGCACTTCGCGGGCCCGGTCGCGCATCTCCAGGCCCAGGTAGCCTTCCACCATCACCGCCAGGGCGTCGCGGGTGGCCTCGGACTCCGGGTAGTTCTCGACCACCCAGCGGCCGCGCTCCACGGCGGCCAGATAGGCGCCCTTGCGCAGGTAGAAGTCGGCCACGTTCAGCTCGTGCCGGGCCATCAGGTTGCGCAAGTAGACGATGCGCTGCTTGGCATCCGGAGCGTACTCGCTGTCGGGATAGAGGTTGATCAGCTCGCGGAAGTCGGTATAGGCCTCCCGCGAGGCACCGAGGTCACGCTTGGAGATGTCGATCAGCCGCAGCCGCTCGAGGCTGAAGCGGCCGGCCTGCCAGGCGGCCAGACCGCGCATGTAGAGGGCGTAGTCGGCCTGGGGGTGGCTGGGGTGCAGGCGGATGAAGCGGCTGGCGGCGGCGCGGGTGGCCTCCCAGTCGTCGGTCTCGTAGTAGGCGTAGATCAGCTCCAGCTGGGCCTGCTCGGCATGGTTGCCGAAGGGGAAGCGGGTGTCGATGGCCTCCAGCCGGGAGATCGCCGTGGGGTAGCGGCCGCGATCCAGGGCCTCACGGGCCTCTTCGTAGAGCTCGCGCTCGGCGACGCCGGCAAACTCGTCTTCCTCTTCTTCCTGGGAGCCGTTGCTGGCACAGCCCGCCAGCAGGGTAGTGGCCAACACCAGGGCCGCAAGGCGTGCAGGGGTGGTGAAAACGCGCATCGTGATCCTCGTATCAAACAACCCGGATCGGCCGTGGTAGAATCGGCCGCAAACCCGCTCACTATAAAGCACCGTGCGGCAAAACGCAGTCATCCTGCGCCGGATGCGCCGCCGGAAACCCCTCTCCGATATCTGCATACGGGGCTCTCACTCGCTTATGTCCCAGACCCTGGAAGCACAGCAACGCGTTCCCGATGCCATGGCCGGCCTGCGTCTGGACCAGGCCGCCGCCGAACTGTTCGCCGATTTCTCCCGGGAGCGCCTCAAGGGCTGGATCAAGGCCGGGGCCCTGACCGTCGACGGCACTCCCGCCAGGCCGAGGGACAAGGTCTACGGCGGCGAGCGGCTGCAGCTGCAGGCCGAGCTCGAGGACGATGCCCGCTTCGAGCCCGAGGCGATCCCGCTGGACGTGGTCTTCGAGGACGACGAGGTGCTGGTGATCGACAAGCCGGCGGGGCTGGTGGTTCACCCGGCCGCGGGAAACCCCGACGGCACCCTGCTCAATGCCCTGCTGCACCACTGCCCGGCGCTGGCCGCGGTGCCGCGGGCGGGCATCGTGCATCGGCTCGACAAGGACACCTCCGGGCTGATGGTGGTGGCCAAGACCCTGATGGCCCAGACCTCGCTGGTCGAACAGCTCCAGGCGCGCAGTGTCTCCCGTGAGTACGATGCGGTGTCGGTCGGGGTGATGACCGCCGGTGGCACCCTCGATGCACCCATCGGCCGCCACCCCAGGGATCGCAAGCGCCAGGCGGTGAATGCCTCCGGCAAGCCGGCGGTGACCCACTACCGGGTGGTGGAGCGCTTCCGTGCCCATACCCATGTGCGCTGCCGGCTCGAGACCGGCCGCACGCACCAGATCCGCGTGCACCTGGCGCATCTGCGCTATCCGCTGGTGGGCGACCCCGTCTATGGCGGACGGCTCAAGCTGCCGAGGGGGGGCGGCGAAGCGCTGAAGGCGCTGCTGCGCGAGTTTCCCCGCCAGGCGCTGCACGCCCGCAAGCTGGCCTTCGTCCATCCCGGTTCCGGCGAGACCCTGACCTTCCGCGCGCCGCTGCCGGATGACATCCTGTTGCTGCTCGACTACCTCCGCGACGACGTCGAGACCCTGCGTTGAGGACCCCGCAATGAGCGATGCCCCGGACCTGCGCCCGACCCTGATCCTGCCCGACTGGCCGGCCCCCGTCACCGTGGGGGCCTTCGTCACCACCCGGGAGACCGGCCCCAGCCAGGAGGACTTCGCCGCCTTCAACCCGGCCGAGCACGTCGGCGACAACGCGGCTCACGTCACCCTGTGTCGACGCCTGCTGCAGAAGGAGCTCACCGACGAGCGGCCGCTGCTGTGGCTGAACCAGGTCCACGGCGCCCGGGTGCAGCAGCGCTATACGGACGAGCCACCCGAGGCCGATGCCGCGGTGGCCTTCGACGAGGGCCACGCCTGCGTGGTGCTCACCGCCGACTGCCTGCCGGTGCTGTTCTGCGATCGCCGCGGACAGCGGGTGGGGGTGGCCCATGCCGGCTGGCGCGGGCTGGCCGGCGGCGTGCTCGAGGCCTCGGTGGCCGCCCTCGGTGTGCCGGCGGAGGAGGTGCTGGCGTGGCTTGGCCCGGCGATCTCCAATGCCCAGTTCGAGGTCGGCCCCGAGGTGCAGAAGGCCTTCGTCGGCGTGCATCCCGAGGCGACCGAGGCCTTCGAGCCCAGCCCCTACCGGCTCGGCCACTACATGGCCGATCTCTACAAGCTGGCGCGCCTGCGCCTCGAGCGGCTGGGGGTCTCGCACATCAGTGGCGGGCACTTCTGTACCGCCTGCGAACCGCGCTTCTACTCCCACCGCCGCGACGACGGCAAGACCGGGCGGATGGCCAGCGTGATCTGGCTCAGGTAGCACCGGGCCACGGGCTTCGAGCGTCGAGCCAAACTACCGCCCGCCGCCCGCCGCCCGCCGCCCGCCGCCCGCCGCCCGCCGCCCGCCGCCCGCAGCCCGCAGCCTTGACCCGCGTCAATCCGCGCGTGCCTTTCCCTGGTGGCCGACTTGAAAGCGGTCCACGCTGGCTCCATTGAGTGTGTCAAGATGAATCGACAGGGACGAGCGGCGTGTCCGAATGCGTCGCCACCCCGATGGAGGAAAGCGCATGCGTTTCGACAAGTTCACCGCCAAGCTGCAGAACGCCGTGGCGGATGCCCAGTCCCTGGCCGTGGGGCGTGGTCATAACCAGCTCGAGCCGGGCCACCTGCTGCTGGCGCTGCTGGACGCCCGCGATACCGGCGTCAAGGCACTGGTCCAGAAGGCCGGCGGCGATGCCGCCCGGCTGCGCGACGGCCTGGTGGGCCACCTCGACGACCTGCCCAGGGTCGCCCAGTTCGATGGCGAGGTGCAGCCCTCCCGCGACCTGGTCAAGCTGTTCAACCTCACCGATCGCGAGGCCCAGAAGCGGGGCGACCAGTACATCGCCAGCGAGCTGGTGCTGCTGGCGGCGCTGGAGATGGGCCATGCGGTGACCAAGCTGCTGACCCAGGCCGGGGTGACCCGCAAGGCGCTCGAGACCGCCGTCGACAGCGTGCGCGGTGGCGAGCGGGTCGACGACCCCAACGCCGAGGACCAGCGCGAGGCGCTGGAGAAGTACACCCTGGACCTCAACGAGCGGGCAGCCAGCGGCAAGCTCGACCCGGTGATCGGCCGTGACGACGAGATCCGCCGCACCATCCAGGTGCTGCAGCGGCGCACCAAGAACAACCCGGTGCTGATCGGCGAGCCCGGCGTGGGCAAGACCGCCATCGTCGAGGGCCTGGCCCAGCGCATCGTCGACGGCGAGGTGCCGGAAGGGCTCAAGGACAAGCGCGTGCTGTCGCTGGACATGGGTGCGCTGCTGGCCGGGGCCAAGTTCCGCGGCGAGTTCGAGGAACGCCTCAAGTCTGTGCTCAAGGAGCTGGCCCAGGAGGAGGGCCGGGTGATCCTGTTCATCGACGAGCTGCATACCATGGTCGGCGCCGGCAAGGCCGAGGGCTCCATGGATGCCGGCAACATGCTCAAGCCGGCGCTGGCCCGCGGCGAGCTGCACTGCGTGGGCGCCACCACCCTGGACGAGTACCGCAAGTACATCGAGAAGGACGCCGCCCTGGAGCGCCGCTTCCAGAAGGTGCTGGTGGACGAGCCCTCCGAGGAGGACACCGTGGCGATCCTGCGCGGCCTCAAGGAGCGCTACGAGGTGCACCACGGCGTCGACATCACCGACGGCGCCATCATCGCCGCGGCCAAGCTGTCGACCCGCTACATCACCGACCGCCAGCTGCCCGACAAGGCAATCGACCTGATCGACGAGGCGTCGTCACGGATCCGCATGGAGCTCGATTCCAAGCCCGAGGAGATGGACCGCCTCGACCGCCGGCTGATCCAGTTGAAGATGGAGCGCGAGCACCTCAAGAAGGAGACCGACGAGGCCTCGAAGAAGCGCCTCGAGAGCCTGGAGGAGCAGATCGGCGAGCTCGAGCGCGAGTATGCCGACCTCGACGAGATCTGGAAGGCCGAGAAGGCCAGCATCCAGGGCGCGGCCCAGTTCAAGGACGAGCTCGACCGGGCGCGCATCGACCTGGAGCAGGCGCGTCGCCAGGGCGACCTGGCGCGGATGTCCGAGATCCAGTACGGGGTGATCCCCGCGCTGGAGAAGAAGATCGCCGAGGCCGGCGAGGCCGAGGCCGATACCGCCAGGCACCAGCTGCTGCGCTCCAACGTCACCGAGGAGGAGATCGCCGAGGTGGTGTCGCGCTGGACCGGCATCCCGGTGGCCAAGATGCTCGAGGGCGAGCGCGACAAGCTGCTGCGCATGGAGGCGGCGCTGCACGAGCGGGTGATCGGCCAGGACGAGGCGGTCACCGCCGTGGCCAACGCCGTGCGGCGCTCGCGCGCCGGCCTGGCCGACCCCAATCGGCCCAACGGCTCCTTCCTGTTCCTCGGCCCCACCGGGGTGGGCAAGACGGAGCTCTGCAAGGCGCTGGCCAACTTCCTCTTCGACACCGAGGAGGCCATGGTGCGCATCGACATGTCGGAGTTCATGGAGAAGCACTCCGTGGCGCGGCTGATCGGGGCGCCCCCCGGCTATGTCGGCTATGAGGAGGGCGGCTACCTGACCGAGGCGGTGCGCCGCAAGCCCTACTCGGTACTGCTGCTCGACGAGGTGGAGAAGGCCCACCACGACGTCTTCAACATCCTGCTGCAGGTACTGGAGGATGGCCGCCTGACCGACGGCCAGGGGCGTACCGTGGACTTCCGCAACACCGTGATTGTCATGACCTCCAACATGGGCTCGGACATCATCCAGCGCATGGGAGGCGACGACGCGGACTACGCGCAGATGAAGGAGATGGTGATGGCGGTGGTGGGCGACCACTTCCGGCCGGAGCTGATCAACCGCATCGACGAGGTGGTGGTGTTCCACGCCCTGGGCCAGGAGCAGATCCAGGCCATCGCCGGCATCCAGCTCGACCGCCTGCGGTCACGCCTGGCCGAGCACGACCTGTCGCTCGAGGTCAGCGACGCCGCCCTGGCCCAGTTGGCCGTGGTGGGCTTCGACCCGGTGTTCGGGGCGCGACCGCTCAAGCGGGCGATCCAGAGCCGCATCGAGAACCCGCTGGCCCAGGACCTGCTGGCCGGGAAGTTCTCCCCGGGCGACGTCATCCATGTCGACGTGGAGGAGGATCACCTGGTGTTTCATCACTGATACACAAAGCGTTACGTTGTCGCTCGGGCCCCCGGTCGACGACTGGCTACACTGAAACCAGGTTGCGTCCTGTAACCGTTTGCCCGCCGGTTCCCCATGCCGGCGGGTTTTTTTATGCCGTTCGGCGGGCGCTTTCCTGTCGCTATCCGGGCGAAAGTGCCTTGCCGAAATTCCGTTCATGGGCTACCCGAGCGTCCTCGGCGGTTGACACCTTCGTGATGCTAATGGAATCTTGACCGTTCCTGATTGCGGGCGCGGACTCCTGCGGGTGACCCCCCACTGCCGCGCGAAGGGTAGGCCACCTGGCCTCTACCCGCCGAAGGACTACCGACATCGGCCAACCGCCGGTGGCGGCCAACGCCCCGACGCGGCGATCCGCCGTGAAAGGGAGCTGCTGATTTATGTCGCGAGCGACGATAGGTTGACCGTCGCCGGAACGGAAAAGCCGGAGTTTACAAGGCAGTAAATGAGGACTTTGAGTACCGCCGGCGGTCAAGATATCGAGCGCAGCAATAAATCGGCGTTCCCGAATGAGAGTGCAGGCCCCAACAGGGCCCATTAAGCCAGGGTTTGGCATCAGGTGCCGGCGTGTCCGGCAGCGGCATACCGCCGCACTCGAACCCGTGACCCGATCAGCGGGCACGGATCGCACTCGAGACCTCCAGGGGAGAAACATCTGTGGAACTGCTTTCCGGCGCGGATATGATCGCCCGCTTCCTCCAGGATGAGGGCGTCGAATACATCTATGGCTATCCAGGTGGCGCGGCGCTGCACATCTATGACGCCCTGTTCCGCCAGGACAAGGTCAAGCACATCCTGGTGCGCCATGAACAGGCCGCGACCCATGCGGCCGACGGTTATGCCCGGGCCTCGGGCAAGCCGGGGACGGTGCTGGTCACCTCCGGTCCCGGTGCCACCAATGCGGTCACCGGCATCGCCACCGCCTACATGGACTCGATTCCGATGGTGGTGCTGTGCGGTCAGGTGATGAGCCACCTGATCGGTGACGACGCCTTCCAGGAAACCGACATCATCGGCGTGACCCGCCCGATCGTGAAGCACAGCTTCTCGATCAAGCACCCGACCGAGATTCCGGAAGTCCTCAAGAAGGCCTACTACCTGGCCTCGACCGGGCGTCCCGGTCCGGTGGTGGTGGACATTCCCAAGGACATGACCGCCCCCACCGAGCGCTACGAGTACGTCTACCCGAAGAAGGTGAAGATGCGCTCGTACAATCCGGTCACCCGCGGGCATACCGGCCAGATCAGGAAGGCCGTGGAGATGATGCTCAAGGCCAAGCGCCCGGTGTTCTACACCGGCGGCGGCGTGGTCACCGGCCGGGCCTGCGAGGGGCTGACCGACCTGGTCAAGCGGCTGGGCTTCCCGATCACCACCACCCTGATGGGGATCGGCTCCTACCCGCAGAGCGACCGCCAGTGTCTCGGCTGGCTCGGCATGCACGGCTCCTATGAGTCGAACATGGCGATGCACCATGCCGACCTGATCATCGCCATCGGTGCGCGCTTCGACGATCGGGTGACCAACAACACCTCCAAGTTCTGTCCCACCGCCAAGATCATCCATGTGGACATCGATCCCAGCTCGGTCTCCAAGACCGTGCGGGCCGACGTGCCCATCGTCGGCCCCGCGGCCAGCGTGATCGACGAGATGATCAGCCTGGTGCAAGGCAAGGAGATCGCCAATCCCGAGGCCCTGGCCGAGTGGTGGCAGAAGATCGACGGCTGGCGCGAGGAGCGCCACGGCAAGCTCTATGAGCCGTCGCAGCCCGGCGAGCCGATCAAGCCGCAGGAGGTGATCGAGGCGCTGTGCCGGATCACCCGCGGCGAGGCGTACGTGACCACCGACGTAGGCCAGCACCAGATGTTCGCGGCCCAGTACTACAAGTTCGACAAGCCCAACCGCTTCATCACCTCCGGGGGGCTCGGCACCATGGGCTTCGGCTTCCCGGCGGCCATGGGCATCAAGCAGAACTTCCCCGAGGAGCAGGTAATCTGCGTCACCGGCGAGGGCAGCTTCCAGATGATGATGCAGGAGCTGTCGACCTGTAAGCAGTTCGGTGGCGGCGTGAAGATCGTCAACCTCAACAATGCCTCGCTGGGCATGGTGCGCCAGTGGCAGGACCTCAACTACAAGTCCCGCCATGCGCACTCCTACATGGAGTCGCTGCCCGACTTCCAGAAACTGATCGAGTCGTATGGCTTCACCGCCCTGAAGGTCGAGACGCTCGAGGAGCTCGAGCCGGCACTGGAGAGAGCCTTTGCCGACAAGCACGAGCTGGTGTTCCTCGACGTCGCCGTGGACCCGCACGAGCACGTCTATCCGATGCAGGTGCCCCTGGGCTCCATGCGCGACATGCTGCTTTCGAAGACGGAGCGGACCTGATGCGTCATATCATCTCGATCCTGATGGAAAACGAACCGGGCGCCCTGTCACGTGTGGTGGGGCTGTTCTCTCAGCGCAACTTCAACATCGAGACGTTGAACGTGGCGCCCACCGAGGACCCGAGCCTGTCACGCCTCACGGTCACCACCGTGGGCGACGACCGGGTGATCGAGCAGATCACCAAGCACCTCAACAAGCTGATCGACGTGGTCAAGCTGGTCGACCTCACCGAGGGCAACCACATCGAGCGCGAGTTGATGCTGATCAAGGTCAAGGCGCTGGGCGCGGCCCGCGACGAGGTCAAGCGCACCGTGGACATCTTCCGTGCGCAGATCGTCGACGTCTCGCCGAGCCTCTACACGGTGCAGATCACCGGGGACGCCGGCAAGCTGGATGCCTTCCTGCAGGCCATGGGGCCGGTGGGCATCCTCGAGGTGGCGCGTACCGGAGTGTCGGGCATTGCCCGCGGCGACAAGGTGTTGTCCCTTTGATTTACGACTGCGTTCACTCGTGACGTAAATCAGTCTTCTACATGCCTTGTTGCTGAATCCAGAGGCCGCCCTTCGGGGCGGCTTTTTTGTGCCTCACCGTTCGACCACCTCGTCCCAGAGCGCCTGGATCAGCGGGCTCCTGAGGCGACGCTCGAGCACGCAGAGCCCGACGTCGTAATGGGGCAGCTCCGGCTTCACCGGCAGTACCCGCACGCGCTCGCGCAGCGGGCTGTTGTCGAGCACGATTTTCGGCACCACCCCGACCCCGAAGCCCAGCCCCACCATGCTGACGATCGCCTCGTGGCCGGCCACCTGGGCGTAGATCCGCGGGGCGATCCCCAGCGCCCGGAACCAGGTGTTGCTGTACTCCCGCGACAGGCCCGCCTCGGAGAGGATCATCGGCACCTCTCGCCACTGCTCGGCGGAGGGCGACTCGGGGGTGGAGGGTATCCAGCCGTGGCTGTCATAGGGGGCAATGAACACCAGCGGTGAGCGGGTCAGCGACTTGAAGGCCAGCGCCTCGGGCACCTGGCGGGGACGCGAGGTGATCGCCATGTCCTCGTCGCCGCTCAGCACCCGCGCCATGGCCTCGGCCGGGTCGCCGGTATGCAGCTTGAGCTCGATGCCGGGATAGCGGGCCCGGAATTCGCTGAGCAGTTCGTAGAGGAAGCTGTAGCTAGCGGTCACCGAGCAGTAGATGCTGATCTCGCCGGTGAGGGTGCGTGCCTCGCTCATCAGCGACAGGCGCAGCTGCTCCCACTGTTCCAGGGTCTCGCGGGCATAGCCCTGGAAGGTCTGTCCCTGGCGGGTCAGGCTGACGTGGCGGTTGTCGCGATCGAACAGACGCACGCCGAGGCTCTCCTCGAGCTGGCGGATCGAGCGGGAAAGCGTCGAGGGGCTGACGTGACAGGCATCGCTGGCGCGGCCGAAATGCAGGGTGTCGGCGAGGGCCAGGAAGTGTTTCAGGGGGCGCATGTCCATCCGGGGAGTATTGCATATTTCGGCATGCGGCGTTGCAAATATCGCGTTTTACGCAATGGGGCGGCTGGCGTAAGGTATCGACATCGGTCGTCAGACCCCCAGCGCCGCGACAGACGGCGCGGGTGGCCATCAACGCTGACATCGTTACCAACCCCTTCCTCTCAGGAGCACAGCATGCGCGTTTACTACGACAAGGACTGCGACCTCTCCCTCATCCAGGGCAAGAAGGTCACCATCGTGGGGTACGGTTCCCAGGGCCATGCCCACGCCAACAACCTGAAGGAGTCCGGCGTCGACGTCACCGTCGGCCTGCGTTCCGGCTCCTCCTCCGTCGCCAAGGCCGAGGCCGCCGGCCTAAAGGTCGCCAGCGTGCCGGAAGCCTGCAAGACCGCCGACGTGGTGATGATCCTGGCGCCGGACGAGAACCAGAAGGCGATCTACGAGCAGGAGGTCGAGCCGAACCTGAAGCAGGGCGCCACCCTGGCCTTCGCCCATGGCTTCAACATCCACTACAACCAGATCGAGCCGCGCAAGGACCTGGACGTGATCATGATCGCGCCCAAGGCACCGGGTCACACCGTGCGCTCCGAATTCGTCAAGGGCGGCGGCATTCCCGACCTGATCGCCATCCACCAGGATGCCTCCGGCACCGCCAAGGAGCTGGCGCTCTCCTATGCCGCCGGCGTCGGCGGTGGCCGTAGCGGCATCATCGAGACCACCTTCAAGGACGAGACCGAGACCGACCTGTTCGGCGAGCAGGCCGTGCTGTGCGGCGGTGCGGTGGAGCTGGTCAAGGCCGGCTTCGAGACCCTGACCGAGGCCGGTTATGCCCCGGAGATGGCCTACTTCGAGTGCCTGCACGAGCTCAAGCTGATCGTCGACCTGATGTACGAGGGCGGCATCGCCAACATGAACTACTCCATCTCCAACAACGCGGAGTATGGCGAGTACGTGACCGGCACCGAGGTGATCAACGAGCAGTCTCGCGCCGCCATGCGCAACGCGCTCAAGCGCATCCAGACCGGCGAATACGCCAAGATGTTCATCAACGAGGGCAACAGCAACTACCCGTCGATGACCGCGCGTCGCCGCCTGAATGCCGAGCACGAGATCGAGATCGTGGGCGCCAAGCTGCGCGGCATGATGCCGTGGATCGCCGCCAACCAGCTGGTCGACAAGTCCAAGAACTGATCGCCGGCCGCGGTGCGGCCAGCCACGAGGGCGCGGGTTTCCGCGCCCTCGTGGCGTTTCGGGGGCCGACGGCAGGCATGGTTCCCTCGACGCCACCGTGTAGAATGGCAGTCATTCACCAGCGCGTGAATCCATTCTGGTAACGGACGAGGCGAATGAGTCAGGATCCCCACAATACCGAACATGATGCCGGTCGCCCCGGTGCCGAACAGGGCAGGGCCGAGCGCGAGACGGCTTCCCCCGCCGAGGAAGACCTGGCCGCTACCTTCGTGCGCGAGACGGAGGTCATCGAGGAGTCCATCGAGGACGGCAAGAAGGTGCGTCGCAAGGGCATCTACCTGCTGCCCAACCTCTTCACTACCTCGGCGCTGTTTGCCGGTTTCTTCGCCGTGGTGGCCGGCATCAACGGCGACTTCACCGCGGCCGCCGTGGCGATCTTCATCGCCATGGTGCTCGACGGCCTGGATGGCCGGGTGGCGCGGATGACCAATACCCAGAGCGCCTTCGGTGCCGAGTATGACAGCCTCTCCGACATGCTCTCCTTCGGCGTGGCGCCGGCGCTGGTCGCCTTCACCTGGATACTGCAGGACATCGGCAAGACCGGCTGGGTGGTGGCCTTCCTCTATGTGGCCTGCGCCGCACTGCGTCTGGCACGCTTCAATGTGCAGATCGGCAGCGTCGACAAGAAGTGGTTCATCGGCCTGCCCAGCCCGTCGGCCGCGGCCTTCGTCGCCGCCAGCGTCTGGACCTTCCACAGCTTCGATGCCGACGCGGTCGGCTTCAAGTTGTTGATGCTGTTGGTCGTCGCCGCCGCCGGGGTGCTGATGGTCAGCAACATCCGCTACTACAGCTTCAAGGATATCGACCTCAAGGGGCCGGTACCCTTCGTGGTGCTGCTGGCCATCGTGCTGGGCTTCGTGGTGATCTCGGTGGAGCCTTCGGTGATGCTGCTGCTGCTGTTCGGTAGCTATGTGGCGTCGGGGCCGGCGATGGCGATCATGCGCAAGATGAAGCGCTCGCCGCCCGCCAGTTGAGCGCTTGATGCCTCGCTGCAGCGCCCGCCTCGAGCGGGCGTTGTCGTCTCTCGGCCAGGGGGCGGCTTGTCCACAGGCGGTCTGCCCGAACCGCCTGTGGACGACGGCGGCTCGCCGGCTTGGAATTTTTCCCGAAAAGGCCTTGCGGGGCATCGGGGAAATCCGTAAAGTACGCATCCGCTGCCGGCGACGGGCAACGTTGCAGGCGGTGATGAGTGGCAGAAGTGTTTGTTATTTATGAGGTTTTTCGCAGCTTTCGAAAAGCTCTCACTTGACAGGCGCGGCGGATTCGGTAGAATGCGCACCACTCGTGACAGAGACCCGCTGAGGGCTCTATCGGCGACCAGCGAGGCTGGCGCGTCGAGGTTTCCCACCCGA